>JBNGDU010000077.1:0-5775 GCA_049975025.1 Anaerolineae bacterium
GTCGCCGACTCCGTACACCAGCAAGGCGAAACCAAGGCCAACCGAACGCTGCATCGCCTCCATCACCTCGAGGATGTTGTCGGGCTGGATGACCCCGTTGTAGCCGCGTTTCTGGTCATTTCGCACCAGGACCCGGGAACCGTCTGGCCCCTCCCACCAGAACGCCTCAGGGACAGGCTGTTGCGCAAGCCCCGGTCGATGCATGTAAAGGTAACGCACGCCACCCTGGCGCAGGTAAGTCGGAACCGTCGTGGCATGGCCGAACGTGTCGGGCGACCAATCGATCATCACATCCTCGGGCTTCAGCTCGAACAGGCGCGCCATATAGTCTCGCGTGTACAACACGTGCCGGCACAACGCCTCGCCACTCACGATATTCTTGTCGCTCTCCACCCAGTGGCTTGCCGTGACCTCCCATCGCCCTTCTTTCACAAAATGCGCAATACGCGGCAACAATTCGGGCGCATACCTCTCGACGATCGCGTAGACGCTCGCCTGGCTTTGGGAGAAATGAAACTCAGGGAATTCCTCGAGGAGATCGAGCATGGTGCGGAAGGTGTCGAGGGTGACCGCGACGGTCTCGGGCCAGGACCACATCCAGTTCATATCGATGTGTGCGTGACCGACCAGATAGAGCGTCCGCGCCTGCGCTGCGTCCGACATAGGCGCGAGGATCGCCTCGACCCGCTCAACGAGTTGAGACCAATCGACCGTCTCGGAGGCCAGGGCCGCCGCCACCGCATCCTTGGCCTGCTCCACCAGCGGCTGGCAAGCGGCTCCGTGCTCCGCATCCGTCGCCGCTATATGCTCGGAAAACTGGATCTGGGAGCGAATGCGCATCCAGGATGACTCCTGCCACATCGATTTCACGCGCGCCATCCGTTCTAACTGCATGATATTGGTCATTGTTTATCTACTCCTTGAATCAGGGACCAGTGGGATCGTTTACCGCATCATCCGGGCTATGGAAACGGCAGCCTCGCCCCGACGTAGACCGCTCGGTGCCGGTTGTCGTCAAAGGTGAAGTGCAGGTAGCGCCGGTCCGCGCCGACGAAGCCATCCGGGTAATTCAGCCGGCCCTCCGGACCGTCACACGACTCGGGGATCAGCACGCGCCGGTAAGACCAGGTCTCGAGCCCATCGTAGCTGATCCAGAGCGCCAGCGGGCTGCGATGCCGGGGGTTCGGGTTGTGCAGCAGCGCGACGGTGTCGTCACCGAGGCCGTAGAGCGTGGCCTTGGAGCCCGGATTGGGGATCTCTGTTTTGTGCGCGAAGGCAGGCCACGTCCGCCCCCCGTCGATGGACTCGGCGCAATAGAGCACGCCCCCAAGGCCGTCGGCGCGGATGATCATGGCGATGCGCCCGTCGGGGAGCTCCACAATGTTGTTCTCGGCCCAGCCGTGGTAGTCGTCGTCATCCGTGAGGCGGATATCGCCGTGGAGCGTCCAGGTCTCACCGTCGTCCTCGCTCATCAGCACGCCGTTACGAGGGTCGGTCGGCGCTGAGAAGAAACGCCCCTCTGAGATCTCAACCGGCGGCGATTTCACACGGTTGTAATGCTGAAAGGGCAACAGGATGCGACCATCGCGGGTGACGATGTGGTTGCGGATGAAGGTGCGGTCGCGAAGCTTGCCCGGCGCAGGAACCAGCGGAGACCAGGTCCGGCACGCGTCGTCGCTCTGCGTCATCCAGGCCTTCCAGTTGCCGAAGGTACCGTCATGGGTGGAGACGAACAGGGTGCAGCGCCCATTGTGGACCATGAGTTCGGAGGGGACCAAGGCGGTGGTCGGGCTTTTCTCCTTGATCCCTAAGTCAAGCGACCGCATCGGCGTCCAGCTTGCGCCCTGATCGGTGCTGCGGCTGAGGAAGATCCGGTTCTGCGGCAGCGGCTCGGTATGTCCGCCACCGAGCATGACCGTCACCCATGAGCCATCCGGCGTGGCCCGCAGCGTTGTGTCGCAGGCTAGCGAATCGGGCGGCTGCCCGTCGAAGATGGTAGTTACGCGGTCGGATGTCAAATTGTTCACTTCAGTCTCGCTCACAGTCCCCCGAAAAGCTCGTCGAGCGTCCACACCGCCGCGCCCATATGGTAGCGCTGGTGAGCGGCAATGCCGCTGGCGTACCAGGCGGTCACCAGGGCGTCATCGTCGCCGGGCACCGTCGCCGGGTAGCCGAGGTCCGCCGGCTCAAGGTCGACCAGGCGCTTGGCCTCGCGCCACGTACGCCCGGCATCCTCGCTCAAGCGCACCTCGATGCCCTCGTGGCCCTCGCGCCTGTTGCCGTAGGTCAACAACACGCGCTCCTCAGACAAGCTCAGCAGATGGGCCGGATGTTGGCTGCCCTCGGACACGGCCTGCTCCCGCCGCCAGGTCCGTCCGTCGTCCAGAGAGCGAAACAGCTCCAGGTGCTGATCGCCAAGCGTCCGCGCGCAAGCCAGCAGCTCGCCGTCCGGCAGCACCACCGGCGCGGTCTCATTGATGTCACCCTCCTGGATGACGCCCCGGATGCTCCAGGTGCGACCGTCGTCGCCGCTGATGTAGAAGTAACAGTTGTGCTCGTCCGGTGGCTGCCAGCTATAGATGCAGACGCCCAGCGTTCCGTCCCGCAAGTGGACGATGTCACCGAACGGGATGATGCGCTCGGACCTCTGCTCGGGCGGTGATATGGTCTCCGCCTGGGTCCAGGTGCGACCGCCGTCGCCGGAGCGGCAGACCCAGGGGAGGAGGGGATGGGCCGGCGCATCGTGACCGGCACGTCCCTCGCCCTTGGCTGGACGATGGGTCCAGCCGGAGGCGATCACCACTAGGTCCCCGTCAGCGGCCAGCCCGGCTGCAACGTTCATGCGGTTGGTGCCGGGCTCGTGCGGCGCGGGCGTCCCGCGCAGTCGCCAGGTGCGTCCTCCATCCTCGCTGGCCCAGCACTCCACGTCGCCCTCCCAAAGCCCGTGACAGGGTTGGTTGAAGATAGTAGCGACAATCGCCCCATCCGGCATCTTGGTCAGGTTGGGCCAGGCGCACACGCCGTCTATTGCAATATACCGTTCCATAGGCTTCCCCTCTCTGTCTCGGTCAATACGCCACACTGTAGAGATCTGCGTCCGCGAACTCAAAGCGCAGCCGAACTGGATCGTAGCGAAAGCCACGGGTATCCCGACCACGCCAGCGCAGGATGTGCCCCGTGTCGTCGCCGTGGATGGCTATGCTGTCCTCCAGATGATAGCCCTCGCGCTTGCGCCCCCAGGCATCACAGAGTTCGGCACGCAGCCAGCCGTGCACGTCGGCGTCCACCCTGATCTCAGGCGCCTGCGGATAGAAGACCGACGTCAGGAAACCGCCTGGCACGCGCTCGGCGCGCAGTCCCACAAAGCGGTGTTTCGGCCAGCTCACCGCCATGATGCAGTGTGGCGGCAGGTCGGCATTCCGGCTCTGATTGTGCTTCCGAGCCGACCCCGTGTAAAGACACAGCCAGTCATCGCCGCGGTCAATCCAGGCGTTAGGCGGATAGACCCCCTCGGCGTCACGCCCGCCCGGCTCACGTGGAATGAATCCGCCGCGCAGCGGGCGCTCCCAGCGCCGACCATCACGACTGAAGGCCAGCTCCAGATCCATCGTCTGTTGTGCGTTCTCAACTCGGTAGTGACCGAGCGATCCGATCAACCAATCCTCGTGGTACTGCACGGCGAGGTAGTAGAACTGCTGATCCCAAGGGTCTCGGGCATCCGCCTGGATCACGAGCTCTGGTGCGCTCCAAGTCAAGCCGTCGGCGCTGACGCGGCGCTGGATCATGCGGTTGAAGTCCGGAACATTGTCCTCAGCGACGCGGCGCTCCGGGATGGCGTCAAGGAACCATTGCGAGAACTGCTCATAGCAGCCCAATCGCGGGTTCCAGTACATGTAGTTGGCATCGTTGGTGCGGCGCGCCTTCTCTGTCAGACGCTCCTCCTCGCTCAGCCCCGACGTGTCGCCCAGCCAGTGGGAGTTGAGCGCCGGGCGGTCAAAGTGCGAGACGTGCCAGCGCAGGCCGTCTTCGCTTTCGGCGACGGTGTAGAGGTAAGGCATCCGCCCCCAGCCTTGCTGGTGGTGCCAGTAGACCATACGCCAGCGACCGTCGGGCAGACGCAGCACCTGCGGTTGGCAGACTCGATTCTGCCGGCTGGCTTCGCCCTCGAGCACGATGTCCGAGCTATCGAATGACTCGGCCCCCGGAACCCCGGTAAGGACGATGCGGTTGGTATCGTATCCTCGCCACTGCTCTTGCCCCAGCGGCAGACGCTGCCAGGCCAGCCCCTCGGTGGATTCGGCCACGGCGATGCGCATGGAGCCGCCATTGCGCATCGTATAGTAGAGACGATAGCGTCCGTCGTCCAGACGGATCACGGTGCTGCAGAATGAGGCCACCATGCCGCCCCTCTCCCAAGGCGCATCGCCTTCGAAGACCACGCCGTGCTTAGTCACCGGCGCATAGACGTGACGCACGTTGCGTGCGCCTTCCGGCAGTCCTTCGGAGAAGAAATACAGCCGGCGGCTGGGCTGATGGTTCGGTAACGCCGTCGCGGACGCCAGTTGCCAGGACGCAGATCTTTGTTCCATGGTATCGTCTCCTTCCTTTAGTTTCCTCCGTCACCTAGATGTCTTGCGCCGCAGTTCGAATTCGGCGGTATGTGCCAATTGCACAGAACGTGCACAGACATCATCGCATGCTTTCCTGCTTCTTTTCCCGTTATACCGTCACCCCTTGTCGCCGCAATGCGGACTGAACCAAGGCCACGTCAACGCAGCGCGGTGGCGTGTCCGTGTTGGCGGCTGCGGCGGCAGCGGCGCCCGCAGCCTGACCGACGACCATAGTGTAGGCCATCGCCCGCAACAGCGATGGGTTGTCGGTGCTGATACTGCGCCCGGCACCCATGATCAGGCCGTCCACGGCTTTGGGCAACAAGCAGCGGTAGGGCAGGTCCGATGACGCCGTATGACAGACTTGGGAGCCCCACGCGTTGGGACCGGGATGTTTCACGACGTGGTCATACCCGACGAAGCGCCCCACACCGTCGGGATGACGGACGCCGGGCTGCGTCATCGCGGCGGTGAAGACGAAGTCGCCGTCCAGGTAGCGCGAGGTACGCACGCCGAGGTTGGCGGCGGTGCCGGCGACAAAAGCGTGGGCGAAGCCGGGGATGTAGTCGCGATAGACCTCAGCCAGGGTGAAGGCCATCCGCCGCCCGTCCAGGACGCTGCGACTGATCTTCTGGGGATCGAGCCCATCGAAGTGGGTGAAGCCCGTGATGACGTGCACTACGCCTGTCTGGCGAAGGGCGTGCATCTGACAGGCATCGGTGGTGTCCTGAATGCCGATAGTTGCGGGCAGTGCGCCTTCGGCCCTGGCGCGCTGAAAGGCCTTCATTTGCATCCCGCCGCCATGCGGGAAGAGAAAGGTACCACAGTCGTCGTACTGGGCCAGCGCCTCTGAGAGCGACCAATCCACGTCCATATACGCCGGGAACTGGTCGGGGTTCCGGCGGAAGTAATCGACGAATCCATCCACATCGACGTTGCCGAGCCGGAAACAGAGGCTGTGCAGGCCCTGCTCGCGCAGATGCACCGGCGCACCGGCCCGGGCGGCGATGTCGGCGTCGCCGGTGGCATCCACCACGACCTTCGCATGGATCGCCTCGCGCCCACGCTTGGTCTCGACGATCACGCCGCGCAGGGTGCCGCGCCCAGCGCCGTCATCGACGATGGCGTCCGAGACCCAGGTTTGCAGCAGCATCTCGGCCCCTGC
>JBNGDU010000078.1:0-3662 GCA_049975025.1 Anaerolineae bacterium
GAAAGCCGATGGGATCCTTGGACCTTACGATCATGATAAGGTTAGCGGGGAGGGCACGGCGCCGCCGCGCCCTCCCCATCTGCTTTAGGCCCGACCTAACGTGTAGGCTCGATGCGATAGAGCGCCAGGGTGAAGTCACTCCAGCATGGATACGGCGCGATATAGGGATCATCGGCCGTGGGCCATCCGGTCCAGTACGACTCGTTCATTGTGATGACGTGGAGCTCCTCCGCGATGATCAGCGTCGGCATCTCCCTGAGATAGACGTCCAGCGCCGTCTCAACCCACTCGACGTACTGCAGGTTGTTGGGATCGGGCGGGGTCTTCTCCATCATCTCGATGGCGGCATCCATCTCAGGATCACCAACGAAGCGATGTGATTTCATGCCACCGCACCCTGTGGGCACATCCTCGCCCTCAGGCGCATAGCACTCGCTGTGGAAGTACGAAAGCGAGTCGTAGGGATCGAAGTTGCTGCCACAGTGCACGTAGGCAACGGCGTCGATGGTCCCCTGGTTCATCTCGGTGCCATACTGACCGGTGGTATCGAGCTGCTCCTCGACCTTGAACCCGGCACGCGTGAACTGCTCGGCGATCACCGGACCCATCGCCGCCCACGAGGAGGGCACCGTAACCACGAACTCGAGGACCTCGCCGTCCTTCTCCCAGAAGCCATCTCCGTTCTTGGCGTAGCCGGCTGCGTCCATGTACTCGTCGACCTTGGCCTGGTTGGGAGCATCGCGGTTGTACTTCTCGACGATGGGATCGATGACATCACCCCAACCACCGGTCACGTACGCAGAGATCGGGTACGCCTTCGTGAACGTAGCGCCCTGGTAAGCCAGATCGACGATCTCCTGGCGGTCCATGGCGTAGTTCAACGCCAGGCGCACGTTCGTTTCATTGAAGGTGTTGTTGTTGAGCCACAGTTGGTACATGCAGCCGTCAGGCGCGCCGTAGGGCGGCCCCTCGGTGTACCACGAGCGCACCGTCGGGTTCTTCTCCTTTGCGGCTTCGAAGCTCCCCAACATCAAAGCAAAGCCACCATAGTCCAGCTTGTCGGTCATGTAGAGCTGGGCATACGCCTCGTCGGTCGCCGCGTTAGTGCCCACGATGCGCAATGGCTCGGGCATATCCATGAAGCCGGTCTCGGCGCCCCACCAGGTGTCGCGGCGGTCGTAGATAACCTGCTGTGGCGAGACCAGGACCAGCTTGTAGGGGCCGGTGCCGATGGGCCATCCCTTACCGAGATCCAGGTTCGTGAAGGTCGCCGGGTCCTTGTCGGCGTAGATGTGCTCGGGCACGATCACGAAGTGGTTCTCCCACCCAATCAAAAGCTTCTGATGGATGCGGGGGTTGACATCGGTGTAGTCGATCCGCAGTGTGAAGTCGTCGACGCAGTTGACGCTCTCGAACCACTCGGTGAATAACCCCCGGTAGCGCGCGGTCTCGGTCTCCATGTTGGCATCGATGGTGTACTTGACGTCGTCGCAGTTGAAGTCCTCACCGTCCGACCAGGTCACGCCCTTGCGCAGGTAGATGGTGATACCCGTGTAGTCATCATCGAGTTCATAGCTCTCGGCGAGCCAAGGGTACTCCTCACCCGTGTTCATGTTGTAGTACATCAAGGCTTCGAAGATCCACTTGGCGTAGTTCGTCCGTACAGACGCCGCATTGATGATCGGGTTGAAATTGTCTGTGGCGTTCAGTTGTGAAGCCAGCTCCCAGGCACCCAGGACGACGGTCCGGTCCCGCGGGACCGACTTCATCGCCGTATCGATGGCCTCGGGCGTCGCCGTCACGACAACCTCGACCTCCCTCTCCACCTCTACTTCCCTAACCACCTCCTCGCCCTCGACCTCGACGATCTGGGTCTCCTTGACCACCTGGGTGACGACCTCGCGGATCACCTCCGCTGTCGGCGGCGTACATGCCGCAAGGAGCGCCAGCAGCAGGACGATAGAAGTCGCAAGCAAACCACACAAATACTTCCGCGTCACGTTCATCGTGTCTTCCTCCCTGAAAGTCTGAATTTGGGTTGATCAAACGGACATGGGGCTACATCGATCAAGTCCGGGAGAGCAAGGCGCCTCCAATCTGCCTCGCTCGGGACATCAAGCGTATTTGTCCCTTATTGGCCTCCTTTCTTCTGGGAATGAAGTTATTTCGTCCGCTGCCGGTGACTGATGGATAGGACCTAGTTCGCCTTCGTCAGCTCTGACAAGCGCTCCGGCACAGCTACATCTGCCGGATCAGCGACAGTAGACTGCCGGACCACCAAATCCATCGGCATCAGTTCCTGCATCAGATTGCCCTTTGGGTGCTCCAGCCGTGCAAAGAGGAACTCCACAGCCCGCCGCCCCAACTCGTGCGCAGGCATGCGCACCGTTGTCAGGGGAGGATAGAGCTGTTTGGCAAGGACGTTGTCGTCAAACCCGGCGAGTGCAACGTCACCGGGCACCGTCAGACCGCGCTCGTGGATGGCGCGGAGCGCGCCCATGGCGAGCAGATCGTTGACGGTGGAAATCGCAGATGGCGGGTCGTCGAGGTCGAGGATGGCTCTCGCCTGGAGATAGGCGTCCTGCGCGTGAGGCCCACAATAGCACAGTAAAGCGGGATCGACAGATAGGCCGGCTTCGGCCATCTTCTCGCGATACACTTCCTCCCGCAACTGGTAGATTCGGCGGCGGAGCACGCCGTTGATGAACGCAATCCGGCGGTGCCCCAGCTCCAGCAGGTGGTCCATCAAGACCTCGTACCCCGCGCGGATGTCGGGGAAGACCCAGTCTGTGTCCTCGTTAGGTTTGAGGAGTACCACCGGGCTGTGACGCTCCGCCAGCAACTGGAGCTCGTCGGAAAACCTCTCGATGAACGTCGGGATCAAGATCAGGCCGTCCAAGCGCCCCTGGAAGAGCGACTGTAACGAGCGCCGTTCGCGCTCGGGATCGAGGTGGGCCGTCTCCAAGACCAGATGATAGCCCCGGTTCGCGATCTCATCCTCGGCGCCCTCAAGAATGTCCCAATAGTGGGGATTGTGCACCCAAGGCATCAGGAACCCGATCATCCGGCTGGTGCCGGAGCGGAGGTTTCGGGCCAGCGCACTGGGCGCGTAGCCTAGTTCCTCAGCGGCCTTCAGCACTTTCTGGCGGGTCTCAGAGGTGATGCGAATCCGCCCGTCTGTACGGTCGTTGAGAACATAAGAGACCGTCGCGCGGGAGACACCGGCGATGCGGGCGACGTCGGCCTGGGTTGGACGCTTCATGAACTCCTACCTGTTGGCTAGGCAGCGAGAAGCAAGATGATGACTTGGGCCTGTCAAATGAGGGAAACAGTATGTTAATCGTGAAACCTTACACGTGTAAATCATATCATAGTTGTTTTGGTATGTCAATACCTAAGCTATGCAGTCTTCAGGACGACTGCAATTTAAGAAGCATGCACTGTCTGATGACCTGGTCACCGGACGGTGATGGGGATGACGGTGGTAGCCCCTTCCGGTCCAGCTACGATTGCCTAGGATACAACCGTTAGGGCAACTGCATTTGGATATAGATGCTCGTAGCCCCCGTCTCGGGGGCGTTTTCGGCGCGCAGAGCCCCGTTGCAGAGGCTGGTCCGTGCTCAGGCCGCCCCGAGGACGGGGCTTTAAGCCGTAGATGCGAT
>JBNGDU010000079.1:0-4392 GCA_049975025.1 Anaerolineae bacterium
ACCACCGGTATGTAGACGCTACGCTCGCCCACGGGCACGAGCCTGGGCTGGGCGTTGATGCCCGAACGATCCTCCGCGTAGAAAATGACGCGGTAAGCGCCCTCCTCGCCGAAGCCCGCGGGGTAGGTGGCCTTGTAGAGCCCTTCGGTATCGGGATCTGCCTCCAGACGTACGACGGGCACGCCGAGATCCAGTGTGGTGTCGGTGGGTTCCTGGAATGAGGGCGGGTACACGGCTGCCCAGACCAGCTTCAGCTCCTCGGCGCCACGCTCAACCTGTGCGGTCAAAGTGCCGGAGGTGTCAACGACGTTGACGGATGCGCTCTGAATCTCGGGACGGAACGAACCGAAGGCGGCGGCGATGTAGCGGCTGCTCGCTATGGTGCCATCGGAGGGATTGGAGAGACCATCCCCGTTGTCGTCCATCCACGGGGTCTGGTTATGCCCTGCCATGGTGACCGCGGTTTTGGCCTGATTGTAGCATGTCTTAAGGTCGTTGCTGTCCACGACGCAGGAGAAGAAGGCGTCGGAGAAGTAGGCACCCTGGGCCGAGGCGTAGGCGTTGTTGTTACGACCTGTGGAGGCGATGACGACCCGCCCGGCCTTGGAGATGGTGGACTCCACATCCTGGAGTGTGTCGATGAAGCTGCCCGAGTGGCATGCCTCGATGATGACGTTGATGGTATCGGCGCCAGTGCTGGTCTCGAGGTTGCTCAGCCAGCCATCCAGGGCCTTGGGCGTCGTCTGTTGGGTGTCGTCGCATCCGTCGGTGCAGAAGCCCTCCTTCAGCCCGTGATCCATCAGGTAGATGTGGAGCGGTTTGCCGGGGCCCACACGACCGCCCGACGCGGCCCAGGTCTCGATAGCGGCTTGCAGGTTGGCATTGGTCGCCGCGCCATCCACCTCGCTCGTGCCGTCGCCATCCGGGTCTTGGGCGACCGGGGCGAGGTAATGGATCGCCTCGTCGCCAAAGCCGGCGCCTTGGAAGACCCGGTATGCGTTGTTCGTGGCGTTATAGATATTGGTCTGCAGGCTGTACGTCCCATTGTGCCCGGCTACGATGATCACCGCTCCGGTGCTTTCGGTGAGGCGGCGGAGGACAACGGTGTCGGTGCCGGTGTTGTCGGCGTCGTCGTAGGCGGTGACCTCCAGCGTGTTGTCACCCGGGCTCAGGGTAAGGCTGCCCACGTAGAACGTATCGGTGCTGCCTGCCAAAGTGTAGTCCCAACCCTCGCTGTTGTTCGTCAGGTTATGCACCTTGACGCGGCTCAGGTTCTCGCCTACGTCTTGGGCGTCGCCGCTCAAGGTGGCGGTGTTGAGCGTCGTCGTGTACACACCGGCGGCCGTGGGCTGTTTGACGGCCACAGAGGGATCTGTGGCATCGGGTGGCTCTGCGGGGATATTGGAGATCTCAGACGTCCACAGGCTCTCGTTGTTGGAGAAGTCCACGGCCCGGATCGTGAGGTAGTAGCGCGTGCCGTTGTCGAGGGGCGACAGCTCGTAATAGGTCGTGTCGCCGCCCACGACGTCCGCGACGCCGGCACAGATATTCCCACCATTGGTCGACGCGTCGGGGTTCCAGCAGATATCGTAGCCGTTGACGTCGTATTCCGGCGGGCGCTTCCACTGCACGACCAGCGCCCTGTCAGCCGGCGCGGAGCGCGGACTTGTCGGCGGCGAGGGCGGCGTGTTATCGACCTTGATTGAGATTTCGTAGTAGGTCTGGTCACCGTGGTCGGCAGGGTCGTGCTGCTGGAGTTTCAGATAGTAGGTTCCGGCGCTGGTGCTGTTCCATTCCAAGCGCACGGTCTGCCCAAAGGCGTTGTCCTCGGTGCCCAGGTCAGGCGCGCCGCACGCGTCGTGCAGGAAGAGGACGGCGTCGTGGTCGGCCCCGACGTTCGCCGTCTCGATGACGTAGGTCTTGCCGACCTCGGTCTCGAACTTGATCCAGTCCTGGTCGCCCTCGTCGTGGAACGTGTGCGCCTGCGGCGCGCCGCTGGTGGAGATGATCTTGGCGCGGTCGCAGGTATCGTCGACCTCGTAGGCGTCGCCGAAGCTGGGTCCGGTGGACGCAGCTCCCGACACGCCGTACCAGAACCCTGAGTCAACCCTAAAATTGGCGCTGCTTGAAGGCCCCATGGCCTCGGGCCCTATTGTGTCGTCGATGCGGTAGTTGGCGGAGGTTCGTCCGCCCCCACCGCCGGAGAGCGTGTGCCAGCTCAGGTCAAAACCGGCCGATACCTGTGCCAGCACGACGCCGACAGGCACCAGGACCACCAGTATACCCAGCACCCATAGCAGGCGCGCACTCTTTTGGGTGCCCACGCCACGGGCCCGGCGCGGCATGCGTTCGCGTTTACCCGCCCGCTTCATCACGGCGCCTCGTCGATCGTGTAGGTGATTACCGCCCCCATGATCTTCAAACTACTGCTCCAGGAGGAAGAATAAGCATAGATGTGATAGCTGTATGCAGTGTTGTTTATCGTCGCATTCGAGATTGTCGTATCGGACAAGTTGTAGTAGCCAGAGGTGCCCGATGAGCTGACCGAAGCCAAACCTGAGTATGCGCCAGCGGTTAAGGAAAGCCGATACAGACTCACGGACATATCGGATGACGAGGTGTCGTTGAAGAAAACTTGTAGACCCGTGACCACGGCTCCATGAGGCAAGTGAACGGGGGCGACCAGTCCGCCACTTCCGCTATGGATGTAAGCGCCGCCCATACCATAGGTGTTTGTGTAATCGACATTGCTGCCCGGGACAAAAGCCTCACCACCCACGGTGAAGTAGTGCGTGCGCGGCACGGAGTAGGCCACCCGGTCCGTGGTAATGTCACCCCAGACGTCCAGATTCTGCGTGACCTCTGCCGACCCGTAGGCTCTGAGAGCCGTACCACCGACGGCGTAGAAATAACCGCCATAACCCGTGCCGTAGTTGTAACCGGAGACGGCATGCGCGGCCCCATTCGAATCTCCGCGCACCCCGGTGCCGCTCTCACTGTGGCCGTAGATTCCAAAATACGAGTCGCTGTGTCCCAGCACGCCAAACGAGCCGGTCGATTCCCCAAAGACACCGGCGTCAGCGCCCGTGGTATACGCGGCATCCCCGGCCATCCCTTTCACCCCAGCTTGACCGGTACCGGCACCTCCGGTCACGCCCAACACGCCGGCCTGATAATCACCGGTGCCCGTCGACTCCCCAAGGACACCGGCCTGTCCCGCGCCGGCTCCTGTTGTTTCCCCCACCACAGCGTGGTCACTGCCGGCAAAGAAGTATCCGGCGACACCGGCGCCATCCTGCGTCACCGAGAGCACAGGGTCCGTGTGATTGGCGCTCATCGCGTCCGGCCCCGTGCTGTTCACGAAGTTGTTCTCGATCTGGGTCTTGGTATAGTATCGCGCGTCGTGGTTATGGGCGGCGTCCGCGAAGTCCTCGGAGCTCCTGCCGTCCAGCAGGTCGGCGTCCAGGGTGGAACCGGCGCCGTCATTCGCCAGCATCGTGGGCACGATCTCGCTGTCCCGGGCGATGAGGCTGTCGATGCGCGCCCGGTGTACCGTGCCGGTGGTGATGTCCTCCCCATCGTGGGTATGACCGCCGCCGACAAGACCGCCGCCGACGTTCAGGTCGCCGGTGACGGTTGCCGATCCGCCCACGACGAGACCGTCGCCACTCCCGGTGTTCTCGAGATGCAACGCCGGGTCGACGCTGTTGGTCGACACGGCTGCGCCGGGCACGAGGCTGAGCGCGTAGGCGACCGGCAGCATCGGCTGTCGCGGGGTTGCCTCTGCGTCCGCGCCGACCTTGATCCCCAACCAGAGCGCCTGACCGTTGAACAGGCCATGATCGAGCATTGCGGTGTCGCCAAGCGCGGTGGCGAAGACGCCCCCTTGGACCGGCACGTCCTTGGTCTCCTGCCATAGCGGGCTACCCCCGCTCTCCACGTCGTAGAGACGGAAGCTCATCTCGTAGATGCCATCATTCACGGGCTCACCGGTATCAGGGTTGGTCAGGCGCCCCTGGTACTGGAGCAAAGGGGACACCGCGACCGCGACGCTCAGAGGTTCCGATTCAGCGGCGTCGCCAGGTTCCTCCGGTGATTGCAGGGGCGGTTGAGCCCGGGCGATGCCGGTGATGCTGAGGAGAGCTAAGATCAACGCGAAGGCGAGACTTCTCGATATGCGTCTGACGACCATAACGAATCCTCCTTACACTTGTAAAGCTTTCAGGTTCCCAATAAACGGGTATTCGTAAGACTTTGCGATGAAGATTCGATGACGGCAGAGAGATTACATCGTCGATGCCGGCGCTATATCGATTCGGGCATCTTACGCAGTTCCATAGAACTGAAACACGCCTTTGGCGTCTGACTGCATAGCTCGATGAAGGTAGCGAA
>JBNGDU010000080.1:0-1476 GCA_049975025.1 Anaerolineae bacterium
CACTGTGGTGACAAGCGACCAACCTCGATCGTCGGAAAACTCAGCGATACCCCGCGCCACCTCCGGGCGGAGGGCACGATGCGCCCAGACCGGGCCGCCCGGCGACGCGAATACCTGAGCGCCGTTGGTGCATATGATCGGGTCATGCAGACCGATCTGGCGTGCGAAGCGGCGGACGGAATCCGGTGTGCGTGTCGTCGCCAGGACGACATGCACACCCAGCGCACCAGCATCTCTCAGGGCTCGGACGCCTTCCGGCGCCAACGTGCTGTCTCGACGAAGGAGCGTGCCATCGAGATCGACAGCGATTAGCGTTAGGGACGGCGAACCTCCCAGCGCGCCGGAAGACAGCGGCTTTTCGGCATCTCCCCGGAAGCTATTCACTCAGAGCATCTTTTTAACTAACGCGTGATGCGCTCTGGTGGCGAACGCTAAACCTCTTCTTTGATGATCGCCACCCCATACCTATTCAGGAAGACCCGTTTTTCGCCGGACTTGCCCCGAATGAGCTCTGTGCCCTCAGGAACGTCATGCAGACTGACGCCAAGGTCGTTGTTGTTGATGAAGAACCACAGCCGCTTACCCGCTCCTTCCCGCAACACCACTTGCACACCTTCAGGAGCCGCCCAAAGGGGGGCCAGATCCTCTCGCTGCTCCTTGAGCCGCGCCATCAGAGCAGCCATGAGCTCCGCGTTGAGATATGTGCCGACATAGACGACAGCGCCCTCCCCCAGTGACCTGAGCGTGATGGCGGTCTTCAGATTTAGATGCCGTCCCGAACCGCTTGGTGACCTGTGGCTCCAGCGCGCAAGAGTTTTCGTGCCCGGCAACCCGGAAACCTGCTCATACCAGTGCTTCGTGTGGACACGTTCGGTTCCGGGGTAGAATCGCAGCGTGAGAGGACGCTTGTCCGGGGCGTTCTGGCGCCCGTACTCCTCTACCTGGACGCGCGCTAGCTGCGACAAGACACCGGGCGGCGTCTGCGCAACCACGTTGTTGTACCAGCTTTTCGTGGCGGTCCGGGCGCCGATGACCAGGAGCCCACCGTTCTCAACGTAGGTTGTCAAGTTGGGGACCCAATTTGGGTGAAAGAGCGCCCAGTGCGGGATCACGTAGAGCTTGAGGTCGCTGAGGTCATCAGAAGGATGCACGCAACCCACTGCGTAGCCTTCCTCCAGAAGATAAGCGTGCAGCTCTCGAGCCACCTCCTTAGGCGAGGGCAGCCCCAAGGACATCGTATCGTGTGCGTCATAGACGTCGACATCCGCACAGGCGATCCCCACGTCGACGTGGACGTGGGTCCCCAATATCTCTGGTCCGACGGCCTTCAGTTCCTCGCCGAGCTGCTTGACCTCCTCATACCGTCGTCGGGGCACGTTGTCGTGATCTAAAATCCCGCACCAATACTCCTCAGCCCCGAATCTGCAGGTTCGCCACCTGAAGAAGAGCAAGCTGTCAGCGCCGCGGGCGATCGAG
>JBNGDU010000081.1:0-1273 GCA_049975025.1 Anaerolineae bacterium
CAGCTCGAAGAGCAGCGCACGCTCATTGGGAGCGCGGTTGGGATGGTGCAACGTTAGCATAGGGGTACCGTCGAAACGGTGAAAGATCATCCCGTGACCGCCGTCCTCCATGAAGAGCGGGCGCGGCTGCTGCACCCACGGTCCCTGGATACTACCGGACTCAGAGGCAGCGATGAGCGTCATATAGCCCCGCCAGCCGAAGGTGGACCAAAGCATCAGCAGCGTGCCGGCCTTGGTCCTGTAGAGAAACGGCCCATCGGTGACGTATCGGTCGCGCCCAGGAGGCACCCAGGGAGCATCACTGCCCCTGAAGAGGGTGACCGGATCGCCAGCCAGGTCAGAGAGATCATCCTTCAGGCGCACCAGCTCCACCGTGCCGTCCTGAGTCTGCACCCACTCGTGGCAGTAGACCATGTAGGTCACGCCGTCCTCGACCCAAAGCGTGCCATCGAGGGCCATCTCGTCGAGGGAAGTATGAGGTCGGTTGTGGAACGGTCGAAACGGCCCCGACGGCGAGTCGGCGACCAGGACCTGCACACCGCGCTGGACCAGCGGATGCCAGTCGGACGGCAAGTCCTCGGGTCTTGCCGCGGATGCAGGCAGGGGCTTGGCGGTGTTGAATGTCAGGAAGAGGTAGGTGTTATCCTGATAGCGATGGAGTTCGGGAGCCCAGATAGCCCCTTGCGCCCAGAAGCCCGTCGGGGTCGTGAAGACCACATTCGGGCCTTCCCAAGTCTGCAAGTCCTTGCTGGTGTAGACGCCGACACCGGGACGTGGATGGGTTTCGGAAGTGCGCATAGCTACGCACAGATAGTAAGTTCGCGTGGCGGGGTCAGGCAGAATGAAGGGATCGCGAACCCGAAGATCGGACAACTCGTGGGTCTCAAGCGTACGTGTCATTGGCTTCCTCCTGAAGCGGGGATGGCTCGATAGACTAGGGCAGTTCGCCGTGACAGCAGTAGTTTAGCACAGGATCTCCGGGTTGATGACTATCCACCCATAGACAAAGGCCGGGAGTCCTAATGCAGTCGACGCCGTGAGCCTCGAGAAGGCTTGAAGCGGTCGTGTGTGAAACAGATTGACGCGGATGTGATGCGTGTTGATCGTGTTAACCAAGCGTAGCTGCTTGATCGTATGGTAGCGGCAGGCTCTCAGCCCAATCGTTGAGACGATCGATCCAACTGGATGGGTACGGTGCGACTTCAGGCCTCATCTCACTTCTCTTGTCGGCCACAGGCCACCTCCTCAGGAAGGGAAACATCCGCCTCCTACC
>JBNGDU010000082.1:0-1951 GCA_049975025.1 Anaerolineae bacterium
CTCTGCCGATGCCTGCGGTGCCGGCGTCTCTGTTGGAGGTGACGGCGTCGCTGTCGGTGGCTCCGGATTCGAGGGCTTTTCGGTTGGCTGGGGCTTCGGCGTGTCTGTAGCTGGACCCGGCACTGGAGTAAAGGTGGGGACAGTCCGGTCCTGCTGATCTGGCATCGCCCAGGCAACGGGGAGAGCTGCAAGACCAAAGGCAAACACGCATAACACCACGGCTATGGCAAGCGTCGTCTTACTAAGGCGCATGGCGATCAATCCTCCTCCAACACGTCGTAATGAACCGATATGACCACGTCGGTGGTTGTCACATCCTCGTAGATCCACGCCCCGCCGGTCTGTTCAGATAACTCGGGGGTCGCACTCAACAATACCGCATTCTCTGGCAAGCGCAAGCTGATATGCACATCGAGCGCCCGCAGCCCTGCCTGTTTCTGCAGCAGGAGCCGATAGAGTCGGGTGCCGTCAAGCTTCTCGACCACCACCGACGGCGGGAGCTCATAGGTGAAAACCATCTCCTCACTCGAGGCCGTTGGAAGCAGCATCGCCTGAGCGAAGACCGTGTGGTCGTCGGCCTCGGAGACCGAGGCCTCACCGGGCCAAGCCTCGTCCATCAACATCAGATCCTCGTCAATGGGATGCTCACTTGCCCTTCGGAGGGACGCTCCCAGCGGAGTGTAGAGCCGTACATAAGTCCAGTAACATCGATCCATCATCTCCTCGTACGTTGGATCATAACGCGACCCGGGAACGCAGGTCTTCTCCTTCCGGCTCAGATGGCGATAGCCAAGGGTCGTACTGCCCACGGGAACCTGACCACGCAGGTCGACCTCATACGTGATCGACCGGTCGATCTTGGAGCTGGCTTTGTTGTAGCCAACGTTGGCCTCTGCCACCATCAGGAAGTCCCCTTCCGGCGCACGCACGCTCCCGTCCCACCCTTGCCGTGCCAACACTTGACCCACCGAGGGATCGAGGAAGGTCACCTGAACGTGGCGCTCCTCCAGCACGCGTAGGACGGCTTCACCCAGTCGCAGCCAGTCCACGTCACCGGACTTGAGGTGCTCCAGCGTCGCGCCGGCGAGGTCACCCATGAAGGACTTGCGCTGGCGCCACCACTCGCCCGTCATCTTCTCACCCTCATCGGGAGCCCAAGCCGTATGCATATAGTCCAGCAGTGTCGCACCCGTGATAGCATCGTCGACGCCCGGCAGGTAGATAGGAGCCAAGGCCTCGATCAACTGCACGACCGCCATCTGATCCACGGCGACCACCCCATCCACATCAATGGGATAACCCGGTCGGTAAAGCGGTAGCGTCTGGCGCACGGCGGTTGGGAAATCCGGCGACCACATGCCATCGCGGAAGACCCAAGGCTCAATTCCCATAAAAAGCTGCAGCGGATCGGGAGCATAAGGATATGCTTGGTCATAATCGTCCACGGCGTATCCGTCACGGAACGTCATCGAGATCACCTCACCAGCCGAGACCCGGACCTCGCCCACCCCTGAGATCAACCCACCCGCGGGGCGGAGCTCATCTTCGTTCAGCGCGAGGACGAGGTAGGTTTGCGGCTCCTCAAGGCCCAGGAGCTCAGGCACCACTTCCACGGCATCCAGAGCGCTGGGTACCAAGGGCAGCACCTCACCCAGCTTCACCAGAGGGCCGTGAAACCGCTCGGGAAAGCCGGATAGGTCGAGGTCAACAACCGCGTCTTGAGCGCTCAGGATCGTCTCGCGTTTGGCGTCGAGGTCCTCCGACAACGCAGCCAGCGCATTGGGGAGCAAATCCTGAGGAGAATCTCCCTGCTGATAGCGGTCGATCACCGGGGCCAGATCGTCCCAGAAAAGCACCCCGGCCTCCGTGAGGCTGTCCGCCAGTGACAGTAGGGCCGGCGCCTCTCTCGCCAGCGGACCCACACGGGGAAGCCAAGAAAAGGCCGGGCCAA
>JBNGDU010000083.1:0-1609 GCA_049975025.1 Anaerolineae bacterium
GCCTTGATCTCGTCGGGATCGAAGACCTCCAGGATCCGCCCACGCATCTCGGCGACCACAGCAGCGTGGTCAGGATCGTGCACGAGGTTGTTCCACTCACGCGGATCAGACGCCAGGTCGAAGAGCTGGTCCTCGTGACCGTGGATGTAGACGTACTTGTACGCCCCCCTGCGCAGCATGAAGCAGGGCGCCTCGATCATGGAGTCCGAGTGGTTCTCGGAGAACGTCTCCCACCCCACGGCGTCACTGCCGTCGAGCAGGCCGATCAGGCTCCGACCGTCGTAATCCAGTCGCTCGTCCCCGGGCACCCCACCTAGATCGAGGAAAGTCGGCATGAGGTCGATCAGGTTGACCGGCTCGTCGATGACGGTACCGGCCTTCCAGCCGTCGGGGAAGCGCAGGATAAGCGGCACCCGCGCCGACCACTCGTAGAAGGTGCGCTTCTGGACCATACCTTTCTCGCAGAGCATATCACCGTGGTCGCTGGTGAAGACGATGACCGTGTCCTCCATGAAACCCTCCCGCTCCAGCGTCGCGAGCAACTCGCCGACCTTCCGGTCGACGTAGGTCACCAAAGCGTAATAGGCGCGCCGGACGCGACGGATGCTGTCCGGGTTCCTGAGCTCCTCGGGCAACGCCACGCCATGGTACTCATTGAGCCAGCGATCCAGCGCGGAGTAGGTCTCCGCAAGGTTATCCGGGAACTCGGGGACGTCGATCTCGGCGTCCTCATAGAGATCCCAAAGGTCCTTTGGCGGCCAGAAGACTTCGTGAGGATGGTGGTAGGACATGAAGAGGAACCAGGGCCGGCGCGACATCTCGCCCCCGTCACGCCGACGGGCCTCGTCGCGTCGACGAGTCTCGCCCCTCGCGTGTAGATAGGCGAGCGCGTGGCACTGCGCCTCCTCGTCGTAGGCCATGTTCGAGTTCCAGCGGTCAACGTGGACCGCATCGCCGATGTAAGTATAGGCCTGGTCGAAGGGCACGCCCTTCTCGGTCATCGACACGGTCCACCGGTAATCCGCGGGGTAGATGTTCGTGGAGAAGCGGCGGCGGAAGCCGTGAAGCTGATCCGGCCCGACGAAGTGCATCTTGCCGGAGAAGACGGTGTCGTAACCGACGTTGGTCAGGTAATGGGCGAAGGTCGGCTGATCTGCGGGTAGCAGCGCAGCGTTATCCCAGGCTCCGCAGTGGGAGACCCACTTACCGGTGACCATGCAAGCACGCGCCGGTGCGCAGACAGGATGCGGGGTGTAGGCCGCGTCGAAACGGACGCCCTCTCGCACCAGCCGGTCGAGGTTGGGCGTCTGCACCACGGGATGACCGTAGGCGCCGGTCAGGAAGGGCGTCATCTGGTCGGCCTGGATCAGGAGAATGTTAGGGTGGTCTTGGGACATCGGGGTTGCTCCTTTCGCGATGAAGCAGTTACCAGTACCGGTTCCCGGTTCCCGGTCTATGGCTCATGAGTTGACCTTATACTGTCAACGGCGCTGTGAAACTATGGTGGAGCTAGACCGCGCTAGCGACGAGGGCGAAGAAGTCGGGATTGGCCTCGGGCCCATCTCCTGCCAGAGAGTCGTGGATCCCGATCTCGCCAAAGCCGCAATCC
>JBNGDU010000084.1:0-1686 GCA_049975025.1 Anaerolineae bacterium
AAGGAGAGAAGCCCAAGCGAGACATCCGACGTAGCAGCTAATAGCTCAGCGTCGGACGCAGCGGACGCTTCCGAGCCAAGCAAAGCCAAGAGCGACCAGCATAAGGCTTAGCGGCAGCGCCAAGCACCCACTGCGCTGCGGAGTTTCCTCTGTATCAGGTTGGCTCATAGATCGCTCCATGCAATCGAGCGCGCAAGCACTGAATCGGATGGCGTGACTTCGGTCCCGGCCGCTATCGTATCTTGCGATGTCCTGCCGTCAACTCCGTCTTGCTCGCCGAGTTGACCCTTGACAATTGCCCTCTCTATGACATAATACGTTGTCGTGTGTGAGAATATTCAGGAAGGGAAAATGATGCAGTTTTGCGTAGACCCAACCTATCCGGTTGAGGACGATCCTGAGGGGACAGCGCGGCGCCGCCCTTGGCGTACGCGCTATGGTGCTATTCCGTGAGCCGTTTTGAGATGGACTAGTTCAGTCACGCGCGTATTGGAAATCGCCGGGGCCGCAGATCGATTGCGGCCCTTTTTTGCTGTCATATTCAAGAGGACCGAGTCCTCTGTAGCGTACTTGAGGTGAAAACTATGTTTGCTTCAACAACGATCTGGGTTGTTGCTTTGAGCGGCCTGGCCACTATGGCCTTGCTTGTGGCGAGCTCTGAGCTCGCCGTGAAGAAACTGATGGGGTTGGCCGGATACTTCCATCTATCCACGACGTTTATGGGCGTTACCGTGGTCTCGCTCGCTACCAGTGTTCCGGAGATCGTCGCGCACTTCACGGCCTCCGTCGGTATCTTGACCGGGGCGCTCGATTTCAGGATCGGGTCGGCCGTTGTCCTGGGCGCTAATATCGGATCTGACGTGGTCCAACAGACGCTGATCATGGCCATCGTGGTACTGATGGCGGGACAGCTGTTCTTTCGCCGCTACTTTCTGGCCAAGACGATGATCCCGATGATCGTGACGACCTTGATGTGCTTGGGCTTGGGCTGGGATCGCCACTACTCGCGCATCGACGGCTTGATTCTCTTTGGGTCCTTTTTCGCCTATCTCTACTACCTGTACCTTGATGAGCGCAAGCACTACGATCCGCTGGATAACGGCTTTAAAGAAAATGGAGATGCGCCGCCGGGTGTGCCGCGCACGCGGGGTGAGGCTGTGCGGGCCGGCTTTATCACCGTGGTCGCCCTGGCCGTGACGGTGGGTAGCGCGATGTTGGCCCTCCGCATCACCGAGGTCATCGTGCAGCGCACCGGCGTCGGGGGCTCGCTCATCGGCGTTGTGACGCTGGGTGTGGCTTCTGCCCTTCCGGAGCTCATCACGGCCATCTCCGGGGTCCGGCACGGGGATACGGGGATTCCACTCGGAACACTCATCGGCAGCAATATCACCAATCCGCTCGTCGCGATCGGCGGCGGCACGTTGATCTCGACGTACTGGGTGCCCGGCCCGCTGGTCCTTTGGGATCTGCCTTGGGAGGCACTGACCGGCGCTATCCTGTGGGTCTTCCTCTGGTTCAACAAGGGGAAACTTGGCAAGAGGGGGGCAGCCTATCTAATCGTGCTCTATGTCGCCTACGTGACGCTGCGCTCGATCTTCTTCGCGGTTGACTAAGGGGCAACGCAAGGTTCTGGGCGAACAACACATTGCGTGTATTCGCATGCATGGTATAATGTCATCCGTAGGG
>JBNGDU010000085.1:0-3125 GCA_049975025.1 Anaerolineae bacterium
CGGGCAGCACCTGAATTGCTACGGCGAGGAGAGCGTGGATTCCCCCAACCTCGATCGTTTCGCGGAGAGCGGCGTGCTCTTCGAGAACGCTTTCTGCAGTTCCCCGTGCTGTAGCCCCTCGAGAGGTTGCGCGATGAGCGGTATGCACGCCCACACCAACGGATTGATGGGGTTGGTGAATCGCGGGTGGTCCATGCCGGAGTCCACGCCGACCATTGTGGATTACTTCAACGAAGGCGGCTACGAGACAGCCCACTTCGGGTTCCAGCACGAGAGATACGTGGCCTCGGCCAACCGTTACCAGGTGGAGGGGGCGCCGGACTATCCCGAGGAGGACTGGGTCAACCGCCAGGAGGATTGGGTGGAGCCGGCGATTGACGGCGCGATCGGCTACTTGGAGAGCCGGGTGGGGGCCGAGCGACCATTCTATCTCAACGTCGGCACCGTCGAGGTGCACGCCTCACGCTGGCAGGGCATGTTCCCCGAGGGTCACCCTCAGAACCGCTCCGATACCTACGGCGTTGCCGCGCCGGAGGACGTCGATGTCCCGCCTTGGCTGCCCGACACACGGGCCCAGCGGGAGCGATTGGGCAAGTTCCAGGGCGCGATCCGCTACCTGGATGGCCACGTGCAACGGCTTCTCGACGCGATCGACCGCTTGGGCTATGCTGAGGACACGCTGGTTATCTTCACGACTGACCACGGCATCGCTGAGCAACGGGCCAAGGTTTGGCTCTACGATCGGGGCGTGGAGATCGCGCTTCTCGTGCGGTTGCCCGGTAGGGTGCAGCGGCGTGAGGGCGCGTTGAGGCCCGGCATCAGGATCTCTCACCTGATTCAGAACATCGACATCGCCCCTACGCTCCTCGACGCCGCCGGACTGCCGATCCCTGAGGTCTTGCAGGGGCGCTCCTTCTGGTCGCTGTTGACCGGCGAGCGCTATACGCCGCACGATGCCATCGTGATCGAGCGCAACCACCACGGTGACTACGATCCGATGCGGGCTGTCCGTACACCTCGGTACCATTACATCCGCAACTTCGCTCCGCCGCCGCGCAAGACGTGGCTGCAGAGCACGACCTATCTCTACTCGGATTTCGAGCCCTGGTACGGTCAGTTCGATCCGCTGCCCGGCGCACCTCGACCGGAGGAGGAGCTGTTCGATGTCGTGGGGGATCCCTACGAGTATGTGAACCTGGCTGACGATCCTGAATATGCTGCAGTTCGGAGGGAGCTTGCCGCCTATCTGTCGGATTGGCAGGTGGAGACGGATGACTTGTTGCTCTATGGACCGATCCCTGACAAACTGAATCCATGGCCCGAAGAGGAGGTTTGATCTTATGCAGAGCGAGATACACGGTCCTGTTACGCTCGATGTCCGCGAATACGGTGCCGTCGGTGATGGTGCCACACTCGATACGCGAGCGCTCCAGGCGGCGATCGACGCCTGTACGGCGCAGGGCGGCGGGACCGTCCTCGTGCCCAAGGGTATCTATCTGACCGGCACGCTGGTGATGAGGGACAACGTCACGCTCTACCTCATGCCCGACGCCACGCTGCTCGGCAGCAAGGACATCGACGACTACGTCCTCGAGGGTGAGGCCGCGGGACGGCGCAACTGTTTGCTATATGCTCAGGGCGCGCGCAATATCGCCCTGATGGGCGAGGGTATCATCGATGGACAGGGGGAGGCGTTCCCCTGCGTCTCGCGCCTGGGATCGATCCCGGCTTTCCGCGGCGAGAAGCCCAGAATGCCGGAGGAGCGAAAGAAGTGGCCTCCCCGCCCGATGCTGATCATCTTCACCAAGTGCGAAGACGTCCGCGTGGGGGGTGTGACGATCAAAGACTCGCCGAGTTGGGGCCTGCACTTGGTCGCGTGCACTCGTGTCTGGATCGAGGGCACCCGCGTGCGCAACCGCGCTCGACCCAACGGTGACGGGATCGACCTGGAGAGCTGCCGACACGTCTTCATCTCCAATTGCGACATCTCGTGTGATGACGACGCCATCTGCCTCAAGAGCAGCATCGCGGATCTGCCCTGTGAGCACATCGTCGTGACCAACTGTGTTATCAGCAGCAACACGGCAGCCGTGAAGTTCGGGACACCGTCCAGGGCCGGCTTCAGGGATATCGTAATCTCGAACTGCGCCTTCTACCACTGTGCCCTCGGCGCCGTCAAGTTGGAGGCGGTCGACGGCGGGGTCCTTGAGGAGGTGGTCATCGATAATATCGCCATGCACGAGGTCGAGGGCCCATTCTTCCTGCGGTTAGGGAACCGGGCTGCGAGGCTCCACGTACCGGGCGTCGCGCGGGAGGGCTACGAACCCGCAGACGCGCCGATCCCCGTGGGCCTGCTTCGCAACGTGATGATCAGCAACATCCGCGCTACTGTCCGCCCTGTCGAGGTCAGGGACCCGATGATGCGCGTCGACGTGGACGACAAGGCCAAGATCGGCATTATGATCACCGGCATCCCAGGCTACGTCGTTGAGAACGTGACGCTGTCGGATATTCACATCACCTTCCCTGGCGGCGGGACGCGAGAGGATGCTGCGATTGAGGTGCCCGAGGACGAGAGGATGTATCCCGAGCAGTTCTTCTTTGGTGCGCTGCCGGCTTACGGCGCCTACCTACGCCACGTCAAGGGGATCACCTTCCACAACGTTCGGTTCGATCTCGCTGAGCCCGATCTACGACCCGCTATCTATGCCGAGGACGTGGAGGATTTGGAGCTCTCAGCTTTTCGCGCTGCGGGCGACGTCGATGCCGACGCCGTGATCCGACTTGTGGGCGCTCGCGACGTCTTCGTCCACGGCAGCCGCCCTCTAACGCAGGTCTCAGCCTTCATCCGTGTCGAAGGGGGCGCTCCCGATGAGGTCGTGATGAGCGACAACGACGTCCGTCTTGCGCGTACGTCCCTAGATCTTGCCGACTAACGTGTTTCACAGAGGTCGGCGAAAGCCTGAACCTTTAACTGAGAACTGATAACCGGTAACTGGAAACTGTTCCCAAGGAGTTGATCATGAAATCGCTAGATCCGTTGAACATCTATTCCGTCCGCGACTACGGCGCGCGGGGCGATGGCAAGGCGATGGACACCGAGGCGATCCAGAAGGCGATTGACA
>JBNGDU010000086.1:0-3725 GCA_049975025.1 Anaerolineae bacterium
GACCAAGACCACGATGGCGAGCAGCGCGAGGAAGGCCAGGTACGCCGAGGGAAGGCCGCTCTGGGCCTCGTCTGCAGCCGTCTGATCCTCAGGCGTCTGATTTTCAGGCGTCTGAAAACCAGGCGTGGTCGTAACGGTCGGCGCAGCAGCCTCGGTCGCGGTCGGCTCCGAGGTGTGGGGTGCCTCCGGCGTCAAGGTGGGCGTGGCGCTCGGCGTCACGGTTGGAGAGACGGTCGACTCGGGCGCGACCGATGTCGCAGCCGCTGTTGGCTTCGATGCCGCTGTCGACGTCGGCGTGGCTGTCGGGGTCGGCGTAGGCGTGCTTGTAGGCACGGGCGTAGGGCCGGCGTCCGGGGACTGGGTGGCGGGCGGCGCCTCGACGGGCGCGCCGCCGCATATCGCGTCGAAGCTCGTCGCCGCCGGCGCTTGTGAGCCATCGCCCCAAACCCAAGCATCCACGTCACCATCTCCGATCATCCATACCGCAGCGCCCATGCCCGAGTAGGTCCACGTTCCATCAGGTTGGCGATGGAAGTAGTTCCAATAGGCGCAGGGCGTCCCTTTGCACTCACAGAAGCAATCCGAAGAAGGACAGCCCTCGCCGTCCAGGCTACAGATGGTTGAGCCCATCGGCCCGGACTCGGTGAGAAACGCGAGACCGGAGCGCTGCAAGAGCGCCAGCCCCGTGACCTCCGGCTCCTCAAAGCTGACACAGCGGGTCACCACCCGTCCATCGCCGTGGACCACCACGAGGCCCGCCTGGTTAGGACCCTGATCCTGCGCGAGGGGCGAGGCCCAGACGGGCCGTACGCCCCATCCCAGCGTCCGGATGCCGACGAACAAAAAGAGGAACAGGGGCAAGGCAAGCCTTGCCCCTTTCCTGAGCGGATTCGCGAGAGTTGTCATCTACGGGCGACTACGATCGGCGCCTCAGCAAGCCACCGGTCCCCAAGAGCGCCAAGCCGGCGCCGACCAGGACCAACGAACCGGCGATCCCACCCGAAGCGGGCAACAGAGGCGCTGTCGAGGTCGGTGCGCCTTCGGTTTGAGGCGCCCGTGAAGCGCCGACGGTGGCGACATCAACCAACGTCATCCCCTCACCGGCCTGCACAGCCTGGGCCGTGGCAAGCATGTTGGGGAAAGGCGTCGAAGCCTGCCAGAGGTACGCGCCGCTCTCCTCGTCCCAGAGCGCCAGAAGTGCGCCCAACGGATCTGTGCCGCTCGCCACCCACTGACCCAGAGGTTCATCAAGCGCATACAGAGCTTGCAGAACGACGGCGGTCGAGTTGGCGTCGGTCTCCGTGCCCCAGGCCGAAGGCTTCTGGTAAGGGAAGCCGCCATCCTCGTTTTGCATACGCCGGAGATAGGGCAGGGCGCCGGCTGCAGCGTCGGGTCGGCCCACGGCGACGAGCGCCTGCATCACAAGCGCCGTCGTATTGGTGTCCGCCGTGCCCGGCGTCGTCCCTCCGAAAAGCGCCCAGGCGCCGTCCTCGGTGAACTGGGACGTCATCGCCGTCACAGCCGACGCGGGCACGCCGGCACCGGCATTGCGGAGCGCCAAGACGGCATATGCGTGCTTGAAGAGCGTATCTCCGAACATCCCGGTTGTGCTGTCCTGCTGCGCGAGCAGTTGGTTGATCAGGTCCACGCCGCCGAAGTCCCGGGGGTTCTGCCCGGTCGCCACCGCGACCAGAACGGCCTTACTCAGGTTGCCCACATCGCTCACCTGTCCCGATGCGACCTGAGACGCGACGTAGTCCAGGGGCGAGAGCCCCTCTGCGCTATCCCAGGTGCTCACATCCTGTCCGGCGGCAGCCACCGCGAGGATCACCTCGGCGGTCGTGCCGAAATCCGAACCCGCGGCGAATCCCGTCGGGAATCCGCCGTCCGGCTCCCGAGATTGGCGTAACCACGCCAGGGCAGCTTCGTTCTCCGCGTAACGCGCCGCGAGGACCGGAAGCGCGAAAAGCAAGATCAAGGCCACGACGACCAGCCCACCCGCCACATACCTCATCCACGAAGTCATAAATCACTTCCTCCTAGTAGGTTCTCAAAACAAAAAACCTTCCCCCTGGATTGGTGGGAAGGCCTAACAACAACGTCACGCAAGGTGATCAATTGTCGCGTGCCACCTCCTTTCCGCGAAGGGCAGTCAGCACCGGCTAAGGCGGAGTATCGGGCTTCCTCTGGATTCCGAGGTCACCGTTGCGGGACAGCACCGGACTTGCACCGGTCTTCCTCGCTTTAAGTGTTGCCGGCGTGAGAGCGTATCGTCACGCGCGCCAAGCACACCCTAACCGCAACGTTATTCGCTTGTGATTATGACGTCTCCAGTATAGCACGTGAAGGTTGAATTTCAACCTTTGGCGTATCGACACTAGGCCCAGCGGCAAAGGCTTGTAGGATTAGAGGACAGCGATAGTCAAAGGAGGCATTATGCGTGCAAAAGCCTGTATGATCACAGGCGCCGCCGGAGAGGTAGGGCAAGCCCTGATCCGGCGTTTGTCAGAAGACCCCGATTTCCGTAGAGCAGGTCTGCAGATCCTCACGCTGGACCTTAACCCGCTACCTGCGGATCTCGCCGGGCTAGTGCATCACGTGCAAGGCAGTATTCTCGACAGCTCACTCCTGGATCGGTTGGTCAGCGAGTATGAGCTCGTGGAGATCTATCACCTGGCCGCCTTGCTCTCCACGCGGGCGGAGTTCTCGCCGGACGCGGCGCACCGCGTCAACGTGGAGGGCACGATGCAGTTGCTTCACCTGGCGGCCCAGCAGTCCGAATGGCGTGGGGAGCCGGTGCGGTTCCTCTTTCCCAGCTCAATTGCCGTGTTCGGGCTGCCCGATCTCGGGACCAAGCACAAGTATGCCAAGGTCCGCGAATGGGAGTGGAACTACCCAACGACGATGTATGGGTGCAACAAGCTCTACTGCGAGATGCTGGGCATCTACTTCAGCCGACATTATCGTCAGCTGGCGGTCGATCAGCCGACGATGCTGGACTTTCGCGCGGTGCGTTTTCCGGGACTCGTCAGCGCTTACACGATGCCTAGCGGGGGGACGAGTGACTACGGGCCCGAGATGCTCCACGCAGCAGCGCAGGGGAAACCCTACGCGGCCTTTGTGCGACCCGACGTCCGCATCCCGTTTATGGCCATGCCGGACGCGGTGAGGGCGCTCACCCATCTCGCCCAGGCCCCCAGGGAAGCGCTGAGCCGTCCCGTCTACAACGTGACCAGTTTCAGCCTTTCCGCAAGGGAATTTCGCGATCACGTGCTCAGGTTCTTCCCCGATGCCGAGATCACGTTCGATCCCGACGAGAAGCGTCAAGGCATCGTGGACAGCTGGCCCGCCGACCTGGATGACAGCGCGGCGCGCCGGGACTGGGCGTGGTCCCCGGCTTACGACGTCGATCGCGCTTTTGAGGAGTACCTCGTGCCCATTATCCGCCAGCGATATCGAGCGACAAAAGAGACGCAAGCTCCTGTGTAGCGGGCCGCATATAGCAGTTCGCTCGGCATAAGCCGAGCTTGCCCTATGAAGAAGAGGGAGCCGCTCGGCTCCCTCTCACCAGGCTACCTATAAGACCCTCTGTCGTCCAAGACAAGTTAACGGAAGAAGCAGCACATCCTTGGATCGGTAAACGACAGCTAAAACAGAGAGAGTTGCTCAGCGTCGGGCGGGGGCGTATACTCCTCCGGCTCAAACTTCCCGTCAAGAATGTCGCG
>JBNGDU010000087.1:0-3403 GCA_049975025.1 Anaerolineae bacterium
AGAATATCCGTCGGGGTCGGAGTGAAGAGCTACAGTGACCGACGATGGAGACCCGTACCCTACCCAAAGAGGAGCCGCTGCTATGACTTGCGAACCCACAACCTCACCCACCCAAGGATATCCGGTCTATCGTCACGGAAATGCCGTCCGCGTTCGTGGCCTCATCGACGGAGTAGAGCTCGCTGCAACACCCGATGCCGCCGCAGCCATCCAGACCGCCGTCGACGCCCTCGACAATAGCGGCGGCGAAGTAGCCAGCGGCGGCGAAGTAGCCAGCGGCGGCGAGATCCTCCTCGGCCGTGGCGACTTTGCGCTTGACGCCCCCATTGAGCTGACGGACAACGTCTGGTTGCACGGTGGCGCCGTCGTGTATACTTAAGCATCGTCTGGCATCCCGAAAGGAGAAACTGTGCCCGATCTCAACTTCACCGAGGCAGACTGGGCTCGCGTTCAGCGGGACACTGTCGCGTGGTGGCAGGGCGAGCTCGAACGTCCCCTCGTCTACCTCGCCGCCCGCGATCCCATGCCCGAGACGCCGTCCGCCAAACGTTACGACTATCTGAGCAACTACCCGCTCGATCTGCCCGCGGAGGAGATCGTCGACCGCCACGTGCCGCTGCTGGCAGCCACCCATTACTACGCCGACGCCTTCCCCTGGTGGTGGGTCAACTTCGGACCGGGGATCATGGCCGGCTTCCTTGGCGCCAGAGTCCACAGCGTCTCTGAGCCCTCGGAAACCGTCTGGTTCACGCCGCCGGAACTCACATCCGGCATCGAGAGCTTGACCCTGAAGTACGATAGAAGCAACATCTGGTGGCAGCGCGTCCAAGCGCTTACCAGGGCCATCGCAGAACGGTGGGACGGTATGATCGCCGTTGGTCACACCGACCTCGGCGGCAACCTCGACGTCTTGGCCTCCTTTCGAGACACGGAGACTCTCCTCTACGACTTGATCGATCATCCCGAGGAGGTAGAGCGCTTGGCAGCCCGGATCACCGAGCTCTGGCTCCGCTACTACGACGAGCAGGATGCGGCGATCCGTCCACCTTGTCCCGGCACCAGTTGTTGGACGCCAATCTGGTCTCCAGGGAAGACCTACATGCTCCAGTGTGACTTCTCCTACATGATCTCTCCGGCGATGTTTGAGCGCTTCGTTATGCCTGATCTGGTAGCCTGTTGTGACCACCTCGATCACGGCTTCTACCATCTAGACGGCAAAGGCGAGATACCGCACCTCGATCTGCTTCTCTCGATACAGCGACTGCGCGGTATCCAATGGATCCCCGGCGACGGTCAGCCGCCGCCCCACCGGTGGCTCCCCCTGCTCAAGCGGATCCGCGACGGGGGCAAGCTCTGCCAGGTCTTCGTCTCACCGGAGGGCGCCTTGCACGTCGTGCGCAACCTCGGAGGCAAAGGTTTTCTCCTTGTGGTCAACCAGGACACGGACCAATTCCGCGATCCCGAAAAGGCCCGCGCCTTCCTTAAGCAACTACGAGAAGAGGATGTTTCCCAATAGCGGTCGAGTCACATAGCCCAGTAACCGTGTAGTCGTCAGAACCACGGTATCCCGAACGCACCATTCGTGTCAAGATCACGCCGGGCTCGTTGAAGTCTCACAGTCTGCACAATCTAGTTTGCGCTAAGCTTATTACTAGTCAATCGTCACTCGTTACTCGTGGTCATACTTAGGAGCCAACACCCATGCATAAGCAACCATTCGATGCGAACTGGAAATTCCACCTCGGTGAGCCCGCCGACGCGCGCGGGACGCAGCTCGACGACACCAGATGGGAGACCGTAAACCTCCCTCACGACTGGTCCATCGGACTCGACCGTCACCCCGATGCGCCCAGCCAGGCCTCGGGCGGCTACTTCCCTATGGGCCGCGGCTGGTATCGCAAGACCTTCGCCGTGCCCAGAGCCTGGGAACTCAAACGGGTGTTGATCGAATTCGAGGGCATCTACATGAACGCCGAGGTGTGGCTCAACGACAACTTCCTCGGGCGCCATCCTTACGGCTACACATCCTTTGCCCTAGATCTCACCCCCTACCTCAACGCCGGCGAGGAAAACGTCCTCACCGTCAAGGTCGACAACGCCTGCCAGCGCAACAGCCGCTGGTATTCCGGCTCCGGCATCTACCGGCACGTCTGGCTCTGGATCGCTGAGCCGATTCACGTTGGCCAATGGGGCGTCTACATCACCACGCCGGAGGTCTCGGATGAGGCCGCAACCGTCAGGGTTGAGACGACCGTCGCGAACGAGACCACCGCCGATCAGAAAGTCACCGTACGCACGCGCATTCTGGACCCCGACGGAAAGCAGTTGGCGATCTCGGGCGCAGACCTCGTCATCGAATCCGCTGGCTACGCCACGAGCCTGCAAGAGCTGACGGTTGCGAGACCACAGCTTTGGTCGCTCGATTCGCCTGTGCTCTGTGAGGCGGTTGCCGAGGTCATCAGGGACGGCGACATCATCGACACCGCGACAACGTCCTTCGGCATACGCACGATCGCCTTCGACGCCCAAGACGGCTTCCAGCTCAACGGCGAGTCCCTCTTGCTCCGCGGCGGCTGCGTCCACCACGATAACGGCGTGATGGGTGCCGCAGCCTACGATCGGTCGGAAGAGCGCAAAGTGGAGGTACTCAAGGCCAGTGGCTTCAACGCCATACGGTGCGCCCACAACCCGCCCTCACCCGCCTTTCTCGACGCCTGTGACCGCCTCGGCATGCTCGTCATTGACGAGGCTTTTGACTGCTGGCGCGAGGGCAAGACGCCCTACGACTACCACGTGGCCTTCGCCGACTGGTGGCGCCGCGACCTCGACAGCATGCTGGCTCGCGACCGCAACCATCCCAGCATCATCATGTGGTCCATCGGCAACGAGGTGATCGAGCGAAACGGTCGCTCTCAGGGACGTGAGATCGCCCACATGCTCGCGGATCATATCCGGAGCGCTGACCCCACGCGTGCCGTGACGTCCGGCGTCAACGGCGGCGGTCACCGCTGGCCTTGGGAAGAGACCGACGCCATCTTCGCCGCTCTCGACGTGGGTGGCTACAACTACCAGGAACGCCAGTATCGATCGGACCATGACCGCGATCCCGACCGCGTGATGTACGGCTCAGAGTCGACGCCAATGGAGGCGTTTGACCACTGGGCCACCGTCAAGGAACTCGCCTACGTCATCGGCGATTTCGTCTGGACCTCGCTCGACTACCTGGGCGAAGCCGGCATTGGCCGCGTTCACTTCAAATCCGACAAGACTAGCTTCCTTGGCGACTACCCGTGGCACCAGGCCAACTGTGGCGACCTGGACCTGTGCGGGTTCAAGCGTCCTCAGTCCTACTATCGTGACGTCCTCTGGGGTCGCAGCAAGGCGCCCTACATCGCCGTACACC
>JBNGDU010000088.1:0-4703 GCA_049975025.1 Anaerolineae bacterium
AGCCTATACAGAGTGCGTATCTCCTGATAGAGCTCGTCATCGCAGAGCCACGCTATCATTTGTGCCCGAGTGGGATTCACACTTCCGTCGGTCGTCGCCCTCCGACGATCCACCATCAGCTCTACAAATCGGCAGCGCCAAGGTTCTTCCAAAGAGAGGATATCCTCCACCAAGGAACGCGCGGAAGCAGCCAGTTGTGAAACCTGGTAAGATGTTAGTTGCTCTTCCTCACCCACTTCCTTAGACATTCATTACCTCGTCTCAACGGCTGCCCCCAATCCGGGTCAACGCCATCGAGCTGCAAAATCAGGCTACGAGCAAGATAACGTAGCGACAGATCCGACTGCATAAATACATACTCCTGACAACAAAATATACACTGCCATCAAGAGACCTGATGCTATCTCACCCTTAGGTTACAAGTATATATGCATGTGACAACACCCGATGTTACACAGCAGTTACGGGCCTGTTAAATGCCACAGCGAACCGAGCCGCAATTGCGAAGTGTCCACCTCGGGGATGCCGAGTTGGCGTCCGACGAAGCCCCCGTGATAGTCGGACCCTCCGGTAATCAGCAGATCATGACCCTCGCACCATGCCACGCATATGGTCGTGGTATCCACATCGTGGTACTGGGAGTAGCACTCCAAGCCCCCAATCCCGGCGCCCAAGAGCACGGACAGCACGTCCTCGCGCAGGCCTTCGTCGCCCGCGATGCTCGCCCCAGGATGCGCCAACACCGGGACGCCCCCAGCGGCGCGGATCGCGTCGATGGCGTTCTGGGGAGATACGAAATCCGGCCATGGGTGGTTGAGACGCGACCGGACGTCCCGAAAGAAGTCGTTCGGGCCGCTGCAGATGCCCTGATCAATCAGGTAGTTGAGCGACTTGAACCCACCGCGCGTCCGGTCGTAGTCGTAGGCCAGATAGTCGTCGTAATCGAGAGGATAGCCCAACGCGATAAGGCGACGGATATCCTCATCGTCGGTGGCCTCCAGTCTAGCCCGGTTGTCATCGATCAGTGCGACGAGCTCACCATCTCGGGGATCGATGCCGTAGCCTAAGATATGCAAGAGCAGACCGTTCTCGATGGTGGAGATCTCGACCGCCCGGATGAAGCCGAGGCCTGCCAAACGCGCAAGCTGTTCGGTGATCAATACGTTCGCCACCGCGTCGTGGTCGGCGACGGCGAAAAGGCCGATGCCCGCGGAGCGGCACCCGGCGACGACTTGAGTCGGCGTCCAGCGGCCATCGGAAGCCGTGGTATGGATGTGCAGATCAGCCCGCATCGGCGCTCAACAGTCCGTCTTCGTCATCATCGGCATCGTCTCCGGCGACGCCGCGACCTTGATAGACAACGCTGGAAAGACCAAAGATCCGGCCATGGGGCCGTATGGGCACGAGGACAAGCCGGATTCGATTACGTTCCGGAACACCTATCGCTCGACCTCGATCTCCTCCAGTTCGCGTGTCTTGGTCTCGTAGGGATTGACGAGCCGGATGATCACCGCCGGGACGAGCACCACGCCCGCGGCGACCAGCCAGAATCCCTCCATCGTGGGGAACATCTCCAGCAGGAGGGCCGCCAGCGCCGGGCCCACGACGTAGGAGACCCGTGCCGCTGTGGTAGTCCAACCCATGCACGCGCCACGGCGCTCGGTCGGAAAGACCTCAGGGACGTAGACCACAATCCAGGTATAGGTGAACGAGGTGAAGAAGCCCGTGATCATCGCGGCGACCGGCAGCAACCATCCCGTGGCGTAGCCGAGAACCACCAGCACCGCGGCCAGCACGATGCACCCGGCGATCAGCGCCGGCACGCGACCGATGCTGTCCATGATCCGCCCGCTGGTGACGCCGCCGGCAATTGCCATCAACAAAGTCCCCAGCAACACCAGCGACCATTGGGGGAGGGTGTACCCGTGAACGTTCATAAAATAGTAGCCGGCCCAGAAGTAGAGGAACGAGTAGACCAGCCAACAAAGCCATATCGAGGCCGAGATGGCGATGTAACGGAGGTCATCGCGATTGATGGCCCCCAAACCGTAGAGGTGCCGCTTGCGCACCCCGGCACGGCGCTCCTTCTGGATAATCCCGTACCGGCTGGTCTCCTTCATCCGGGTCCAAAGGGCCAACACCGGTATCATCATCACGAAGCCCGCCCCATACATCCACTTCCAGCTCAGTCCCAGCACGTCCAATATGAGCGGCGGGAGGATCGCCTGAAGCGGGATAAGCCCGATCACGTAGACGAAGGAGACGTACTTGGCCCGCTTTTGCGCCGGCGACTCCTCGCTGACGGGAATGGCCCACATGTTGGAGACTGTGGTGAACATCACGAGCGTGTAGAAGACCATGAAGAGCGTCAGCGTGGGGGTGAAAAGGACGATCCCCAGCGAGCCCACCCCCATCAACAGCACGAGGATAAGGATCGAGAGGCGTCGTCCGATGATGTCGTTGAGACCGTTCAGGAGGAAGATCAAGAAGGTCATGGCGAGATAGAGCGCCTCATACCAGGAGAACCGCGAGGCCGAGATGCCGTAAGCTTCGATGATGTAAGGAATGGCCGTCGTCTTGATCATCGAAAGGTACTGATCCATCACGGCGACCAGGCCCATCAGCACGATAAGGTAGAGCATGTAGTTCCGACTTCTGGCCTTGGGCCGCGTTATTGTGCGCACAGCTTCTGTGGACGTAGTCATCGCATATTCCCCCCATGCCTTCCTTTTATAGTGTCATCAGAACAGATAAACCGACCAAGCAACGCCGGACGCAACGCGACTAAGTGGGTCGCCACCTTCCAGGGCGCTCTGAAAAAGCCTCTCGACGTAAGGTTTTGCCTAATGATGCGGTCAAGTATCGCCGAAGATCCACGGACTGAACTCCGTGCTAGAGGCTGTCCCGACGGACGTCGGGGCGCCGCCGAACGTCGACCCGCGTCGCCGTTTGGGGGCACGCGTCCGCCTACGCAGACGCCTGGCGCAATGCGCCTCCGTGAGCGACTTCAGTCGCGTAGGTCGTCGGTCTAGCTTTTCACGTCCGGTCGGTAAGCGCCCGTCGACGCTTCAAGGGCGTACGTCCGCGCAGGCGGACGTTTGGCGCAATGCGCCTCCGTGAGCGACTTCAGTCGCGCAGGTAAGCGCCAGTCACACAACAGCCGCCGGAGCTGATCGCGACACGCCCGCCAAGCCCTCGAGCGCTCTGGATCCGCGACGCCGCACGGACTCATCGTAGGCCGCCGGGCCTCCGGCGGCTTCAATGACACCGCGGCCCCTTGAGATCTCTTGTTGCACGCTGACGTTCACCCGTTCCATCGACCCCGGCGAGATCTTGTGCAGGAGCCAGCTCCCCACCACCAGGCCTCTGGGCAGCGCTTCCAGCCGCATAATCGTGCCGGGCTTGGCATCGAACCAGGTGCCGATGGCGTCCTCGCCCAACCGCGTGATGGGAATGCCCGCGGCCGCCTGGCGCTCGGCGGTGGGCCCAACGTGGGCGACCATCCACCGGCCGTCAACGAAGGCCTCGCCCTCACCCTCCAACAGGAAGTAGCCCAGCGAGTCGTACCACTTCTGCAGCAACGGATCGGCGTCGATGGTGGCCTCCCGCCAGGCATCGATCATGTTCGTGGCGAAGATCTTGTAGCGCGCCTTAATCCCGGCCGCCCGACAGAGCGCGATGAAGACCGTGATCAACTGAAAACAGGTACCGGTGCCGCGCCGCAACGTCGCCGCGACACCGTCGATGGGCGCTATCTCCAGCACCATCTTCTCCTTGGCGAAGTGGAAGGCCGCTTCCGCGAACTCAAGGTCGGAGACGCGATAAGCGCCGAGCTCGTGAGCTATGGCGACCACCTCCGGCGCCCGACAGTCGCAGTAAGGGGTCGGACAAAGGTATTTCTCTCTAGCGTCGGACACCCGCATCCCCTCCTGATAGTCGGGCAGCTCATACCGTGGGGCCGGTCTCACGTAATGCTGCTCCGTATCGTCCGTCTGCCGCAGGTTCAGGACCTCACCGGCGCTGCTCAACAACACACGGCTCACCGACAAGGCGCCTTTCGCCATCAACCCCCAGTAAATGAGCCGTCCCCTCAGGTCTTCGTTCTGCAACGCCAAGTGCCCCATAGCTCCCCCAGCTTCAGTGTATCGGCCTCCGAGCCCGAAACTTCGATGAAAACGCACACACCTCGGTCCGCGGCATTGTATCACGCCTCCCCGGCAGAGCCAAACCCACCTGTCACAGAGATGACCACCAGGGGCACCCCGCGGATGCTACAAATACTATAACCCCTTCGAACCGCAATCGTTACGCAACGTTAACAACACGCGTCGCCGGCTTGTGGTAAGCTATGGTTAGTTTTTGGTAAGGAAAATCTGTGGCGCGTTAGTTCATAGAACTAGGGAATTACCGCCATATGCAGTCTCTCTGGGGTAGATCGATGAGAGGATTAGTCCGCGCAGGTCAAGCACAGGTCTAGCGCTGTTGGCGATCTATCTGTAGGCGACATCTTAATATGTTATAAACGGATCGATTAGCATAGAAAGTGGCTTACGGGCCTTGGTCAACGCCGCCAGAAGTGGAAAGTGGTGTGGACAGACCGTAACTCCGGGGCCCTTTGGTCGTTAAACAAACAGGAGAGAGGGGAGGCAAGGCGAAGCCTTGCGCCAAGCGAGAGGCAGACTAGAGCGAGATTTTCTAACCAA
>JBNGDU010000089.1:0-1267 GCA_049975025.1 Anaerolineae bacterium
ACGCTGGAGGAGAGCATGACGGCGTTGACGTCGATGACCAACTTCGCCATCACCGGCGTGACGGTCATCGACGAGTTCTAGAGTCCCTCCGCCGACTATGGACTACGCTCTCAACTACTCGGCCGCAGCGGCGGAGCTGATTCGCCGTGGCGCGATCGAGATCGACTTGTTCAAATGTGCGGCCTGGCCCGACATGATCGCATCTGCGCAGGCGTTGGGTCGCGTCTACATCCACTTTCCCCTGCGGGTAGGGATGGGGACAGGAGATGCGCTCAACACAGAGACCAACTCAGCGCCCGATTGGAACGCGATCGAGCGTATGTTGGCGGAAACGTCAACGCCCTGGATCAACGTTCACCTGGGACCAAGACCTGAGGATCATCCTGCTATCTCGGTGGGAAGCACGGCGCCCGCGGACGTCGAACAACTGACCGAATCACTCATCCGGGACGTCGCAGCCGTGGTCGATCGCTTCGGGGCCGACCGCGTGCTCGGAGAGAATATCTTCGGCGCTGAGGGCATGCATCCACGGGCAGCTGTGTTGCCCAACGTCGTGCGGGAGGTGGTGGAAACGACGGGCTGCGGCTTCCTGCTCGATCTCTCTCACGCGCGGCTGGCCGCCGAAGAGCTTGATATGGCACCCAAGGCTTACATCGAGGCGCTACCGGTAGATCGCATCAAAGAGATCCACGTCACAGGCATTCAGCGCTTCGGCGAGCAGTGGGTCGCTCGCGCCCAAGCAATGGGCATGGACAAGGACACGCTGCGCCACCTTAAGGGACGGCGGATCGACCATCTACCGATGACCAGCGAGGATTGGTCCTTTATGAGATGGTCGCTGGCGCAAACCCGGGATGGCGTCTGGCAGGCGCCGGACATCGTAGCGTTCGAATACGGCGGGATCGGCGACTTTTTTAGGTCGACAACTGTCGAGGAGGCCCTGGTCGTCCAGGTGCCTCGAATGTATGACCTGGTGAAAAGCGAGGCTGCCTTATGGGTAACACAAGGAGGAGTGCCCGAACCATTCTGGTCATCTTCTTAGTGGCCACCATCCAGGCCTGCCAGGGTCTGGTTTCCTCACCCCCTCCAACCCCAACCCTTTCGCACCTGGCAACTGTGTTGGCGGAGACAGCAGCTAACACCACCTCAGCCGGGAGCCCGGCGATCGTGACCTACAAACGTGTCGGCTCGCAAGACCTCAAGGCGCACATCTTCCTACCCTATGGATGGACGGCAGAGGAGCAGCGCGCGGCCCTCGTCTTCTTCC
>JBNGDU010000090.1:0-7260 GCA_049975025.1 Anaerolineae bacterium
GGAGGTTGTGGCGCTTCTCGAGCTGGCCAAAGAGCTTGAGTGTCCCAATCTGACTCTGCAGCCGGGGGGCCCCATCGCCGGGGAGGACAACGGGGCGGTTTTCGACAGAACTCAGGCGCATCTGGCCGAACTGGGACCGCTGGCGAAGGCACGGGGGGTCACGCTAAGCGTCGAAGGGCACCAGGGTTCCTTGCTGGAAAAGCCGGGTGCGGCGCTGCGGATGATGGAGTCGCTATGGCCCGACGTGGGATTCACCTATGACCCAAGCCACTGGGCCATGCAGCGTATACCCCTGATTGAGACCGAGCAACTCCTGTCCTATACACACCATGTTCACGTCCGTAACGCCAAGCCCGGTGCGATGCAGGCGTTGATGGCGGAGGGTACGGTCGATTTTGAGTGGCTCGTCGAGGCCCTGCGGGAGCACGCCTACACGGGCGCGGTGGCGATCGAGTACTTCAACGGATTCGACGCCAACTTCGAAGAAACCCAGGCGCTTCGGGATCGCCTGTTGGCTCTCGGTGTGGATGCGGCGCCCGAGATCGAAAGCTAGTACGCAGTGAGGGCGTCTCCAAACTCAGGACAACGGGCGGCACGCCTGCTGTTCGACTATCTGGCGCTGCGCACTGAGGTGTTGGGCCGTTCAGATCTCATCATGGGATTCGGTCACTTCGACCCGAAGATACCCCGTCATTGTGGTGGGCTTTGGCGTCAGCATCTTGCGCCACGGATTCTCTTCACAGGCGGCGTCGGCGCCGGATCCGCCGATCTCGGACAGCCGGAGGCTCACTACTTGCGCCAGGTCCTGCTTGAGGCGTATCCGGAGATTCCCAGTGAGAACGTATGGGTCGAAGCTACCTCGACGCACACCGGAGAGAACTTGACCCACAGTATCGCGTTGTTAGATCAGTCCTCGCCGGACTGGAGCTTCTGCCGCGGTATATCGCGAGTCATCCTGGTGGCTAATGCGTATCGTCAGCGCCGTGTTTGGCTCACCTGTCGTCACCACCTGCCGGAGGTAGAGCTGTTGAACGCGCCGCCACCGACTACCTTTGAGAGGGAATACAGCATGTTCGCGGACAAGGGACAGAACCTGATGGTGCTGCTCGTCGGGGAGATCCAACGCATCCAGCGGTACGGAGCGTTGGGCTACATTGAGCGGTGCGAGCTGCCGAGGCTGGTTTCGCAAGCTCAAGGGCTATTGCGTGCAGCGCTAGTTGACAGTGGGGTGAAAGCTATATGAAGCAGCGACCGAATATCCTGTGGTTGATGACGGATGAGCAACGGGCAGACTCTGTGGGCTATGACGGCGCTCCGTGGGCCCACACACCGAGTCTCGACCGTCTGGCTGCTGACGGCGTTCGGTTCCAGAACGCCTATACGCCAAGCCCGGTCTGTGTGTCGGCGCGGGCGTGCATGCTGACCGGCAAGGCCGGATCGTCGATTGGCATGATGAACAACCATCACTGGTTAGGTCAGGAGGGTCCTGATTTCCTCACTTGGCGTTTTGCTGCAGCCGGCTATCAGGTCGCGAGTTTTGGCAAGCATCACTATCACTGCGATCGTCAGGCTTTCGACTACGAGGGCGGGCAGACGCTGGGCAATCGAGTCCATTACTTCGGCTACCAGACGCCGGTCGATGCCCACGGGGCCGGCGTGGTACGCTACAACGGCGGCCCTTTCCCGTGGCTTTTCGCCGGTCGCTTCCCCGGCGGGGTCGAGGCCACTCCGGAGATGGAGAATGTGGCGGATGCACTACAGTGGGTGCGCCGCCGGGACCCCGCGCGACCTTATTTTCTACGGCTTTCCTTCAACGCACCTCACACACCGGTTGTCACGCCGGCGCCCTTTGACACCATGATCAGCCAGGACGCGATCGATCTCCCCATTGATCGACCAGATGCTGAGGGCGAGGACGGGTTCGTCTCCTCGACGCACCGGGATCATCTGTTTGCTTACGCGGGCACCGACCGTCTGACTGATGTGCAGATCAGGCGTGCGCGTCAATGCTACTATGGCTACGTCGCGTGCGTAGACCATGCATTCGGTCGACTCATTGAGGAACTGGGCGAGATGGGCGAACTGGAGAACACGATCGTCGCCTACGTAGCGGACCACGGCACGCACTTGGGCGACCATGGCTTTTTCCAGAAACAGAGCTTTTGGGATGCCGCTGCGCGGGTGCCGTTCTTCCTCGCAGGCCCTGGCATTGAACAGCGGGAAGATGCTGTTCACACGCCGGTCAATGTGGGCAGTTTGTTGCCTACCTTGCTGGATCTGGTCGGGCTCGAGGTGCCGGCGGAGGTCCAGTATCCGAGCCTGGGGCCAATGTTAGCCGATGGTTCGTTGCTTGTGACGGGACCTGTCTTCAGCGAGCTGGACTACGGCGTGTGGCGCTACCGAACGGGCGACCGTTACGTGATGATCCGCGACGGTCGGTGGAAACTTAGCCTCTACCGCGATCCAGGTGTTGCGGGGCAACAGGCATCTGGACGACCGGAGGATCGGGTGCTTTTCGACTTGGAGGCTGACCCCGGTGAGCGACAGAATCTCGCGGACGATGTCGCCTCTAGGGGTGTTGTTGACTCTCTCATCGCCAAGATCGACGCCTGGGATGATAGCCGTCCCATTGGAAAGCCACTGGTGCAGGAGCGGCTGCAGCATAGCAGAACGCAGGATTTCTAGCGGCCTGGGAGAAAGACGTCCCCGCGTATTCGGCATTTGACACGATAGGAGCACAAATGAACTTCTTGTTTTTCTTTCCTGACGAGATGCGGGCTGAGAGTGTGTCCAGCTACGGACATCCGCTTGTCGAGATGCCTAACTTCGACCGGCTGGCCAGCGAGGGTGTGCGATTCGATCAGTGCCACGTTCAACACAGCGTGTGCACGCCGTCGCGATGTAGCCTGATGACGGGGTGGTATCCGCACGTGGCCGGACACCGAACGCTGTGGCACCTCCTCCGGCCTCACGAGCCTAGCCTCTTTCGGTATCTCAAGGAGGCCGGGTACCACATCGAGTGGTATGGCAAGAACGATCTCTACAGCGAGGCGTACTTCGACGGTGTTGTAGACCGTTTCGAGGACCCAGGCGGCCGACACACCGGGGCCAACGCCTTTGAGGTGGGTGACCCTGGCTACTTCAGCTTCCTCTATGAGCCGTTTGAAGGTGGCTTATGGGAGACCGGTGATGCGCAGCGTGTGCAACGGGGCATAGACTTCCTTCAGAAGCGAGCTGCGGACACACAGCCCTTTATGCTCTATCTGCCTCTGTCTCTGCCACACCCACCCTATGCCTGTCCGGAGCCCTACCACAGCATGTACAGCGCTGATGACGTCCCGCCTCTGCGCCCCGCGGGCCTGCCCGACAAGCCCGATTTCCATCGGCTCATTCGCGAGCATCGCAACCTGGGCGAGGTTCCCCAAGAGGTGTACGCTAAGATTCAGGCGGTCTATCTGGGCTGCAACAGCTACGTGGATTGGCTACTGGGTCAGGTTCTGGATACGCTTGAGGTCGCCGGTTTGGCGGATGAAACATGCGTCATCGTATCGGCCGATCACGGCGATTGGGCCGGAGACTACGGGCTTGTGGAGAAGTGGCCCAGCGGATTGGATGATACACTGACACGAGTGCCGCTCGTGATCCGAGCGCCCGGCGTGAGCCCGGGCCACGTCGTGAACGAGCCCATCGAGCTCTTTGATACTATGGCTACAGTCTTGGATCTGGCCGGTCTGAAGGCAGAGCATACCCACTTCGCGCGTTCACTGGTGCCTCAGCTCCGCGGTGCTGCCGGTGATCCGGAGCGCGTGATCTGGGCTGAGGGGGGCTACGATCCCCACGAGCCGCACGCGTTCGAGGGACGCAGCAACGCAGGGATCTTTCAAGACGTGAACCATATCTACTATCCCAAGGGGCTGCAACAGCAGGAGCAGCCCGAGAGCGTCTGTCGAGCGACGATGATGCGCACGATGGACTACAAGTTGGTGCGGCGTCCGTTAGGCGTGAGCGAGCTGTACGACCTGAGATCCGACCCTCTGGAGCTCAGCAATGTCTATGAAGACCCCGCGTATGATGGCATCCGCAGGAAGATGGAGCAGCAGATGGTCGATTGGTACATCCACACCTCGGACGTGGTGCCTACCGATGAGGATCCAAGAGGCCTGCCGCCGCAACGCTAGTTGGGAGAGTCGAGGAAGGTCACCGCAACGGTCATCCCCCAACGCAAGGTGGGGCTGGCTTCCTCCAACTCAATGATAGCCGGATAGACGATATCGCCACTGAGTTCCAGGCTCTGCTGCTTGATCCGGTCGACGTGACCCTGCCAGTGCTCTCCGGGGATGGCGTCGATTGTTACCTCGACCGGCTGGCCCTCGCGAACGTGAACGACATCCAGCTCAGTCAAATCGGTGGTCTCGATGCGTAGGTGCGACAGGTCGGCCAGGACGAGCGCGGGTCTGTCCGATCCGACCGCGTCGCCGACCTCGATCAGCACCTGCGTGACGGTCCCGTCGAAAGGCGCACGCAGCGTGGTGCGGGCTAGCGCAACTTCTGCTGCCCTGAGGTCAGCTTGCGCTTGCTGCACAGTGGCCCGACCTGCGGCGAGTGATTCATCCGTCGCGCCAGCCTTAACCAGCGCCAGGTTGGCCTCGGCGACGTGCACCTGGGCCTGCGCTGCGCTGACGCTGGCATCAGCGTTCCTCAACCGCGCGGCGTGGGCTCTTGGCAAGGCTACGAGGCGCGCCTCCGCGGCCTTGATCACCACATCGAGACGGCGCATCTCCTCGAGCAGGTTATCGCGTCTCTCCAGATCCCCGCCGTCCTCTGCCCATTGCGCCGCGGCCTGAGCCTGACGCCGCTGAGCTCGGGCTGCCTCCAGTTCCGCCTGGACCCCGGCGATCTCAGCCTCGGTCACACCCGCCGTGAGCTCACTGCGTGCGGCTATCGCTCGCTGGAGCTGAGCCTTCGCGGTCTCGAGATTGGCTTCTGCCACGGCTATGTCTTCCCGACGCGGCCCGGCCTGCAAGAGACGCAACTCCGCCTGGGCCGCCGCCAATCTGGATTCGGCGCTGGCGACTGCCAACGCCTGCATACTTCCGTTGACCCTCGCTACCGGGTCACCAGCCTGGACCTGATCGCCAACCTCAACCATGACCTCAACGACCTCTCCGTCAGCGATGAACTGCAGGGCTGAGAAGCGTGCCGGTGTCACCGTTCCCTCGACGATGATCCTGCGGTCCGTCGTCTGGGGCGTATCCTCATTTTGAGCCTGGGCCGCCACGAAAGCGCTGGGCTTCGCCAGCAGGAAGAGTGCAATCGGCAGGAGCCTCAGTATCCAGCCTATCTTGTGTTTCATACCGGGCCTCCTCACGACGTCACCTCTCCGATCTGCATCTCCGTTTTCATCCCCCAGCGAACCCAGTCCGGCGTGCTGTCCAGTTCGACCGTTACCGTATAGAGGACGTCGCCGAACGCCATCTTGCCTTGAGGGTCAATTCGGATGACAGTGCCTGAGAGCTGTTGGTCGGGCATGGCATCGAAGATCACCACCACCGGTTGTCCTACTTCGATCGCCACGACATCCAGTTCCGTCAGATCTGTGCTCTTGAGCTCCATCCGGTCCAATGTCGCCAACGTCGCCAGGGGCGCACCCTGGGCAACCGTGTCCCCTGAGTGCACCTGTAGATCGGTCACCGTCGCCTTGAAGGGCGCGTCGACGAGGTATTGGGTTAACATCTCTTGAGCTTGCGCCAGAGCCGATTCTGCATTTCGTACGCCGGCCTCGCCTATGGCGATCTCCTCAGCGCGCGGTCCGGCCAGCGCCCGGTCAAGCTCGGCCTCGACCGCATCGCGACGGGCAAGCTCTGATCGTACGCTGGCGCTAGAAGCGTTAATCTGTGCCCTGATGCGTGCTTCCGCCGTCTCAAGCCGGGCTTGGGCGGCCAGCGTACCAGCATAGGCAGCCTGCTCCTGGAATCTCGCCATCTCTTCATAGGTTCCCAGGGTTGGGCAGTACTCCGTGCCGCCGAACTCATAGCACTCCATGGTGTCCTCGTGGGCCGTTCGGGCATCTTCGTACGCCGATTGAGCCCCGAGCAGTTCGGCCTGCGCATCTATGACATCCGCTTCGTGCAACCCAGCTGTGACCTCATCGCGATGCGCCAGGGTTCGTGTCACGGCTGCCTGTGCCGCGCTGAGCTGGGCCTCGACTACTGCGATTTGCTCCTCTCGTGTTCCAGCCTGGAGTAGATCCAACTGGGCCGTTGCGGCTGCCAGCCCAGCCTCTGCTTGCTCCACAGCTAGCTCGGCGTCCGTTGGCTCGAAGCGCAGGAGCCGATGCCCAACAGCGACCAAGTCCCCCTCCGTTACCGCCACGTCGTCGATCGTTCCCCTAATGGGGGCCCGAAGCGTTACAGAACGTGCTGGCATCACTATGCCCTCGACACGGATTCCGCTTTCGTCGGCCTGAACAATCGGAGGGGCTTGCGCTGGATCAAGAGCTGCGTCCGATTTTGCTCCACCCTTGCAGCTACTGATCAGCACTATGACGGCAAGCAATGACAGCCCCCATAGCCGCCGATTTCCATTCATACTACCTGTCCTCCACCGAATCTATTCATATGCAAGTACTTCACGAATCGTCAGCCGGGTCGCGTTACGCGCCGGCACCAAACTGGCAAGTATCGAAAGCGGGATCACTGCAGCCAGCCAGATGACAAAGCCTTGACCCGAGAGCGCGCGTTCAGCCGATGTGCTGAAGATAGCGAGACTGATGACGTTGGACAGAAGGCTGCCAATGGGCAGGGAGAGAAGCGCGCCGACGATGTAGCTGATCATACCGATGACCAACCCCTCGATGACGACGAGCTTGAATATGATCCCGTTGTGCGCACCGATTGCGCGCATCACCCCGATCTCGCGGGTACGTTCCATGACATTTATGCCCATCGTTCCGGTCAGCCCTATTCCGCCCACAAGCGCCGTCATAAGCGCCATCACCAGCAAGACCTTCACCACAATACCCAAGAGGCGAGGAATCGATGTCGTGAGTGTCTTGCCTGCCTCGACCTTGTGGACCTTGTAGCCAAGCTCGCGGAAATGCGTCGTGATCTTTGCCCGGACCCGCTCCTGATAGGCGAGGCTGTGCCGGTCGGTGACGACCCGGTAGCTGGATGCGTGATAGGGTTGGTTGAGCAGGTCCGCAACGTAGTCATAGTTGGCGTAGGCTACGAGATCGGTTGCGCCGGTGTACTGGAATACGCC
>JBNGDU010000091.1:0-1186 GCA_049975025.1 Anaerolineae bacterium
TCGTGGAGCAGGTCGACGGCGGCCTGCGCCGCGGGGTCAAGGGCAGCATCGGGACCGGCGCGAGTCTGGTGCTGTGTCGTAGTTGTAGTAGTAGTTGTTTCTTGGTGAGTGTTTAATGGATTTGAAACATGATGGTTATAACTACAACTACTACTACTGGCGAGGCGCAAGTTTTGCCCCTCGTTTTGAGGAAGACCGGGATCGAGGGGCAAACTTTGTACCTCGCTTCGAGCCGGGTCAGTATCGAGGTGCAGATTTTGCACCTCGGTGGCGGGTTGCGATGCTTCGTCACTGTGCGCGGGTGCGGGGAGGGGCAAAGGTTGCACTTCCCGTCCCCGGTCTTGTGGGGCAGGATCATGATCGAGGGGCAAACTCTGCACTTCGGCCCCCTGGTCTTCCGGGACGGGATCGGCATCGAGGTGCAAACTTTGCGCTTCGCTCCGAGCGGGTTCGGTCTCGAGGTGGAAATTTCGCACCTGGGCGGGGACCGCCGCGGGATGGGTGCCAGCGAGAGGCAAATTCTGCCTCTCACCGGCGGGCGCTGATGCTTCGGGTGTCTCGGCGGATGCGGGGAGGTGGCCGCTTTGCCCCTCGTTTTCGGGAAGACCAGGATCGAGGGGCAAAGGTTGCACTTCACGACCCTGGCTGTCCCGGAGAGGATGAGGGTCGAGGGGCAAAGGTGGCCCTTGGTGCTGAGGGGAGTCGGCATCGAGGGTTAGAGTTTGCCCCTCAGGTGCGGCGGGGGTGCCGGCGGGAGGGGGTGCGGCGAGGACCCGCTGACGGACCTGCGCCGTGAGGGCCCAGCCGTTGTAGCGGGCGTGGTTCTGCGCCAGGCCCAGGAACTCGAGCTGCTGCAGGGCGTTGGCGACGGTGTGCTCGGAGTAGGTGGTGAGCTTGACGAGCTCGTCCCGGCCGGTGGGCCGGCCGACGATGAGCATCATGAGGAGCACGGTGGCAGGGGCGCCTTTGAGGCGGCTGATGAGGAGAGCGTTGTCGCGGAGGGTCATGGTGCACCTCCTGGGGGTTTGGGGGATGGCTGTGGTGTGTTCATTGAAGTCTACTATACGGCACTGAGGTGCCGACTACGAACCTTTACTACGAACCTCTAGTACGAATGTCTTGGATCACCTCCTTATGATGGGGGCGGTCGAGGCACGCGAAGCACGGCACTGAAGTGCCGACTACA
>JBNGDU010000092.1:0-4387 GCA_049975025.1 Anaerolineae bacterium
ATAACGTTGTGGGCCCAGAGAACAGCAAGGCCTGGGTCAGAAACGTGACGGAGCTCACGGTGATCGGGGCCGCGAAGCTTGAGATCGACGGGGCACTCGAATCGCCCAGTGTCTACGATCCGCAGGCGTGGCAATTTGAGATGGACAGCGCCCAGATCGATCTGGGTGACGGGCCGAGCAAACTCCAGGGCGCGCCGCTGGGCGAGGTTATTCGATCCATGCAGCCGACTGCCGGGGCGGAGACCATCGTCATCCACACGGACAGCAAGAGCGTCACGCTCGCCCTACCCGACGTCCTGAACGACGACGACATCCGGATCTTCACCGCCATCGACGCTTCGGGCTTGACCTTCGCCGTTGCGAGAATGAACGGCGAGCTCATCGCGTCGCCGGTCACGCGCATCGAGGTAACCGACGGTTGAGCACGGATTCCGCAGCGACCGATCGCTCCGGGCTTCTCGAAGCTGATGCTACGACCAGCATCGAGGGTCTCCACTTCCGATTCGCGGGGGCTCAACGCCCGGCACTGGCGGGTGTCGATCTGGAGATCGACGCCGGGGAGTTTGTGGTGATCTCGGGCCCGTCCGGCTGCGGGAAGTCGACCCTGGCGCTGGCCATCGGGGGCTATCTCTTCCAGCAGTACGATGGAGAAACCGAGGGTCGTGTGGTCATCGGCGACCTCGACGTCCCTAAGGCGCCGCTCTACGCCGTGGCCGACATCGTCGGGCTCGTTCAGCAGAATCCCGAGTCCCAATTCTGCACCCTGACCGTCGAGGATGAAGTCGCCTTCGGATTGGAGAACCTCCGCACGCCCCGCGATGAGATTAGAGAGCGCATAGACCAGGCCCTGGCCATGGTGGGCGCGCAACACCTGCTGCACCGAGATCTGGCCACGCTCTCCGGCGGGGAGCAGCAAAAGATCGCGGTCGCTGCGGTAATGGCGCTGCGCCCTCGCATCTTGATCCTCGACGAGCCCACGTCCAATCTCGACCCCACTGCCACATCGAGCATCTTCGACGTCATCGACGCCATCCGGAAAGCAGCGGGCATGACCATCATCGTCATCGAGCACAAACTCGCTGATCTCAAACGCTTCCACCCTCGCCTCATCACATTGGAGGAGGGTCGCGTGACCTACGATGGCTCCCTCGCGGGCTCGGGTCTGCCACTGAGCAAAGTGCCTGATGGAGACGACACCCACCGACCGATCACCTTGAGCGACGCCGAGACGCCGGCTCAGGCATCCGCCCAGGTAGCGTCTACCCAGGATCTCACCGTGCGTTACGGTGATAGACTGGCGCTCAAGTCCGTCGATTTGGAGATCAAGGCCGGCGAGCTGATCTCGGTGATGGGTGACAATGGATCTGGCAAGACCACCTTACTCCACACCCTGATGGGTCTTCGCAAGCCCAACGCAGGTACCGTCAAGGTCCTAGGGCTGAACACATCCGAGACTCCGGTTTCCCAACTCGCCCGGGAGATTGGATTTGTCTTCCAGAACCCGGACCATCAGATCTTTGCCGATACCGTCTGGGAGGAAGCCATCATCGCCGCCCGTAACTTCGACCTGTTGGATGGCGAGACCCAGGCCAAAACCAAGGCCCTCCTTGAGGAAGCCGGCTTGAGCGACCGCCTGAGCGATCATCCTTACCGTTTGAGCTACGGTGAGAAGCGGCGCCTCAATCTGATCTCGGTTCTGAGCTACAACCCCAGGCTGCTCTTGCTGGATGAGATCTTGATCGGTCAGGACGCCGGCAACGCTGCCTTTCTCATGCGGCTGATCAAAGCAGCCACCACTCAGGGGACCGCTGTGGTGATGGTCAACCATAACCCAGAGGTCACCGCCCATTACGCGACGCGGCTCATCTTTATGGATGGCGGCGATGTCCTGATCGATGCAGCGCCGGACGTCGCCTACGGTCATTTGGACGACCTCGGACGTTGCGCCTATCTGCCCGTCGCTTATGCCGACACTGAGAAGCAAGACCGCTACCATGAGAGAGCGAATCGCATACCAGCCCGGTGACTCGTTGCTCCACGTGCTCCATCCTCTGGTGAAGGGTATGTGGCTGGTGGTCATAACGATACTGCTCTTCGTCGTCCAACAGCCTTGGGTGCCTCTAGGGCTTCTCGGCCTTGCCATCGCCGCTGCCTGGCACAGCAACCTACGCCTTATAGGGCGTCCAGGCTGGCGCACGTTCGTGGTGACCGCGCTGGTGCTAGGTGTCGTCCAACTGCTCTTCAACCGAGACGGATCCCCCCTTGTGACAATCGGCGGCCTTACGGTCACCACCGGGGGCGTGCGCAACGCCGTCTACGTGAGCGTTCGATTCCTTGACGTTGTGTTGTTGAGTTACCTTTTCGTCCTGACCACCGATCCCAACGATCTGGCCTACGGGCTAATGCAGATCGGCTTGCCGTACCGCTACGGCTTTGCCCTGGTCACCGCCATCCGTCTGGTGCCGATCTTCGAACGTGAGGCGCAGACCGTCTACAACGCTCAACGGGCGCGGGGCATCGGACATGATGTCAACAGCCCGGTGCGATTTGTGACCTGGATGCGACAACTCCTCATGCCCATCCTGAGCTCAGCCCTAGGCAAAGTCGATCGTCTCGCCGTCTCAATGGAAGGGCGCAGTTTTGGTCGCTACCCCCAACGCACCTTCCTGAAGCAGCGCCCGTTTGCTCGACGTGACAGCCTGGCACTGGGAGCGCTGATCGTCACCGTCACAGGCGTTCTGATCGCAATCTACTAGCTCATCCCGGAGAGATCAATGTCAAAATCATACATTCTCGTTTTCATACCCATCGCCGTTCTGCTGGGCGCTGTAGTGTTGGCCTTAGCAGGACCGAGCAACTCGCCGGTACAGATCGTCCGCAACTACGGTTGGCAGATGCTTGCCGAAGAGGCGGTCACGATGAACGAATGCGCCGAATGTCACGAAGGGGAGGAGTTTCACACCTGCGACCACTGCCATGACGACCACGGTGCGGTGGAACTGGAGGATACCCCCTTCTTCGCCGGCATTATCCTGACCGGCGACGTACCAGAGCCGGGCTTCGTGCTTCTACACGACGTGCTACCCTATCCTGACCATCCCTTCACCCACAAGCCATTGTTGACTTGCCTGACAGAACAGGGCATCGAGAGCTTCGAAAGCGTCACGCTTGGTTCAAACGACGGAGGCTTTGTCACGATCGACGCCGAGAACTTGACGGAGAGAGCCCTGCTCCTGCCCTACGCCGACGGCATCCGCTTCGCATCGGAGGATCTTCACGTCTCAACGTGGATCAAAGGCATCACGCGCATCGTCGTGATCGGTCCGGAAAAGCCGCTGCAGATCGACGGCACGGCGACCTCGATGGGCCGTCTGCTGATCGGGCCAACACGCAGCGCCACCGTTGAGCAGACCAACGTGATGCTGAAGAGCGACGAGGATGGCCAAATCCGGCGCGCCAAGACGGCGTCCCGCATTGAGGGGGCGCCGGTTGCTCTCCTCGTGGCTGACGCCGCCTTTGAGAGCTTACAGGTGCGCACCGAAGCCGACGAGACGCTGACCCTGGACGCCGAGGCAGCTGCCGAAGCACTGCTCGCGACCCTGCGCGGCAAGCCCACGCTGTTGCTCCCGAGCCGTGGTAGACCCCAATGGATCACCGGCGTGGTCGAGATCCGCTCTCAATGAGAGTTGCCCAGTGGTCGCGATTTCCAATCGCGTTGCGCCGCGTGGCCTGCGCGCCAGCGATTTCGCGGCTATGACAAGGCGATGTCCAACCCAGTCGCTTTAGTTCGTTTATTCACTCATACACATGCAAGGAGGCGCAGATGAAACGCAGTTCGTCCCAATCCGTTGCGAAGGTTACGTTCCTCACCATCGTGCTCTCGCTGCTGCTGACCGGTTTGCTAACAGGTTGTGGCGGCGGCGCGCCCAACGTGGACTGGGAGCTGCAGGTCACGGGAGACGTGGGAAATCCTATCACCCTAAGCTACGCAGACCTGGTTGCGATGGAGCAGATAGAGCTGGACGATATCATGATGGAGAAGTCGACAGGCGAGGACGAGGTGACGTCCTGGAGCGGCCCAGCGCTGGACGCTATCCTGACCCAAGCGGAGGCCGGTGATCCCGCCAGCATCACGGCAATCGCCGCGGATGGCTACGCGGTCGACATCACCAACGACGAACTACAGGGTGCCATCGTCGCCCTGAAGAGAGGTGATGAGTGGATCACAGAAGCGGAACCCGACAGGGGGCCCATCCGCCTCGTGACGCCCGAGACCCCTGCCAACCGCTGGGTCTTCCAATTACGGGAGATCCAGGTCAATCAGTAGGCCCGATGTACAAACCGCCTTCCCGGAAGCTGAGGTGGGGCGATAGGGTCTGCTGAAGCG
>JBNGDU010000093.1:0-4197 GCA_049975025.1 Anaerolineae bacterium
CTCCAGTATTGAGGCTCATGGAAAGAAGATCACGAGGATCGCCACCCAACTCTCTGAAGATGAGCTCGTTCCTGGCAGCGGTTTCCGTTTCCACGGCATCGACTTCTCCCTGGCCCCGTATCCCGAGCCCGCCATCAGCATTGGCGCCGCCCTGGAGTCACTAACCGGCCTGCCATTAGGCGCTGCCGGCACCCTGGTCGCAGCAGCCACGCTAACCGACGCCATTCAACAAGCAGAGTTTCCCCACGCGGGCTTCTGTGGTCTGATGATGCCCGTGCTGGAGGACAACGTATTGGCCCAACGAGCGGCGGAGGGGCGCCTACACATTGGCGAGCTCCTTCAGTGGTCGGCGGTCTGCGGCACGGGTCTCGACACGGTGCCACTGCCGGGAGATGTGTCGAAGAGCGCCCTGAAGCGCCTCCTCTTCGACGTAGCTGCGCTCTCCATCCGGCTCGGGAAACCCCTGACGGCGCGCCTCATGCCCCTGCCCGGCAAATCCGCAGGCGACAGCGTACACTTCGATTTCCCCTACTTCGCCGATAGCGGCGTGCTGCCTCTGGATCAGGGGGATGAAGTCGGGCCGCTCGAACGAACCGGTAAGCTCACGCTGAGCCGTTACTGATGCGAAGCTCACTGAACTGCCTGAGCCCCACATAGAACACAGTCCCCAAGCTCGCTTGGGGACTGTAGGTGCCTGTAAATGGCGCCAGATCAACTTTGGAAGAGCTGCTCGGCATCCTCATTCAGTAAGGAGACAAAGGTGTAGATGCCAAGGGCCGTCCCGAGCGGGAATCCTGGTAGATTCAGCGCGCCCAAGACCAGGGCCAGAACGCGGGACCAGGGACTGAAGTTGAGCAGGCCAATCCCTACGATGATACCAGGCGCCGAGATCAACGTCATAATGCCCGCGACGAAAAAGCCGACGAGGGTCAGTACGGTGATCGCGTCCCGATCTCCGGAGAGCGCGCCGGCGCCCAGCAGAATCGCGAGCACGATCAGCCCAGTCAGCGCTCCCAGAACACCCAGCACAATGTAAAGCCAGCCCAACACCTTGATGTTTGTCTTCATCGTTTCGATCCTCCTTTGCGGTATCACAGTTGCTATCTACTATTACGCATAAACGCCCGCCAAGTTGTAGGGAAACTAAAGGAATCCTCTTGCAACGCAACCACCCAGATGGGACGTGCTCTTGCGCTCAATGGCAATTGGACACGCAAACGCGGAATCTCGTGTCCGGGGTGAGCGCGTTTCACCTCTAGGCTGAGCGGTTGACTTACGACGGCTTACTTTGAGGCGCCCTGAACCAATAAGGAGGCCGGGAGCCGGATGGTGAACGTCACGCCATTTTGCCCCTCTGCTCTGGACAAATCGCCTCCCAGGTCTTCGCAGAACCGCCGGCATGTGATAATCGCGATGTCTTCCGTGGCCCCGACGTCCCCCTCGCCCTCGTCGGAGGTGAAGTCGCGATACGCCAGGACCGCGTCAGAGAGACGGCAACCGATCTCGGCGGTCAGCCAAGAGCGCTCACCCTCCTGACGAGCGACCACGATGGAGATGACACTGCCGGAGCTCTGGCGTACCAGGTGTTGGAGAACACCGAGGAAAATCCAGCGAACCATCGATGCATCCGCCTCCATACGTCCCAGATCCGGCGTCAGACGTATCTCAATCGTATGCTCGCGATCGGCGGCTATGGGTTGTATGGTCCGCAAAACGTCGGCAAGCAGATCCGTTACCTCAAAGGAGGAATCGTAGACGAGGGCTCTGGCAGCATCTCGCTTGCGCACCGAGTAAAGGTCATTGACCATCGTAAGAAGATGTTGTCCCGCCTCGTAAATCGAGGTCAGATCCTCTCGCTGGAAATCGGTGATGGGACCGTCAATGCCCTTCAGGATCAACCTTGAGAAACCCGTGATGGCGTTGATCGGGGTCTTCAGGTCGTGACTCATCTTGGACATCGCGCTCATATCCAACGCCTTTGCACGGCGGGTCTTGCCGATGTAGAAGCCGGCGCCCAGGGCAAAGAGCAAGCGACTCATGCGGAGGAGGGGCGGTCTGCGGTCAGGGAGCGAGGAGTCGACGAAAGACGCCATCAGAGTCTCCTGCAAAGTCTGAAGGTCCTCCGGTCGGAAGCTATCGAGCATCTCCAGAGAAGCACCCAACTCTCGCGCAGGGTCGGGATCGAAGGGCGTGACCGCCAAGAGATCTAGAAGATTCGCCACCGACCTCTCGACGCGCGAGCGGACCTCTGTCGAGGCCAGAATGGGATTGACGTCGATGAGCACCTCGCACCAAGCTTGTACTAGCCTATCAGCACAGTCCGGCACTAAGGACTCTAGCTCGTATTGATCTTTGCTCATACCAGCCTCAATGTGGCCCAACTTGGGTTTGCTTTTGGGATCAGACCATAACTTAACCACAGCAAATATAGCATGACTTCGCGGATCAAGCCAACTTGGTGTATGGTATAATCAGCCCATTCAAGATGTACTCGTGGACCAAATTGGGGATCTGCGAAAGCAGCTTCCTCCTCAAGGAAAGCTATGGTGGCTGGTAGGATGCGGGAAGCACACCACTATCGACGCCAAGGGAGGCATTCACTATGGAAATCGAAGTCAAAACCGGTCCTGTTGCGGAAACTCAGGCTGCGGCTCTGGCTATCTGGATGCAAAAGGCCGCGGAGAGAGAGCTGACAGGAGCCGCTCGCGAGATCGATGAGGCCTTAGGAGGCCAGATCAGCGCGCTTCTGGAGGATGGAGACTTCAGGGCCAAGGGAAATGAGACCCTGGTCCTCTACACGCAGGGACGCATACCCGCGAAGCGCGTTCTCCTGGTAGGGCTGGGCGCATCCGACAAGATAACGCTTGACGTCCTTCGGGAGGCGGGAGCTACCGCCGCCAAGAAGGCTCGCCAGCTGGGCATCGCGACACTGCATCTCTCTCTGCCAGACATCGGTACGGGGGCTCTCGATGCCTCACGCCGGGCAGATGCGCTCGTCGAGGGCGTCATCCTTGGCCATTATCGGTATCACGAGTTGCGAACGCAGTTGGATGATGTGCGCCCGGACATCGAGCGCCTCACACTTGTGGTCCCAGAATCAGAGGGCGTCGGTGAGATACGCGAAGCGGTGCATACGGGCCGGGTTCTGGCGGAGTCTGCGCTCCTCGCGCGGGATCTGATCAACCGCCCGGCTAACATCGCGTCCCCGGCCCACGTGGTGAGCGCAGCCAGCGAGCTCGCCGAGGAAGTTGGCTTGAGATGTCGCGTCCTTGACAAAGCTGAGATGGAGGAGCTCGGCATGGATCTTCTGCTGAGCGTCAACCGAGGCAGCGAGGAGCCCGCCCAGATGGTGATTCTGGAACACCAAGTCGACGAAGAGAACGCGCCAACTGTCGTCCTGGTGGGCAAGGGGATCACCTTTGACTCCGGTGGGCTCTCCCTCAAGTCGAGCCAGGGCATGGAGAAGATGAAAGGTGATATGGGAGGCGCCGCAGCCGTTCTGGGCGCACTCCGTGCGGTAGCTCTTCTGGATCTTCCCATCAACGTCGTCGGGCTGGCACCGCTTACCGAGAACATGCCGGACGCCCGCGCTACGCGTCCGGGCGACGTGATTACGTCGCTCAAGGGCCTCTCCGTCGAGATTATCAACACCGATGCCGAGGGCAGGTTGATCCTCGCGGATGCCCTGACCTACGCGGGGGAGTTCGCTCCGGACGCGATTTTCGATATCGCCACCCTCACCGGTGGGCGTATTGTGGCCTTGGGTGCGCACGCCGCTGCGGTTATGGGCGATGATGATCTGATCGACCGCCTCACCCGCGCGGGTGAGACCACCGGAGAGCGGGTCTGGCAGTTGCCTCTTTTCGAGGAGTACGGCAAACAGCTCAAGAGCGATGTGGCAGATCTGAAGAACACCGGCGGACGTGCCGCAAGCACCATCACCGCCGCTTTCTTCCTGAGCAAGTTCGTGCCCGAGGAGACGCCATGGGTGCACATCGATATCGCCGGACTGGGTCTCACGGACGATGCACGCCCCTACATACCTAAAGGGGGGACGGGATTCGGGGTGCGGCTCTTGGTCGAGGCTCTGAGAAGCTGGTGGCGATGATGAGCCCCTGCCGAAGTGCGCGGTTCGCGGTCCAGGGGTGCATTCGGCTTTTGGGGAAATAACAAGATGATTGTCGGTGAAACTGCTTG
>JBNGDU010000094.1:0-2448 GCA_049975025.1 Anaerolineae bacterium
GAATGTGTGATGGACGCTGAGTTGTCCCTCGTGCATGGCCTTGTGACTCGCAAGGACCGGGGGCGCTATATGGTGCAGGTCGACGGCGCGTCTGTCCCCTGCACGATCTCGTCGATGCTGCGAAAGAAGCTGGTCTATCCGCTGCGAGACCCCGCGTCGTTGGATCACTACGAGGTGCAGCGCGTCGATGGCATCGAGATGGTGGATCCTGTCGCCGTGGGAGATTACGTGGCTTTTGTCGACGCCGGTGATGGCACAGGCATGATCAAAGAGGTGCTGCCCCGAAAAAGCCGACTCTCCCGGCTGGCCGCGGGCCCGATCCCGCTGGAGCAGGTGTTGGTGGCGAACGTCGACCAGATGGTCGCCGTCTTCTCCGCCGCGCGCCCGAGACCGAGATGGCACTTGCTCGACCGCTACCTGGTCACAGCCGAGGCTGCCGGCGTGCCCGCCCTCGTCTGCATCAACAAACTCGATCTGGTCGACCCGGCGTCCCTGGATGGGATCGTCGATCTCTACAGCGGTCTCGGTTATCCCGTGATCTTGAGCAGCACCGTGGACGGTCGGGGGATCGATGCTGTGCGCGAGCGACTTGAGGGGCGAATCTCGGTTCTGATGGGCAAGTCCGGTGTGGGCAAGACCAGTCTACTGAACGAGCTGGAGCCGGGATTGGGCCTGCGCGTGCGCGCTGTGGGCAAGGGCAAAATCGGGAAAGGTCGTCACACCACGACCCATCTGGAACTCGTGCCGCTCTCCGGTGGTGGTGGGGTTGTGGACACGCCGGGGATGCGGGAGCTGGCGCTCTGGCAGGCGCGGCCCGGGGAGCTCCCTTGGTTCTTCCCGGAGTTCCGCCCACACCTTGGGGCGTGTAAGTTCGGCGCGAGCTGTGTTCACGATAGCGAACCGGGTTGCGCGATCAAGCAAGCTGTGGATAATGGGGACGTCTCGGAGCCCCGCTATGACAGCTACCTCAGACTTCTGCAGGAGCTATCGTAGGGAATATCGTGAAACACTCTTCTCACAAGGAGTCAAGATGTCAGAGTCTTCAAATCAGGAAAGCCGGTATAAGAACGCGATTTGGATCTTCGGTGACCAGCATCGAGCGCAGGCCCTGAGCTGCAACGGCGATCCCAATCTCAACACGCCCCATCTAGACCGGCTGTCCGCCGAGGGGCAGAACTATGAACGAGCTGTCTGTGGCTTCCCTTTGTGCTGCCCGTTCCGTGGATCACTCATGACCAGCCGGTATCCTCATGAAGCGGTACCCGGTCACGAGTATCCGCTGCCGGAGGGTATGCCGACCGTCGCCGATGTCTTTAATGACCACGGCTTCGATACAGCTTACTTCGGCAAGTGGCATCTCGGCGGCTTCAAGGAGCGGAATGGGCGCGCGGCGATGTTCATCACCGATCCCGACCGGCGCGGCAACTTCGACACTTGGGTGGGCTATGACAACAACAACAGCCAGTGGGACACGTGGGTCCACGGGGGTAAGGGCGATGGCGCCTTCCACTATCGTCTGCCCGGCTATGAGACCGATTGCCTTACCGACCTGCTTATCGACTACATCCATGAGCAGGGGGAGGCACGCGAGGCGGGGAAGGGCAAGCCTTTCTTCGCCGTGCTCTCGGTGCAGCCCCCGCACAATCCCTACGTGGCGCCGGCGGAGTGGATGGCGGGCCACACGCCCGCACGGGTCGAACTGCGGCCCAACGTGCCGCCGGTAGCCTGGGTGCAGGAGCGAGCACGGCGTGAGCTTGCCGGATACTACGCCCAGATCGAGAATCTGGATTGGAACGTAGGGCGCGTTCGCGATGCGCTGGCGGGGGCAGGCCTCGATCTCGACACGCATATCATTTTCTTCTCGGACCATGGTGATAACCACGGCTCCCACGGCCAATTCCTCAAGACCTCTCCGTGGGAGGAGTCGATACGCATCCCCTTCATCATCGGCGGCCTTCACCCGCGCTATGAGGGGCGCTCCGGACGACCGGACGCGCTGATCAACCACGCGGATATCGCGCCGACGACCTTGGGGCTCTGCGGGATTGAGGCCCCCGAATGGATGCAGGGCCACGACTACTCGGGCCTCAGGATGCCGGATCGTGCCCAAAGCGAATCTCCTGACTCCGCGTTCATCCAGTCGGTGGTCCCCACCGGCCACGGCGACAGCGTCGACCGACCGTGGCGCGGGGTCGTCACCCGCGACGGGTGGAAGTACGTGGTGTTGGAGCATCAACCCTGGTTGATGTTCAACCTCCACGAAGATCCATACGAGCTGGTCAATTTGGCGCACAACACCAAGTTCAAGACAGAGCGCAAGCGATTGCAGGAACGGCTTGGGCAGTGGATCTCCGAGACGGGGGACGACTTCCCGTTGCCGGAGCTGTGACGCTGAGGCTGCCGAGGCTGCCGCTCTCATCAAATCGAGGAGTTAGGGCAATCGCATTT
>JBNGDU010000095.1:0-4911 GCA_049975025.1 Anaerolineae bacterium
GTCTACAGGCGTGCATGGACTACCTGGACGAGATGTACACCTATACCTACATCCTTGGGATGTCGGGAGCCGCCTTCCGGCTGATGTGGAATTCGAAGAAGTGGGACGGCGGCAACGTGGACATCGTCTTTATGGCAGAGGACTGGGAGGAACCCTTCCGCCGTGCCTTCCAGGCCCTTGGCTATCATTATAAGACGTTGGAGCGTGGAGAAAGCGATCGAACCGCATTCCGCGATGCGATCATCGAGAGCATCTCGGAGCAAGCGCACCCCGTGTTGGCGTTCGGCGTTATGGGTCCACCGGAGATCTGCATCGTAACCGGCTATGATGACGACGGCGATACGCTCATCGGCTGGAACTTCTTCCAGGAAGATCCCGAGGCCTTCCCGGAGCAGACCTTCGAGGACAACGGCATGTTCCGCAAGAGCAACTGGCGTGCTGACACCCCGGGTCTGATCCTGATCGCGGAGAAGCGTTCGAGGCCGCCACAGAAGACCTTGGACCGAAAGGCGCTGGCCTGGGCGCTGGACGTCGTACGCACGCCCCAGGTGGGCGAATACTACGGTGGGCTGCGGGCCTACGAGGCCTGGGCCGAGTGGATGCAGCGGGATGCGGACTTCCCCGACGATCTCGCCGTGCTAGCCGAGCGCAAGATGGTCCACTACGATGCCATGGCGATGGTCTCGGAGCGCGCCAGAGCCGCGGATTTCCTCAGGAGCATGGCCGATCGTCATCGCGCGGTCGCGGGCCCATTACGCGCAGCACTTGCGTGCTACGAGAAAGAGCACGAACTCCTCGAACCCATGCACGAGGCCACCCAAGGATTCATGGCGGAGCCCGAGGAGGCGCGCCGGCTGATCGATGCCGACGCCCGAGCCAAGATCGCAGAGCTTGTCCTGCAAGCTCGGAAGCTCGACGCGGAGGCCGCTGACCACATCGAGCGGGCGCTCCACGTGATCAAGCGAAGCTAAGAATAAAAGCAGGCAGCTCTCAGTCCTCGGGCCTGTCTGGGACAACGCTTCCCAGCTAAGACGTCCGCGTGGACGGAGCCGCTAAGTCCGGCGAGACTGCACTTCCGCCACTCAGTCGCCGACGAGCTCCGGCACGAGATCAAGGTGGCCCTTGAACTGGGCCAGGTAGAGGTCGTGGTAGAAGCCCCGCCTCTCCAACAGCTCCTCGTGCGTCCCGCGCTCGATGATCTCGCCCTCGTTGATGACCACGATCTTGTCCGCCTCACGGATCGTGCTCAGGCGGTGCGCGATGACGAAGCTCGTGCGCCCCTCCATAAGCCGGAGCATGGCCTCTTGGATCACCTTCTCGGTGCGGGTGTCGATGCTGCTGGTCGCCTCGTCGAGGATGAGAATGCTCGGATCGGCCAAGATGGCGCGCGCGATGGAGAGAAGCTGCCGCTGTCCCTGGCTCAGGTTGCTGCCGCGCTCCGACAACAGCGTCGCATAGCCGTGGGGGAGACGGCGGATAAACTGGTCGGCGTTGGCGATCTTGGCTGCCTCTATGACCTCATCGTCTGTAGCGTCAAGCCGTCCGTAGCGGATGTTCTCCATCACGGTATCGGCGAAGAGATAAGTGTCCTGGAGGACGATGCCCAGCTTCCGCCGCAGATCATGAACTTGCAGATCCCGGATGTCAATCCCATCGACGAGAATCCTGCCGCGGCCGATATCGTAGAAGCGGGTCAAGAGATTGACAATCGTCGTCTTCCCCGCGCCGGTCGGCCCGACCAGGGCGATCGTCTGACCGGCCTCGGCGTGCAGATTGACGTTCTTGAGCACCGGCACGCCGGGCTCGTAGGCGAAGCAGACGTCCTCGAAGACCACATCGCCCTCGACGTTATCCAGCGCCTGAGCCCCCTCTTTGTCCGCCACTTCCGGCACCTCGTCGATAATCGCAAAGACGCGCTCGGCGCCCGCGATGGCGGACTGAATCGAGTTGTAGAGGCTGGCGATGCCGTTCAGGGGCCAGCCGAAACGCCGGGCGTACTGGACGAAGCTGGCGATGTCGCCCACGGTCGCCACGCCCTGCACCGCCATCCATCCACCAACGCCGGCGACGATCGTAAGACCGGTGTTGTTGACCAGGTTGGTCAAGGGAGGCAGCGTGCCGGCGAAGATCTGAGCCCGCGTTGACGCCGTCCGAAGCTTCTGGTTGACGCCCTTGAAGTCCCCGATAACGTCCTGTTCGCGACTATAGGCCTTGACGACGCGCGCACCGGTGATCGTCTCCTCGATAATGCCGTTCAGATCGCCCAGGAAGGCCTGCTGCTGGCGGAATCCACTCCGGGTCTTCTTCGCGATCCAACGGCTCAGCGTCACCATCAGCGGCACCGTGATCAGCGTCACAATGGCGAGTCGCACGTTGAGCAGGAACATCCACACCGCAACGCCTACCAAGCTCAGCACATTGGAGATCAGGCCATCCACCCCCGAGGTGAGGACATTGCTGATGTTCTCGACGTCATTGGTAAGACGGCTCATCAGCTCACCATGGGTCCTTTGATCGAAAAAGCGCAGGGAAAGCGTCTGTAGCTTGGCGAAAAGGTCATCGCGGATATCGTTGACGGCCTGCTGCGACGCCTTGGCCATGACATAGGTCACTGACCATGAGATGAGAGCCTCACTGACGTACACCGCCAGCATCAGCAAGGCCATACCCGCCAGGCCGCGGAGGTCACCCGTATCAATGTAGCCGTCGATCGCCCTGCCCATCAAGTAGGGGCCCAGAGTGCCGAGACCGGACGAGATCACCACCAGCACTGTGGTGATAGCCAGCGCCGTCTTCTGACGCTTCATATAGTCCCAGATCCGGAGCAGCGTCCCCCGTATGTCGTTAGCGCGCTCCTTGGGTCGTCGCAGATGGCCCATCGGGCCGCCGCTCTTGCGACGAGAGCGCTTACGCGATTCCTTCTTCTCTTCTGCGTTGTCTTTAGCCATGGCCGACCACCCCATTCCCCAACTGGGAATCGTAGATCTCGCGATAGATGGCGCTGGAGTCCATCAACTCCTTATGTGTGCCCTCAGCCACGATGCGGCCTTCATCTAGGATCAGGATCTTGTCCGCGTTGAGCACGGTGCTGATGCGTTGAGCGATGACGAAGGTGGTGTTGAGCCGTCCGGCGAGACCGTCCCGGCTGTTGATAAGCTCCTCCAAGGCCTCCTGAATCTTCGCCTCGGTCTCGACGTCGACCGAGCTCGTGCTGTCATCCAGGATCAGGACCTTGGGTCTGACCAACAGCGCCCGGGCGATCGCGAGGCGCTGCTTCTGCCCACCGGAGACGTTGACGCCCCGTTGGCCCAGCACGCTGTCGTATCCATCCGGCAGGTCCATGATGAACTCGTGCGCTTGAGCGGCCTTCGCCGCGGCGACGACCTCTTCTTCCGTCGCGTCCGGACGCCCGTAGCGGATGTTGTCACGGATCGTACCGCTGAAGAGGACCGGCTCCTGCAGCGCGACGCCGATGTGCCGGCGCAGCGCCGTCTTGTCCACGTCGCGGACGTCGACGCCGTCCACGGTGATCTCACCGCCGGTCACGTCGTAGAACCGGGGGATCAGGTTCACCAGCGTAGTCTTGCCCGATCCCGTCGCGCCTAACACCGCGACCGTCTGCCCCGGCTCGGCCTCGAAGGTGATGTTTCTCAGGACCGGCTCGTTGCAGTCCCCATCGTAGCTGAAGGTGACATCGCCGAAGGTCACGCGGCCCTCGGGCAGGAAGATCGCGCGCGCGCCGGTTCTGTTCGCTACATAGGGCGTGCTCGCCAAGACCTCCTGAAGGCGCTCCGCCGAGGCCTGGGCGCGAGCGACCCGCATCGACAACATACTCACGAACATCAGCGCCCAGGATGTGCGCATCAAATAGTAGACGAAGGCGATGACCTGCCCGATCCGCAGCGTGCCGCCGATCACCTGCGCCCCACCGAAGTAGACGGCTGCCACCACGCCCAGGTGAAGCGCGGTCGTGATCGCGGGCCAAGAGAGCGCGACCACCCGCGCGGCGCGGACTGTGATCGTCATAAGCTCATCGTTGACGCGACCGAAGCGCGCGATCTCATGAGCCCCGCGGACAAAGGCCTTGACCACGCGGACGCCCGCCAGGTTCTCCTGCATCACGGTGTTCAGTTTGTCCAACCGTTCCTGGACGTCACCGAACATCGGATAGGCCCTGTTGATCACCCAGCCCAGAATAGCCGCGATCAAGGGCACCAGCACGACGAACATCAGGGCCAGGCGCGGGCTGGTCAGAATCGCCATGATGAGGCTACCGATGATCAACAACGGGGCGCGCATCATGATGCGCAGCATCATCGAGACGAGTTGCTGCAGCTGCGAGACGTCATTGGTCAACCGGGTGATGAGTCCGCCGGTCTCCAGCTCGTCGAAGTTGCCGAAGGAGAGCGAATGCACCTTGGCGAAGAGCGCGTCTCTGAGGTCGGTGCCGAAGCCCTGAGAGGCCAGGGTGGAGAAGGTCGTTGATGCGATGCCGCCGACGGCGCCGATCAAGGCCAGCCCCAACATCCAGAGGCCCGAGTTGATGACCACGGATATATCGCCCTGCATGATCCCATCGTCGATGATGCGCTGGATCATCCGGGGTTGCATCAGGTCCATCGCGACCTCCAGCAACATCGTCACCGGCGCGAGCACTGCCCAATGCCAATAGGGCCTCAGGAATTTCATCAACCTGCGCATCGCGACCATATCAAGCACATCCTTCTTTCATGAGCCGGTTCAGAGACAGCCCCCTCTCCGTTCAGGCCTGATCAAGTGGGGGACTCTGTGCCACGCATACCCGAAACCCCATCACATCGTTCAGTTGCCGGCATTGTCCACCCACATCACAGTAGTAGCACGTGATTGTATCGCACCCAATATTGTACCGTAAATGGCGCTGGGATCGAC
>JBNGDU010000096.1:0-3965 GCA_049975025.1 Anaerolineae bacterium
TTGACCTTCTCCTTGGCAAGGAGACATTCTACCGCTGAACTAAGCCCGCGTACGATTCGAATTATACACGAAACTGGGGGAATTGACAAGAGTGAGTCGGCGGATTGGGGGAAGGCAACGAGTGACCGGTGACGATTGACGAGTGAACGGAGTGTCGTGAGGACGATGGCGCTCGCTTGTTACCGCCCTACCATCGAGGGAGGGTTGCTTCCTGCAACCGAAGGATCACTGGTCACCCGTCACGAGTCACGCCCGATGCCAGCAGACCGTCCACGCTTGAGCAATATCACGTTTCACGCCCTCACGTTTCACGCTCCGTTGCGCTTGACTTTCCAAGCACCTTATGTTATAAAGAAGATGTTACAGGCTGAGATCGGGAGAAGTGGGTACTCAGGCGAGGTTTCAGAGAGCCGGAGATGGGTGTGAATCCGGCACCGGCGCGAGTACTGAATGGGCCCGGGAGCCTCTCGCCGAACGTCGAAGCCCCGAAGGGGCGTAGATTAGTAGTCCGAGACGGAGACGCCACCGTTACCAGGGCGCAGGGCATCGCTGCTTTACGCTGTGCCCGACAAGAGTGAGGCTGGCTTGACTCCACGACGCGCTTTCACAGCGCGTTTTTTCGTGGGGGTCAGCGCCTAACTGGGGTGGTACCACGGGCAAATTCACGCTCGTCCCTGATCGGGGACGGGCGTTTTTGTGTTTTATAGACATAGGCCGGCAAGGCCGTTAACCAGAGGGAGGAACAAAGACATGAACGAACCCAAAAAGCGTATCTTGACGGGCGACCGTCCTACCGGCAAGCTGCACCTGGGACACTACGTCGGCAGCCTCAAGAACCGGGTGGCGCTACAGGATGAGTATGAGTGCTATTTCATTATCGCCGACCTGCATACGCTGACCACGAAAGCCGAAAAGCATCATCTTGAGGAGCTGAACCAGAATATCTACGACGTCACCCTGGACTTGCTCTCCGTCGGCATCGACCCGGAGAAGGGCGTGATCTTCCTCCAGTCGGCGATCCCGGAGGAGTACGAGCTCACATTGATCTTCGGCGACCTGGTATCACTCCCCCGGCTATCACGTCTGCCCAGCATCAAGGACATGGCTCGCGCGGCCAATATGGACGACGAGACCGTGCCCTTCGGGCTGATAGGCTACCCGGTCCTCCAGGCCGCCGACATCCTGCTCCCCCGCGCCCATCTGGTGCCGGTCGGCAAGGACAACGAAGCCCACGTCGAGATCACCCGGGAGATCGCCCGCCGCTTCAACCGGATGTACGAGCAGGAGGTCTTCCCCATACCCGACGTGATGATCGGTGAGGTGCCAACCCTGGTCGGTATCGACGGGCAGTCCAAGATGAGCAAGTCGCTGGGGAACGCCATCATGCTCTCCGACGACAAGGAGACGGTCGAGCAGAAAGTGCGCGGCATGTACACGGATCCCAACCGCATCCGCGCCGACATTCCGGGACGCGTAGAGGGCAATCCCGTCTTTATCTACCACGACGCCTTCAACCCCAACGTCGACGAGGTCAACGACCTCAAGGAACGGTACCGCAAGGGTAAGGTGGGAGACGTCGAGGTGAAACGCAAACTGGCCCGAGCGATCAACAATTTCCTGGATCCTATCCGCGAGCGCCGCGCTGCCTACGCATCCAAGCCGGGGTTGGTCGAGGAGATCCTCATCGAGGGCACGCGCAAGATGCAGAAGGAAGCTGAGAAGACGATGAGCATGGTCTACGATGCGATGGGCCTGGCGGGCCCTCAGCTGCGACATGTTCTGCGAGGCGAAGCGTCCGAGGACTTCCGCCTCCTTGAGTCTTAAGTATCGTGAACACGCTGTCCGCTCGACCGCTGTTGAGGGCCCGCTATGTGTTCAAGCGAGATCATCCGCGCGCGAAAGCGCCTGGTAGGGTGATCAGCCGACACGCGCCAAGGGAGTAAGCTATGTACATCAAGGAAGTCAGATTACATACGGACTATTATCCTACGAAACAGTACTATCCGTTCAACGTGCCGGTTCTGAGATCGACCTCGCGCTTGCCCTTCAACGGGCCGGTGACCTTCTTCGTAGGGGAAAATGGCTCCGGAAAATCGACGCTGCTGGAAGCCATCACGCGCAAGTGCGGTGTCCACGTCTGGGACAAGCTCAAGCGCCACCGGGCTCACGCCAACCCTTACGAGACGCGCTTAGCGGATTTCATCGAGGTTGAGTGGGCGAGCAAGCGCGTGTCCGGATCGCTCTTTCGCGCCGAGACCTTCACGGACCTGGCTGATTTCCTTGATGACGTCGCCATATGCGACCCCGGGCGCCTGGCCTATCAGGGTGGGCACATCCTCAACACCTTGTCACACGGCGAGGGCATGCTGGCCTATTTCCGAGGACGCTTTGATCGCAAGGGACTCTACTTTCTCGACGAGCCCGAGGCAGCTTTGTCGCCGGCGAGCCAAATCCGGTTCCTCAAGCTGTTGCAGGACTTTGCGACCCAGCGCACGGCGCAGTTCATCATCGCCACCCACTCACCCATTTTGCTATCGTTGGAAGACGCACAGATTTTCAGCTTCGACGAGCCACGCATTCAGGAGGTGGACTACGAGGAAACCGAGCACTACCGAATCTACAAGCAGTTTTTCGCTGATCCAGAGCGCCTGATGACCGAAGTCGAGCCAATCGCAGAGGAGGATGAGGTGCGCATGCCTAGGGAGCACGTAGGCGAGCCCGCATAGACCTGAAGAGAGACTTGGGGTCTACGAACCTTAATTTATCCTAAAGTGAAGGTCCTTTCACCATTCCAGAAGAAGGAGTTACCACGATGAAACAGTACAAGTACCAACTGCAAGAGCAGGACATGCCGACGAAATGGTACAACATCCTGGCGGACATGAAGAGTCCACCGCCGCCCTACCTCCATCCGGCGACCCTCGATGTGATGACCCCGGACGATCTGGCGCCGGTCTTCCCTGGCGCCTGTATCGAGCAGGAGGCCAGCCGCGAACGATGGATCGAGATCCCCGAGGAGGTCCAGGACGTCTACCGGATGTGGCGGCCATCGCCGCTCTACCGGGCCTACCGCTGGGAGGAGGCGCTGGACACGCCCGCCAAGATCTACTACAAGTGGGAGGGCGTCAGCCCGGCCGGCAGCCACAAGCCCAACACGGCGATCGCTCAGGCCTACTACGCCAAAGAAGAGGGCCTGGAGGGCTTCGCCACCGAGACGGGGGCCGGGCAATGGGGCAGCGCCCTAAGTCTGGCCGGCACCCTCTTCGACCTCAAGATCAAGGTCTTTATGGTGGCCATCAGCTATCAGCAGAAACCCTACCGCCGCGTGATGATGGAGACGTGGGGCGGCGAGGTGACCCCGAGCCCCAGTTCCGAGACGCACGCCGGACGCGCCATTCTGGAACAGGATCCGGACTCGCCGGGTAGCCTGGGCATCGCCATCAGCGAGGCGCTGGAGTACGCCATGACACACGACGGCTATAAATACTCCCTCGGCAGCGTGGTCAACTTCGTCCTGCTTCATCAAACCGTGATCGGCCTTGAAGCTGTTGAGCAAATGCAAATGGCTGGTGACTACCCCGACATCGTCATCGGCTGTGCAGGTGGCGGGAGCAACGCCGCGGGGCTCATCTACCCCTTTATGAAGGACAGGCTAACCGGCGACAAGCCCGACCTGCGCGCGATCTTTGTCGAATCCACGGCGTGCCCGAGCATGACCCGGGGTGCGTATGCCTATGACTGGGGTGACACCGCCAAGACGGGCCCGGTTGCCAAGATGTACACCGTCGGTCACGGCTTCATCCCGGCCCCGGTTCACGCCGGCGGACTCCGCTATCACGGTATGGCGCCCACTATCTCAGCGCTGCTACAGTCGGGCGACGCCGAAGCCCGCGCCTACCATCAGAATCAAGCCTTCGAAGCTGCCCTCAGCTTCACCGCCGCCGAGGGCTTCATCGTGGCCCCGG
>JBNGDU010000097.1:0-3389 GCA_049975025.1 Anaerolineae bacterium
GTGCACGGTTACGCGACGCTCTACGCCGAGGACGGGCGCCCGATGCACAAGTCCTGGGGCAACGCGATCTGGTTCGACGACGCCGCCGAGACGATGGGCGTTGACACGATGCGCTGGCTCTTCACGAACCAGAAGCTGGATCAGAACCTGCTGTTCGGCTACAATCGGGCCGACGAGGCCCGGCGTCGCTTCATCATCCCGCTGTGGAACGTCTACGCTTTCTTCGTGACCTACGCCGGCATCGACGAGTGGACCCCACCGGAGAGCTTGCAGGACAACCCGGCGCGGTTCGATGAGGGCGCGCCGGTCGTCGACGATCCGTGGACCGACGACGTCGAGCCGACGGTGCTGGACCGGTGGATCGTCGCGCGTCTGAGGGAGACCGTCAACGCGATGAATGAGGGGTACGAGGCCTACATTCCGCTCCGGATCGCTCAGCCCGCCGAGGCCTTCCTCGATGACCTGAGCAACTGGTACATCCGCCGCAGCCGGCGGCGGTTCTGGGCCGCCCGCGGCGAGAGCCCGAACTCCGATGCCGATAAGGCCGCGGCTTACCAGACCCTTTACACGGTCCTGGTGACCTTCGCGAAGGCCCTGGCACCGGCCCTGCCCTTTATGACCGAGGCGATGTATATGAACCTGGTCTGCGGCGTGGATGAGACGGCCCCGTCCAGCGTGCACCACTGCATCATGCCCACGGCGGCCCCGCTCTCGAAGGAGGAGCAGGATCTCGTCGATGCTATGGGCGCCGTTCGCCAGGCTGCGACCTTGGGTCATTCAGTGCGCTCGTCCAACAACCTCAAGGTGCGCCAGCCCCTGGCTCAGGCTTTGATCGCCGCTGACCCCCGCCGCCGCGAGGAGCTCAGCCAACTTCTGGACCTTCTGGCGGACGAGCTCAACGTCAAAGAGGTTACCTTCGTCGAGAAGGAGGGGCAGTTGGTCGCCTACCGGCTGCTGCCCGTCAACCGGGTTCTGGGCCCGAGGTACGGCCCGCGCTTCCCCCTGGTGCGCAAGGCCCTGAGTGAGATCGACGCCGGCAAAGCCGTGGCGCGGATCAACGCCGGTGAGAACCTGGAGCTGACCCTCGACGACGGCAGCGAGGTCTCCCTGGCGCCCGAGGAGGTGCTGGTGCAGACCCACGCCCGCGAGGGTTTCGGCGTAGCCGGGGAGGGCGGTCTGGTGGTCGCGCTCGATACCACGATCACGCCCGAGCTGGAGCTCGAGGGGCTCGCCCGCGAGGTGGTTCGCCGCGTCCAGGAGCTCCGCAAGCAGGCCGACTACGACCTCACGGACCGGGTACGGGTGGAGTACAAGGCCGATGGCAAGCTCGCCGAGGCCCTCCAGACCCACGGCGACACCATCGCTGACGAGGTGCTGGCTGATGAGCTGGTGGCTGTGCCAGCGCCCGAGGGCGATGAGGTGCTCGAGGACAACGTCGACGGCGACGCCCTCGTCCTCGCCGTTCAGCGGAGCAACTAAGTCTCGTTGTCACGCCTGACACATGGTGCAGCGTATAGACAGAAGATTATTTTGCATACTTCGTTTTCAGGGGCAATATCAATAGTCAAAAGTCAAGAGTCATCAGCTTGATTTGCAGTGCGCCTTGTGTGAGGGGGGGCTGTTTGTAGTGGGCGCTAGCCCCGCGCCGTGGGGCTAGCGCCGTTGCGTTGTGTTGAGATCACGGCGCTGAAGCGCCTACTACGAACCTAAAATGCCTAAGAGTCGCCTGCCGTAAAAACTTTTGTGAATCCTCTCCACCCTATGACCCTTACTCTTGCCTCTTGCCTTCCTCCCCCTACTTTCATCTTCCTGTATAATAGGCAAGCCAAATAACGCGCAGACCAAGGTCTGCGCGACAACATTGTCTACCAAATCTACGTTCGACAGAAAGGTCTACGAATGGGAGAAAAACTAGAGCAACTGAAGGAGCACCTGGGGCCGATCAGCGACCTCATGCGCGCTTCCGCGGTCCTGAGCTGGGACCAAGAGGTCAACATGCCCGAGAAGGGCGTTGGGCCGCGGTCCGATCAGATGGCAACGCTCCGCTCGATGGCCCACGAGCTCTTCACGTCCGATGAGACGGCGGAGATCCTTGAGGCGGCGGAGGACGAGGTCGCTGATCTGGACTACGATACCGACGAGGCCAGCTTGGTGCGGGTCACACGCCGGCTCTTCGACAAGCGCACCAAGATCCCTACGGAGCTGGTCAAACGGGAGAGCAAGGCCACGTCTCAGGGCTTCGTCGCCTGGCGCAGGGCGCGGGAGACCGACGATTACACGACCTTTGAGCCCCACCTCGAAGAGCTTGTGGATATCCAGGTGGAGAAGGCTGACTACCTGGGCTATGAGGAGCACCCTTACGACGCCCTGCTCGACCAGTTTGAGCCGGGGATGACGACGGCGCAGGTCGCCGCGCTCTTCTCAGATCTCAAGGACGGTCTGGTGCCGCTGGCCCAGGTCATTGCCGAGAAGCCCGAGGTCGACGACAGCTTCCTCGAGGAGCGAACCTACGATGAGGAGCGACAGTGGGACTTCACGATGCTGCTTCTGCGGGACATCGGTTACGACTTCTCGCGCGGGCGCCAGGATCGTGCCCCCCATCCTTTCACCACGGAGTTCGGCAACTCCGACGTGCGTGTGACCACGCGCTTCTCCGATAACCACCCGGAGTCGGCGATCTACAGCAGCGTCCACGAGGGGGGACACGCCCTCTATGAGCTGGGCAGCCCGGACAAGTTCGAGCGCACGCCGCTCGCCGGTGGGGCGACCCTGGGCGTGCACGAGTCCCAGTCCCGCCTCTGGGAGAACCAGGTCGGGCGGAGCATGCCCTTCTGGCAGCACTATTATCCCATCCTGCGGGCCTTCTTCCCCGACCAGCTGGGCGACGTCTCCCTGACCCAGTTTCACCGCGCGATCAACAAGGTCGAGCCCACGCTTATCCGCGTCGAGGCGGATGAGGTCACCTACAATCTGCACATCTTCGTCCGCTTCGAGCTGGAGCAGGCGTTGGTGACCGGCGATCTCAAGGTCGCCGACGTGCCCGAGGCCTGGAACTCGAAATACGAATCGTATCTCGGCATCACGCCGCCGAACGACGCCCAGGGGTGCCTGCAGGACATTCACTGGAGCCACGGCACCATCGGCTACTTCCCGACCTACGCGCTGGGCAACCTGATGGCGGCCCAGATCTACCATCAGGCCCAGCAGGACTTGCCGGACCTGGAGTCGGGCTTCGCGCGTGCTGAGTTCGGCCCGCTGCTCAGCTGGCTACGGGAGCGCGTCCACAGTCACGGCGCTAAGTTCACCGCGCCGGAGCTTATGTCCCGTGAGTTCGGCGTCGAGATGAGCGCCCAGCCGCTCCTGGCTTACCTGCGCGAGAAGTACACGGA
>JBNGDU010000098.1:0-1181 GCA_049975025.1 Anaerolineae bacterium
GGATAGGGGTGACGCCCAACATCAGCAGTAGCATCGCTGCCAACATGATGCCGAGGAACGCGATTCTGCACCACAACCATTGTTCTTCCATGGAAGTTGCTCCTTTCGCCCTGCTTATACGACCGAAGCCCGGAGGTGTCAAATGGCGAAGGGTGATGTGGGTAGTTAACCACAAGACGGCCCAACGGCAGGACTAGCGCATCTGGTGTGGGACGGTCCGTCCTGTGGATCTATCGCGATAGTACCCAGGAGACGATCGCTGCGGCTAAACCTTCTCTGCTGCTCTCGAAGGCGTGGTTGTCCTGGAACGCGATGATCCGGACGTGCTGCGCATCAGTGTCTTCCAGGGCACGATAGAAGGGAAGAACGTGGTGTTCGATCGTGACGTAACTGTCATCCCAAGCCCCGATGAGCAGAATGTCACGATCGGCAAGAGCGGGGGCGCTGAGCCGAAGGTCGTACGGCGCCGGATCCTGAGCGAGCTCCTCAAGGGCTGCTTTGCCGTCAAATCGCACAGGGCCTTTCGGCGACTCCAGCGCTTTGAATGTTGCGTCGAGCATCTCGGCAAAGGCGGCGTTTCGCCTATATTCGCGCGCCAGCTCAGCATGATCTGTCCCGGCAATCGAGGCGACACGCCGTACGTCTGGGCGGTTGGCAGCATAGGTAAGTGCCATACCGCCGCCATAGCTCCACCCGCCCAGTACGAGACTGCCCGGCTTCATCTGGAATCTGTCCACAGCCTCCTCCTGACGAAGATACGCTATGGCGGCCCCGATGTCTTCGAGTGTAGCCCTCAGGCTGTAGGACCCTTCGCTCTCGTAAGTCCCGCGGTAGGCAAACGTTAGCACGTTGACTCCGTGCGATGATATCCTATGACCGAGTTCCAGCACGTCGTCCCCCGACCCGGGAAAGCCGGGCAACAACAGCAAAGTGGGGAACGGGGCCATTCCGGTACCGCGATGCCACCTACCACGTACCCTGCATCCGCCGCTTGTGAACTCCACAGGCACGCTCATCACTGGGCCTCCTTTTCGGTGCGTGTCATCAGCGCGCTTCCCTCAAGCCGTTGCAGCGAGCTCGACGTCACCCGTCGCCGCCCAACTCGATGCACCCCATAGCGGGGACTTGATAATCAGAGCGATATGAGGAAATCCATCACGGCCTTGAGGAGCGGCGTGACC
>JBNGDU010000099.1:0-1543 GCA_049975025.1 Anaerolineae bacterium
CGGTGGGTCGCGGCTATGGAGATCCTGGACGACGTCGGCTACGCCGGCAGTATCTCCATCGAGTTGGAGGACGCGAACTTCAACGGGTCGACGGACGGCGAGAAGCTCGGCTTGTTTCAAGGCGCGGTCTTCCTCTCGGGCTGCTGAAAAGCCTGCCACTTGGTCGTTCTCACTCGGCATCCGCGCGCGGACGCCGAGTGCGTAAGGCGCGAGGAGGCGTTGTATCATGGTCGTGCGGACTGAATCGCCGATAACCAATCGTTGGGGAGAGGTGCCCCTGATCCCGGTTGCGTCGGAACACTTCCCGGTCTTCTGGGGCGTTGAGGGATCGGCCTATAACCACCATCCGCAGCTCACGTCGCTGGATGGACGGCTCTACGCCACCTGGTCGAACGGCTTTCGGGACGAGGACACACCCGGTCAACGGATGATGCTGGCGACGTCTGACGATCGCGGCGAGACCTGGTCGTCGCCCCGCCCTTTGGTGGATCGGCAGCCGGGCCGGCACGGCTACGGGGTGGTGACCTCCGAGGGCATCCACGTCCACGAGGGGACGATGGTGGCCTACTATGGTTACTACGACTACAAGCAGACCACGCTGGACATCTACGAAGACTTCGGCCCCCCGACCGATTGGCGAGGGCCGGTGCTGGACCGTCCTGTCCAGCGCAAGCAGTACCGTCGAAACCACTACACTGGCATCATGGTATCCCAGGACGGCGGCGAGACCTGGCGGGGGCCCGTCGCTCGGATCCCCCACTTCGTGCCAAACCTGGCCCCGCATCGGCTTGCCGGTGGGCGGCTGATTCTGCCGGCTAACATGTGCTTCTCGTACACCGACGACCCGCTCGGGATCGAGGGTTGGACCGTGAGGTGCATCCCGGGCCTGCCTGATGACTACATCGATGCGCCGCAGGAGTTCTCGCGAGGACGGCACTTCCGCGGTGACCCCTACCACACCTGCGAGGGCTCCTGCTACCAGACCGGTGACGGCGTGGTCCATATGATGTTGCGCACCAACAAACACCGGTTGGCTGTGGTGGAGAGTTGGGACCAGGGCGAGACCTGGTCCGAGCCCCGGCTGACCGGCTACACCGACGGTGAGTGCCGCTTTCACTTCGGGCGCCTGCCGGATGACGATGCCGCCGTCGGTCGCTACTTCGGACTGACCTGCCCGGATCCCGAAGGTGTCCGCACGCCGATGGTCTTGGCGACCAGCGAGGACGGCGTCGTCTTCGACCGCCACCACCTTCTCGGCGGGGAGCCGTGGACGCCGGCGCGCATCCCAGGCTATTGGAAGTACGGACAGTACAGTTACCCGAGTTATCATGTTGTGGACGGCACTTTCTACGCTATCTACGCGCCCAACAAGGAGGATGTCGCCCTGTGCCGGCTGCCGCTCGACGCGCTGATGTAGTGCGCGAAGTGCAGGCGATGGCCTTTCCCATCTCCGAGGGCTCTAAACCTCGATTGCTGAGCATAGCACGCGTTGTTGCAGTGTCCTGCAACCTAAGGAGGCCGCATGGCTGATAGACCTAATATC
>JBNGDU010000100.1:0-3034 GCA_049975025.1 Anaerolineae bacterium
CCTCCAGGTTCTGGATGTGCTGCTCCAAGCGATACGGGTAGTCCTGAGGTTTGTCGGAGAGCCCACATCCCATATGGTCGGGGACGATCAAACGATGGCCCTCGCTCAACGGCGGGATCAGCGTCCTGTAGTAGAAGGACCAGGTGGGGTTGCCATGACACATCACGATGGGTGACGCATCCCTGGGCCCCTCGTCGAGATAGTGCATTCGCACGCCGTCCAGTTCGAGCCAGTGGGGCTCGAAAGGATAGAGCGCGCGATAATCGGACGAGTTCGAACTCACGGCCTTGTGACCCGGTTCGCGTCCCTCTCAAAGGGGCATGGTCCGCAGATCACCACTGGATGCCCAAGACGATGCTGTTGATCCCGCTTCCGACGCCGAATAGGATAACCCGGTCGCCTTCCCTGACGAAACCCTCATCAAGACCGATGGCCATTGAGATGGGCGCTGCCACCGCAGCGGTGTTGCCAAGCCAGTGGAGCGTAGGGAAGTCGATGGCAGGCGACAGATTGAGGGCCTGCAACGCCACCTGCCGCTGCGGCTCGCTGACCTGGTGGGTGAAGAGCCGATCTACCATATCGTTGGTCCACTTCATCTTCTCTTTGAATCGTCCCCACGCTTCCGTGACGACCTTCGTCCCTTCTTCCAAAAGCCTGGTGGACTTCGTGCGCATCCACGTTCTTTGAGCCACACAGAGCTGGCAGTGGTCTGTGTTACTGTAGGTCTCACCACCCAATAGGCGCTTGCCCGTTTTGGATTTCGAGCGATGGCGGAGCACCATCGCGACCGAGGCGGCGCCGAGTGTGAAGGACGCCAGGTTGTCGCGAAGCGCTTCCTTGGTGGGTGGATTGCTCAGCATTTTGTCGATCGTAGCGAGTTGTCCCTCCTTCGGCGCTTCCGCCGCGACCACTATGCCGGTCTCTATCTGCCCCAATTCGATCATGTTCGCGACGACGAGCATACCGTTCAGGAAACCCAGGCAGGCGTTCACGATATCGAAGCTCGGAGCGGTATTCGGCAGCCCTAACTTGTGATGCACGATGGAAGCCGTCGCCGGCTCAATGTAGTCTCGACAGACCGAGGTGTTGATCAAACACTCGACGTCGCTGCGATCGACGCCCGCTTTTACCAGCGCCCTCTCCGCGGCCATGGCTGAACCGTCAGAGACCCAGACGTCGTCGTCCCACCACCGATGCTCTCCAATGCCGGTCAGGCGTTCAATAAAGCCCTTGGGGGCACCCAGGGCGCGATAGACCGGTGTAAGTTGCTCCTCGAACCAAGAGGTTTTGACCACGCGATTAGGAATGACGTAGCCCATACCCTCAATGCAGACGTTTTTGAATAGCATATACCTCGCCTCTTCAGTTGTACGGCATGGCACCACCGCAGATTTTACCACACGAATGGCGCCTTTGCCATATGGATTTCAGTGTCTGGGAATCATTCAGCCGGTTGAGGATCAGGCGGGCTCTTGTCAAGGGATGCCTTATCGAACGACGTTCTTGAGCTTTGCTCGCGGCGCACCAGCAAGACGCCGCTGAGCACAAGCGCAAGGCTGATCAGGATATTCGGGCTAAGGGGCTCATCGAGAATCAGACTGCCCAGGATCAGGCCGTTGACCGGTACAATGTAGGTGACCATCGTCGTGAACGTCGCACCGGTGCGCTCCAGGAGGGTGAAGTAGATCACATAAGCCACCACAGTGCCGAGGACCGCCAGCGTGATCCAGCTCGCGACCGCGCGTCCGGAAGGTGCAATGGCCAGGGGATTCTCCAGGGCCATGGCGAGGGGTAGTATATAGAGAGCGCCCATCGTGAACTGGCCGGCCGCGGAGGCCATTGGGTCTTGTCCATGCAAACGCCGGTGTGCGTAAACAGAGGCGAGTGCGTAAGATCCTGACGACCCCACGATAGCTACCATTCCCCAGATCGAAGCGCTGGCGCCCCGGCGCAGTTCCGGCAGCATCAAGAGACCCACGCCGGCGAATCCCAGGGCTACGCCGATCGCCTTTCGGCCGTTGATGCGGTCATCGTCTGTGAGGAGATGGGCCAGGAGAATGGTCAGCAGGGGCGTGGTCGATTGGAGAAGGGCTGCCCAGCTACTGGGAATGAACTGTTCGCCCCAGGAGATCAGCGTGAAGGGGAGTGCGCCGTTGAGTAGCCCGATGACGGCGTAGGTGGTCCACAGCCGCCGGCCTCGAGGCAGTGGCGCTCTCCTCAGGATGAGAAGTCCCCACATCAGGACGGCAGCCAGCCCCAGACGACCGGCGACTAGGACCAAGGGCGTGACCTCGCTGACCACGATCTTGATGAAGAGAAAAGAGGTGCCCCAGATGGCACCCAAGGTAAAGAGTAAGAACAGGTTCATGGTTTATCTCCGGTGATGCTATTGAAGCGATAGAGAGCTCTCATAGCCTATGGAATGGACGAGGGCGGGCGCGAGTCATCGGCCCTGGCGGTTGGGACGCACCGCTATGCCGATGCCGGCGAGAATCAGAGCTCCACCCACGACTGTCACCGGTGCCGGAGGCTCGTGAAGGATCAACCAGGCCAGGATGCTGGAACCGATGGGCTCTGCCAGCACCGCCAACGCGACATACGTGGCGGGAAGATGTCCGAGCGCCCAGTTAAAGGAGGAGTGACCGATGATCTGGGGAATCACAGCCACGAGGATCAGCCACAACCACGCCGTGCTCGGATAGCCGGCGGCTTTCGTGCCGGTCACCAGGGTCAACGCCATGAGGACAAAGGCTGCCGTGGCATAGACCGGGAAGACATAGCCCAGAAGTGAAAGGTGCTTTCGAAGCCGTCGCCCAAGCAGCATATGGACGGCGATGGCTATCGCGCCTGCGAGCGCTAACAGATCGCCGATGAGATGGTGTGTCCCTTCGCCCAGGTCGCCTAGACCGATGATGGCAGAACCGATGATGGCGATGAGCATGCCGCTAAAGACGCGGCGCGTCATATGCTCCTGCAGGAAGAAGTGGGAGATCAGCCCAACAAAGAGCGGATTGGTCGTGACCAGGACGACCGA
>JBNGDU010000101.1:0-4107 GCA_049975025.1 Anaerolineae bacterium
GGGATTGGGTATTAGGTATTGGATGTTTGATATTGGATGCGGAGTAACGATCTCAGTACGCACTAACCAACATCCAACATCCAACATCAACTATCCACCCTCTTCTGCGCTCTTGGCAGTGTGTCTTTTGGACGTCGCTACCTCTCTTGCTCGTAAATCTCGCCCTCACGGAACGCGGCCCAGGCGGTCTCAAACCAGGAGTCGGGATGGGGGAGCGGGCGGCGGTCGACCCAGGCGCAGGCGACGGTGCCGGCGATGTCGCCTACGGTTTCCAGCACCTTCTCGCGCCACGTCTCATCCTCCGGCACGATGCGCCAGCTGTCGTCGAGCTTCTCGTGCACCTTGACGCCCTCGGGGTTGAGTGTGATCGACGAGCCCCGGCTGCCGGTGCCGCTCTCCAGCGCGAACTTGAGCGCCTCCAGGTAGACGGCATGGGCGAAGCAGAGCTGCCGGTTGCGCAAGCTTTCGCTGATGTTCTCAGGGTCGCCGTGGCTACTGAGCCGCCGCCACTGCGTCCACGCCTCAGGGACAGCCTCCTCCAGCGCCGCCAGCGAGCGGATGTGGGCCCCCGCTCGCGACATACGGGCTTGGAACTCGTCGCGCTCCTCCTTCCAGGAGCGGCCCGGATCGTCCTCCGAGGCCGCGATCCAGCCTAGGAGAGCTGCGACGGTCTCCGTCGCCGCATCACGCAGGTCAGCCTCCGGTACCGACCAGGTCTGGTAGCGATTCGCGATGTACTCAGCGGCGCGGAAGCCGGCGACCTGGCCCGAGTTGAGCGCCGCGCCGCCCGGGCGGTAGATGCCGTGGGAGCCGTTGACCTCACCGATGGGGAATAGGTGCTTGAGGTTTAGGGATTCCCACCACATGTTGCCGGCGAGTCCGCCGTTGTTGTGCTGGGCGCAGACGGCGACCTCCAACGGCTCCCGGTGTATGTCGATGCCGTGATCGAGGTAGAGCTCGATGGCACCGGGATTCATCTTCTCCAGTCGCGCGATAGGTGTCGCCAGCAGCGCTTCGGAGCGCGCCAGGTAGGTGTAGGCCTCCTCGCTCAGATCCTCGAACGCGAAGCCCTCGGGGTTGTCGCGGAAGTCGAGAAAGACGCGGCGACCCTTGAGCACCGTCTCGATATAGACCAGGATGTCGACGATCGACGAACCGCCCCGGACCTTGCGCCAGTCGAAGGGCCACTGATAGCCTTTGAGGAAGACCATGGACGCCATCTCCCCGACGCTGTCGAAGTAGGGGCGCATGAACTCCTGAGGGTTGCTCACCCCGTCCGCTGCCGTGCTGATGAAGCGAGGCACGACCTGCATATAGGTGCCCGAGACGTTCCAGCGGAATTGGATCGAGGCGAGGCCATACTGCGACTCCGGCAGGCTCTGGGCCTTGGCGCCGGCCATCAGCGCCAGGCCGATGGCGCCGGTGTGGACCTCGGGATAGACGCTGGTCTTGTAGAGCCCGCCGGGTCCGCCGACGGCGAAGACGACGTTCTCGGCGGCGTAAACCTCGAGGTTCTCCTCGGCGTCCAGCGCTATCGCGCCTATCACACGGATCTCGTTGTTGACCTCGGTCGTGAGCAGTTGGACCACGTTGCGGCCCTCGTAGACGGGGATCTCCAGTTTCTGGAGCTCGCGGATCAACGCACGGCACATCTCGCGGGATGTGTAAGGCCCAATCGAAGTGCCGCGCTGGCGTGGATCGTGGTCCGTCTTGTAGCCGACGAACTGCCCGTAGGCGTCGCGGGGAAAGGGCACGCCCAGGTTCGCCAGATGGAGGAATGCGCGGGCCGAGAGGCTGGCCTCGACGAGAGCGAGGTCGCCGTGCATCGATCCGCCCTCGAAGTAAGTCTCAGCCATCAGCTCCGGCGCGTCGGTCTCGGCGCCGCAGAGCGAGAGCTTGTAGTAGGTCTGCTTGTCACTCCCGGTGTTGATCGAGGTGCCCTTCTGCAGGCCTTCGCTCACGATCAGCACGTCCTCGACGCCGTTGGCGCGGAGCTGGACGGCGGCGTTGAGCCCTGAGGCGCCACTGCCGATGACCAGCGTATGCACCCAGGTGAGGGGGAGGCTTCGATCAGCTATGCTTAGTGTCTCTTTGCGCATATGTCATCTCCTTGTCTCTAGATCGTGGCCCAACCTACGTTGAGCCGGGGGACCGTCATGGATCGCAGGCGAGAAGCTACGCCGATAATCCGTTGAACGTGTGATCAACGGCTGACTTGAGCAGTCCCGGCAAGGGGCTGCGCGACCTGTATATGACAAGTGTACTCGTGACACGGGAGTTGTCACGCTACGCGTCACGGTGCTCATTTGCCTTCCCGCTCACTCGCTTTCTCGCTCATTTGCTCTACCGCTCAAGCGCAGACCGCGTCCTACTGCCCGGTTGAGCTGATCTCTGAGGTTCGTAGTGAGCGCTTCAGCGCTTGTTTCCGGCGTCAATCAGTAAGTCGGTTGCCGGTCCTCGACAGTCACTCTATACTCAGGTTGAGTCCAGCCCCCACGGGGGAAAGCGGCGGTGCGTGCGACATCATCGTGCACGAGGAGGACAAGGTCACGGCCTTCACAAGCCTGCGCCGGATCCGGCCTGGCGAGGCCATGCTGATCCCAACACGAATGGAGAGATCCGGTGAGTGAGTACATAGAGGCGAACAAACACAGCTGGGGCACGATTGCCAAGGCCCACTACGAGACCTTCAAAGCGAGGCTCTCGAGGGAGGAAACCACGCTGAGCCCGACTCAGATCGACGAGTTAGGCGACATCAGGGGCAAGTCCTTGATCCATCTTCAGTGCAATACCGGCGCCGACACGATTTCCCTCGCACGGATGGGCGCCAGAGTCACCGGCGTGGACTTAGTGCCTGAGAATATCTACTATGCCCGAAAGCTGGCAGCAGATTTCGGCATTCCTGACGCCAGATTCATCGAGTCGAACGTCCTGGAGATCATGGACAAGCACTACGAGACCTACGACATCGTCTTCACGACGGAGGGCGTTCTCTGCTGGCTTCCTGATCTCTACCTCTGGGCCCGCAATGTACGCCACCTGCTCGCCGATGACGGCTTCCTCTACCTCTTGGATGGACATCCGTTCTTCATGGTGTGGGACGAGGCCAGGCTGCCCGAGCTCGCCGTTAAGTATCCTTACTTCAAGAAGACCGCCGATAGGGATGAATGGATTGGAGGCTATGCCTCCGAGCCCAGGAAAGCCACCAACTACTGTTGGATGTACACCGTCGGCGAGATCATCAACGCGCTGAGCCAGGCGGGCATGCACATCGAGTGGTTCCACGAATTCGACTGGCTCTACTACCGAGAGTCCACCGAACAGGTCAGGGATGAGAGCGGGAACTGGGTGTTCCCTGAGTATCAGGGGCGGCTACCCTTCACGTTCTCCCTGAAGGCGAAGATCAGGTAAAGAGCCGGGCATGGACTTTCGAATCTGTGAGATCACAAGCTCGTCGCCGCCAGATATCCTTCGGGCGACGGAGCAGTGCCTCGACGAGCTCTTCCCCGAGTATGCGCCTGCACACTTATCGAAGCGACTGAGTCTCTATGGGGATGCCGGTGATGAGCCCTACATCCAGATCTTCGTAGTGCGGGACGATGAGCGCGTCCTGTCGTTTGTGCAATTCCTTTACATCCTCGTCGGAGATCGCCTCATCTGCGATATCGACCTACTTGGGACCCGGCGTGGCTTTCGGCGCCGCGGGCTTGCTACCGGGCTCTTCGACCACGCCATGCGTGAAGCCGACGCCTACGCGCATAGATACGACAGAGCGCTTGCCGGCGTCCTGACGCTGATCGATCACGGCGATGAGGCGATTCGCTCCCTTCACGCGAAAAAGGGTGGTCAGATAAGGACGGATGCGCCCCATCCGTCCGGTGACGTCGTCGTCTGGTATCCACTGGAAGCGGGCGCTCGCGAGATCGAGACCAGGGAGCTGCTAGGGTATGTCGATGCCTTCGGCAGGATGATAAGGAGATTTACCTAGAATCAGTTGGGATGCCTCGCCGGCATTGCTGTTCCAGTCGCCGATGCCCTGGATACTCAGTCCACTTTGGATCAGGTGTGCAGAGAGGTTGATTCTGAGTATACTAACTGTGCTCCTCA
>JBNGDU010000102.1:0-5342 GCA_049975025.1 Anaerolineae bacterium
TGCATATCTGGTAAGTGGTTTCACCGATAATCAGCTTGTTATTTCCCCGAAACCAAAACGCCCCTGACGAGGAGAGCGTAAGTCGAACTTCCAGTTCGACACGTCACGGTCGCTAATCTCGCCCCACGGTCCACGAACTAACACCATCTGCGATCGTCCGCGGATGAGACGGATGTTGTGGTAAGGGTACGTCGCCGAGCGCTTTCTTCACAGCTTCCGCCCGTCGCGACCGCCGCCCCAACCACTGTAAGGCATGCCGGGATCCCAGTCGGGAGATGGAGGTGGGACAAATTCGTCGACGGGAAAGGTCACCTTGCACCGGTGACGACTGGACACGTAGGCGCCCTCGCAGATCTCCAAAGCCAGAAGCGAGCTCTCCGGTATCGTGTAATCGACGTTGCCGGTATCGATCTGCGTAGCCATCGCCTCCAGGTGGCGCTGGTGCGCGGTGCCCGGAAGCTCTGGAGGCACAATGGTCGTGCCCTCAGGGAACTCGCTATTCAGGAGACGATAGGCGTTCTCCCAGCCCCAGAACTCGATCTGACCCTCCGTGCCCACCAGTCGAAAGAGCGTGGATTTGCCCTCGCGGTTCACCAGGACGTCGTCGCCGGTGTTCATCACCACGCGGATGCCGCTCACCGTCTGTCCGTATGTCACAGCCGTCGTTTCGACCTGCATCCCGTCGCGGTAGGTGCGGGTGCTGGACTCGCAGATGGCCATAACGTAGTCCATTGGCTCAAGACCAGTCACGTTCACGAAGAAGTTTAGCCAGTGGATTCCGGCGTTGATGATGTCCCAGTGGGTGTTCTGTATCTCCACCAACTTTAGCGCCCCGATCTCACCTCGCCGGACACGGGCGATGATCTCCCTAGGCGCCGGGTTGACCAGCAGTCCGTGCGGGACGGCCATCGGGATGCCCGCGCGCTTCACGGCCTCCAGGGTGCGGCGACCGGAGGCCGCTGTGTGGCCCAGGGGCTTCTCGACGAGAATGCCTTTGAGGGGGAGCTCGAGCGCATCCAGCGTGATGGATTCGTGCGACGGCGGATAGGTGCTGACGCAGACCACATCGGTGGGACAGGCCGCGAACATCTCCTCGTGGCTGGTGAAGGTGCGGATATCGGGGTACTGCTGCTTCAGCACTTTGCCGACCTCCGGGTTGATATCCGCTACGGCGACCAGGTCAAAGCAGGTTGAGTTACGCAGCGCGGCCATACTTAGTTTCCCCCCGCTTCCACCCCCGACGACGGCAGCGGTCAGTTTAGCATTCATGGTTGTGGCACCTCCAGGTTGATAGATGGGTAGTCAGTAGCTGTCCGAACAAACAGGGCATGGCTCTAAGGACATCATCCGTGGAAATCCGGCTTCACCCCTGTGATCCTCATTCGACCCTGCTTGGCAGACTTTGCTTGGTCTTTCGGTTCACGTCATTACGCTCTATCAGGATGTCCTCTCCCCAGGCGGCGACCGGCTCCGTGGGCCCAGTCCAGGCCACCGGCTTGAGTGCACCGCCCTCGCGCTCAAGCCACGCGCTCCACGCAGCTATGTCCTTGCCCCAGTCATGGCCGGTAATGGCAACGAGTTCCGCATGCGCGTGTTCGGCCAGGAGCGTACGTACGTCGTCCAGATAGTTGATGAGAACAAAGTAGCCCTCGGGGCTTCCACAGCGGGCCAAGGCCCTGCCGATCAGGATCTCCAGATAAGCCAACCGCTCCGGCAGATGGTCGGGCTCAAAGCCGCTACGGACCATCCGATTGTGAAAGGGCGGGTAGCTGTGGAGTCGCGAAAGTATAGGAATCGACGCTGGGTCGCCGAGCCGCTCCGCGCCGTAGGCCAGATAGGAAACGTAGTAATACCACGCCTTGACCGGATCGAGGATCTCCTCCTCGCTTGCGCCCTCCAGGAGCTCAACCGTGCGTCGCCAGACGGGTATGATCCGCGTATCTCGAGCCATGCCAAGGCAGTAGAGAAGGTTCGCTGCATCTGGCGCGGCCCCTTGGTTGGGGGGATGACGTCCCGCGTGTCGTATCTGCACATCGCGCCCGGGGAGTTCGCCTCGCGCAAACTCCTCCTGAAGCATGGAGACCAACACCTCAACGCCGGCCTTCGACGCCAACATGGCCAGTATCCGGGCCAACAGCACCTGCCGGGGCCTGTCCCCTTGGTCTTTCGCCGTCGCCAGTGCCTGTTCCAGCGGTGGGATAACGCGCGGACCTGCGCACATGATGTCGACCAACGGCACCCGCCCCTCTTGATGCTCCCCGACGTCCGCATCTGAGTAGGTCTGAAGCGGTTTGGCAGGATCCAGCCCGTCGATCATCGCGACCAGGTCTTCATCGCTCCATTCAAGTGGCACCAGTGTGCGGGTGAGGACGCGCTCGGGCAATGCCCCCTCCACGACCAGGCGTTCCTGCAGTGCGCGGACCTTGATCTCACGGACCGGCTCGCCGGACCGTATGGCTATCGCCGCAGCAATCGCCGCCACGCCGCCGAGGTTCTCTAGATCCGGCATCATGCGCGGTCCCGCTAGCGCATCGTGCGTCGCCGAATAGGCCTTGCCCACGACCAGGATGTCGTCGAGACCTCTCGGTATCAGGGCCCGATAGGGAATCTCGATCTCCAGATTGGGGGCCTGCAGACCCATCCGAATCCAATCGGAGGTCGACTCGCCCTTCATGTCATGGTTGGAAAAGGCGATAAAGACCACATCAGAGAAGCCCCGCAGGAGAAGCTGATCGGTGAAGGTCAGCACGAGGTCGCCCCTGATGTGCCGGCTCTCACGCGGCCCGATGTAAACGCCGTGGTCGTGGTCACCCGGCAGACCCCGCCGCCGCTCGGCCAGCAGCATGCGGACGTAGTCCTCGATGTTTGTGGTATCAGCCATGCTAGTCTTCACGTTGCGGGGGCGCCCCGGGCTAGCGACCTGCGGCAGATAGGCGTACATCACCACGTGCTCCCGTTCGGAGCCGTAGACATGGTCCGCTCCGGCGAATGCAGCCACATCCCCATCCCCCGTGGCGTCGATGACGACATCGCAGAGCAGCGCCATCGGTCCCCAGCGGGTCGCCACCACCACGCCGCCCACGGAGCTACGGCCTGCGACGTTCTCTACGATAGCGGCAACCACACAAGCGTTCAACAGCAGCTGAACCCCGGCGGCCTCAGCCTGCTCCGCGAGAGCCCAGGTCTTGGCTTCGATATTCCAACGGGCCATGGTGCCCTCTGGCCTCACCAGGTGCAGCCGTTCCTGGACGTCGCCGACCCAGTCCAGCACGTGCTCCACGAACCCAACCTGACGACCGAACCAATAGGTGTAGATACCGCCGTAGGTCCCGGTTCCACCCAGACCCGGGTTCATGTCGACCACGATCGTTCGCAGGCCCTCCTGACCGGCGACGATGCCGGCGACCGCCCCGCTGGTGCCGCCCCCCGCCACGACCAGATCTGCAGCGCACAGGACCGGCACCGGCGATGGTTCCACGGAGAACGGTTTGTAGCCGCGGCCCTCCTGAGGCTGCGCCTGCTCTTTAATCTGCAGACCACAAGGCGCCGGGAGGGGTTCCGCGTGCGCAGAGGGGATCCGAAGATCCCCAGATACGCCAGATCCCCACGACGCCCAGTGATGATCGACGGCTTGAGCCAGCAGCTCGCCTAGGTCGGCGGCGACGATCGGATCTCGGAGCAGGGAACGCATCGCAGGGCTCAAGCGCGCCGCCTCATTCAGACACCATAGCCCGCCGACGGGCCCTGCCAACTCGGCAAGCGTGGCCTCTGTCCCCCCTACGTCCCAGCCGACATCGAGCGCCACCGCTGCCAACTCCTGAGCCCACGGCGGCGTGGATCCAGCCATCCGTGTCGTTTGGGGGCCGTCGAGCTCGTAGGACGATGTGGCCAGATACGCTGCATCAAAGGCCGTCACCTCCGAAACCAGGTATTCGGCTAAGGCCATCGAACGCCGTCGCGCCTGGGCATCCCGTTGGGATGCCGCCAAGGGACCCCGCTCCCCCGTCGGCAGGTCCAGTTGGTACTCCAGCAAGACGTGGTCTGCGCCGCGATAGCCACGATGCAGGATGACCTTGTCGCCGACGAGTCCCAGCCGCTCTGGCACCGCTAGCTCAGCCTCATCGGCACCCCACACATCCGGCGCGGCGACGCCCGTGAACTCCAGCGTACAGGAGAAACAGGCGGCGTCATCGAGTGGCGGTTCGAACTCGGCGCCTGCGAGTTGTGCCACCAGGGCGGTGGCTGTGGCGTCGATCACGGTCTCGGCCTTGATCACCTGTCGACCCGACTTATTGCCAATGATCACACCCTGAATACGACCATCGGCGACGGAGACGCCCACCGGCAGGCTCGCGTAGATCAGCTTGACCCCGGCCTCCAGCACCATATTCTCCAGCGTAAGCTTGACGGCGTCCATATGCAGCGGAATCTCACCTTCTTGCGCGGACATCTCACCGGCCCCTATGCAGGCCGCGATCAGGCTTGGAAGGGAGGCGACGCCTTCTTCAGGCGCGGGCAACCAAGGGCGCAGCGTGGCCCCGACCTCGCGCCCAAGGTAGGTGCGGGGCTCCACCAGTGCGACGGTTCGTCCGGCACGGGTCAAGGCTAGTGCGGTCGCCACGCCGCCAAAGCCGCCGCCGATCACCGCGACATCGCAGTCGGCGAGGATTGGCAGGTGGGAGCGTTCAAAGACGATGTTCATCTACGTCTCCTTATACCGGTTCAAGTCTGGAGACTAAGGATAGCCCGAGAAGGTTGGCAGGGCAAGAGCCGTGGAGACTGGCTAGAACGCCGTCACCCCACATCGTGGGCTCTAGGTTGCGCGAGCCCACGATGTGGGGGCGAAGTAGCGCAGCGGCGAAGTAGCGCAGCGGCGAGATCCTAGCTAAGCGGTCTCCGATCCCTTCAACTGCCCGATAATCCGGCCCCAGCTGAGGGCAGCGCCCGAGAGGAGAGTGTCGGCTCGGAAGAAACGTGCCGCCAGCAAGACGAAACCATAGGCCGTCGCCGCCGACAGCGCCAGACTGAGCAGGATCTGCCACAGCGGCACACTTGTCGCGGCGAGCCGCGCGACCATCGACACTGGCGCCGTGAGCGGGAAGATGCTCAACAGCGTAGCAAGGGTGCCGTTGGGCGCGTTGGCGAAGGTCGTGTTCAGCCAGAGGGGGATCATCAAAGGCAGCATAATCACAAAGGTGAACTGACTACCCTCCCGGGTATTGGGCGCCATCGATCCTATCGCGCCAAGGGCCGAGGCGAAGGTCAAGTACCCAAAGAGGAAGTAGAGCACGAACCACAGGATCATCTGGGGAGGCAGGTCAAGCGCTGCAGTTGACGCCAGC
>JBNGDU010000103.1:0-2795 GCA_049975025.1 Anaerolineae bacterium
TGGCATATGTTCTCGCGATATGTCGAGGAGTTTGGGCTCCTCGTCCATGATCGCCTCAGGAGGCAGCGCCTTGACGACCATTGTCTCGTCATAGGCGTTCTCGACGAGCGCGATGCCGAACCGAATCTTGCCCGTGGCTAGGATCTGCTGGGACGTCCAGGGAATCAGATGGCGTAGCCCGTAGAAGCCGTGGCTGTGGATCTCCAGCGCCTGACGGTGTTTCCCCAGGCCGATAACTGACAGCTTTACGAGTCCGCTCTCGTAGGGGCCGTGGAAATCAGTGTGGATCTTGACACGGTTGATCAGGATAACCCCGTCGGATGCGTGAGCAAAGGCATCCATGAAGACCCGGTTGCGGGCATTGGATGGTGTCAGCTCCACGGTCTCCATCGAGCTTCGAACGGGGCACCCCATCGTCCTGGCCGTGATGTCGTAGCTTGCCAGCACCTCGGCCTGTCCGGCAGCCGTCCCGCCGCCGTGGCTGCCCATCGCCGGGATGATAAAGGGCGATGCTCCCCAGGCCTTGAGGACGTCGACGGTGGTCTTCACGACCGTCGCGATGTTGGCGATGCCGCGGCTCCCCACAGCCAGCGCGATCTCATCACCCCGCTGAACCCGACCGCGCATCGCCCCGAGTTCCTGCGCGACCGCTCCGCTAACATCCTCGATCACCGGTCGCGGAAAAGAGTGTCGAATCTTCGTCAGGTAGAGTTGTTGCATAGGTCCGCTCCAAAACTAGGGAACTTCTATTCAACCGCACTGCGGCAGGATAAGCAATGCAGTCGAATTGCGGCAGGATAAGCAATTCAGTCGAATTGCGGCAGGATAAGCAATTCAGTCGAGTTGCGGCAGGATAAGCAATTCAGTCGAATTGCGGCAGCCACTGCGCCTCCGCCTCGAACATCTCATCCACCATCTGATAGATCTCGTCGAGGGTCAGCACAGCGCTGGTGTACTTGTCGAGGGCCACCGCAGCGTAGACCATGTCCTCGTCACCGCTCTGTGCAGCTTTGACAGCGCAGTTCTGTACGGCCACGCTGCCGGCATTGATGCCCGCACAGGCTGCAGGGAGGTCGCCGATATAGGTCGGCTGAATGCCCTGAGCGTCGACCAGGCAGGGCACCTCGACAGAGCAGCCTTCCATCAGGTTGGTGATAATGCCGGTGTTGGGCACGTTGCCGTAGACGACACGCGGCGTGTTCGTGGTCATCGAGTCGATAATGTAGGCGCCGTACTCGTGGCTGGGTTCCAAGGGCTCCTCTGCCAGCTCGGCTGCCCGCCGCTCCAACGCCTCGAAGTCGTGGTTCTTGCAGATCTCATAGTAGTCCCACCGCTCTGGGACCCACGACTCGACATCCTCCGGGGTGCGGCGGAAGTAGGGCAGGTATTCCGACGCGTGGTGGCTGGACTCGGTCTGGAAATAGCCGGTGAGGTTCATGATCGCGGTCCGCACCTGCTCACCACCACCGCCGTAGAGCTCGTCGCTGACGTTCTCCCCCTCGAGGCGTGCCTGGCGTGCCTTCTCGGCATACTCGTTCATCGTCTTGTGGAGTAGGGGAAGCACGTTCTCGCCGTTGTGTTGGAACTCGATGAACCAGGCTTGGTGATTGAGGCCCGCGACCTTGAAGGACCAAGTGCCTGGCTCAAAATCCATGCGGTTGGCCAGCATCTGGGACGTACCCTGGACTGAGTGGCATAGACCGATGGTATTCACGCCGGCTTCCGACGAGTACCAGCAGTTGATCGACATCGGGTTCGCGTATTGGATCATCAGCGCGTCGGGACAGACATCCTGGATATCCTCGATAATGGGATCCAGCGCGCCTGCCGTGCGCAGGCCGCGAAAGATGCCGCCGGGGCCCAGGGTGTCCCCCACGCACTGGTCAAGACCATACTTGCGCGGAATCTCGACATCGTGCCGATAGGCTTCGAGTCCACCGACCTGGAAGGTGATCACGACGAAATCGGCGTCCTCAAGCGACGCGCGCCGGTCGGTCGTGGCATCCACCGTGGCCGGCAGATCGTGGCTTTCGATGAGGCGCTTCGCGTGACCGTAAGTGCGCTTCAGGTTGTCTGGATTGATGTCCATCAAGCTGAAGTGCGCGTCTCGGAGCGCCGGGAACGACAGGACGTCACGAATCAGGGTGAGAGGGAAGACATATCCACCAGCGCCTACGATTGTGATCTTGGGCATTACCTAACTCCTTTAGTCTAGGATGCAGTGGAATTAACTCAGCACTATGTAGATGCTCGCGGCGGTTGCCGCGCCGACGAGCGAGCTCAGGAAGTTGACCCAGTCGTTGTTCATCCAGGGCCAACCCCGCAGATGCCGATTGGGAGTGCCGTCGGGATCGAACCGCTTTTCGGTCTCCTTGTCGCGGTTGGGCGCGTAGTAGGCGGCCTGCACTGCGGCTTTGACCTCGTCGCGAGCACTGTCTGGCACTTTGTCCAGCACATTGCGGGTCTTGTGGGCCAGGCAGCGCTGCCGCAGGCTACGCGGAAAGACCTCTGTGACGGCACGGATCAGGCCAGGCGCCCCGTCGGTCGTGACCTGAACCGGTGGTCGCAGCCCTCGTTTGACCATGTCCCGCAGGAACTCCAGCCAGTTGTCGTACGATTCTTTGTTTCCCAGGGCCAAATGGAGCAGCGTTTTGCGACCATTGGCACAGATGGCCCAGGCGCACAACACGCCTTCCCTGCCTCCGCCTTGCTGCCGCAACGATTCATAGACCGCATCCACGAAGAGGTACTCCACCTCAAGGTCCGACAGATCCCGTTCTGCAAAGGCTTCATAC
>JBNGDU010000104.1:0-6522 GCA_049975025.1 Anaerolineae bacterium
GCGCGCGATCTGTCGGGCAAAGGCGCGCCCGAAGTCCGACCGTAGCCCTTTCCGGCTGAAGAGCCGCGGGACGAGCCAGAACTCCCATGCAGTGAACCCAAAGTCGGCGATCATGTCGATAAGCCCCCGCCAATCTTCGTCGGACCAGGCGTAGGGCAGGCCAGGGTAGAGCATGTTGGGGTTGTAGGCGTTCAGCAAGTGGGCCGCGAAGTTGTTGTAGTAGATGCGCCGCTCTCCGAATTGAGACATAGGTTCCCTTTCTATGTGAAGGAAGCGTTCTGTGGTATTATAGCCACAACTTCCGGATGAGAACATAGCGAGGCCGCGCGGGGGTGCGTCGTTCTCGTTGTTGGCTTCGCCATCATCTCTGCACCGGATCTCAATGAGGTACTAACGTTAGAGTATCCACAGACCAGGCGTATCGCCCGATGCGCCAAAGCTGGTTGATATAAGGAGGTTAACCCATGGACGTGAGTGTTGAACACCTGATTCCCCAACCGCAAAGCTTCGAGTTGTCCGAAGGCGCCTTTTCGCTCTCTGATGAGGTGCTTATCCACCTGACCAACGCCGTTTCGGATATCCAGCCGATCGCCGAACGCTTGCGCGGCGCGCTGGCGGACCACGGCGTGCGCGCGACGCTTTCGGCCGTGAACACCGAGATCCGGGAGCCGCACATCGCGCTCCGCTTGGACACGGGAAACGCCGTCCGTGTTCAGGGCTACAGCCTCGTCGTGACGCCCGACGTCATCCGTATCACCGGCGCGGACGCGGTTGGGCTCTTCTACGGTGTCTGCACGCTCGCGCAGCTCCTAACCTTGTCGCGAGATGAGGATGGCATCACGGTGCCCGCGCTGCGCATCGAGGATTGGCCGGACTTCCCAAATCGCGGCGTGATGCTGGACGTGAGCCGCGACCGCGTGCCTAAGATGGAGACCTTGTACGAACTCGTTGATATGCTGGCGGGCTGGAAGATCAACCAGCTGCAACTCTATATGGAGCACACCTTCGCCTACCGGGGCCACGAGGTCGTCTGGGAGGACGCCAGCCCCTTCACCGGGGAGGAGATCCTGGCGCTGGATGACTTCTGCAGCGAGCGCTTCGTCGAACTCGTGCCCAACCAGAACAGCTTCGGTCACATGACCCGGTGGCTGATCCACGACGAGTACAACCATCTTGCCGAGTGTCCTGACGGATGCGAGCTCTGGGCCGGTCATCCCGGTGAGCCCTTCAGCCTCTGCCCCATCGATCCCGGCTCGAAGGAATTGCTCGTCGATCTCTACGATCAGCTCCTTCCTCACTTTCAGAGCGACCTCTTCAACGTGGGTCTTGACGAGACCTTCGACCTGGGCAAGGGGCGCTCATCGGAGGTCTGCGAGGAGCGCGGAACCGAGCGCGTCTACCTCGACTTCCTGAAGGAGATTCACACGCTGGTCCAGGCCCGGGGCAAGACGATGCAGTTCTGGGGCGACATCATTCTCCACGAGCCCGACCTGATCCCCGAGCTACCTCAGGACGCCATCGCCATGGAGTGGGGCTACAGCGCGTCGCATCCCTTCGAGGCCCACACAAAGCTCTTCGCCGAGGCCGGGCTTCGATTCTATGTCTGCCCCGGCACGAGCACGTGGAACACCATCGCCGGGAGGACCGAGAACGCCTTGGCCAACATCCAGAGCGCTGCCGAGAGCGGCCATGCAACAGGCGCCGCAGGGCTGCTCAATACCAACTGGGGCGACAACGGACACATGCAGCCGCTGCCCGTCAGCTTCCTCGGCTATATGGTCGGGGCGGCGGCGAGCTGGAACGCAGATGCGAAGCTCTCGCGGGCGGAGCTCACGCCGAAACTGGACCGGTTCGCGTTTGCTGATGCCGCGGGTGTCATGGGCGAGGTGGCCTACGATCTCGGCAATGTCTATCGGCTGCCGGGCGACGAGCCCTCCAACGCCTCGGTGCTGTTCCTGCTCATGCTCTACCCGGAGCGGTCGCTGGACGACGAGCTGTTCTCTGAGCTTTCTCGCGACGCCCTCGCGATCACGCGCGACCGTATCCTCGAGATCCGCGATCGGCTCTCGGTAGCGGAGATGGCGCGTGCTGACGCAGACCTCGTCCTGCAGGAGTTCACCTGGGCCGCCGACATCCTCGAGTGGGCGACAAGGCTGGGCATGGCGCGGATCGAGCACGAGGCGACGGAGACGGCGGCATCCATGCCCTCCGACGTGCGCGGCCCGCTGGCTGAGGAACTGCAGGCGCTGGTCGAGCGGTATCGCGAGCTCTGGCTGCGTCGCAGCCGTCCGGGTGGATTGGCCGACTCCGCGGGGCGGCTGGAACGCGTGGTTGACCTGTTGCAGGGATAGAGGGAGGAGGCATGAGCGGGTTTCCGCCGCCCAACTACGTGGTGATTGAGTCCGCAGTAGACGGTATCGAGGTCTACGCTCCGGCACCGGCGAGGCCGGAGGCGACCGCGGAGGTCGTGGAGTTCAAGTGCCCGCGGTGCCAGGCGACCACGGCCTACAGCGTGGCGGATGGCGGGCTGCGCTGCGCCCACTGCGGCTACTATGAGCCGCCGGAGACGGAAGTGGTGGGCAAGGGCGCTCGGGAGTTTGAGTTCACCGTGGACGTCGTCGCCGCCTCTCGAGAGGCGCAGGGGTGGGGGACCGCGCGCACATCCCTGCAGTGCCGGAACTGTGGCGCCGAGACGTCGCTCCCGCCGGGTCGCTTGACCCATACCTGCCCCTTCTGTGGATCGAACAGGGTGGTCCAGCAGGAAGCTCCCCAGGAGGCGCTGCGCCCGCGATTCCTGATCCCGTTTCAGATCGAGGAATCCCGGTGTCAGCAGATCACGCGCGAGTGGTTGGGCTCCAGCTGGATGACGCCGAAGTCCCTCAGGGAGGCAGCTCGGGTGGCCGACTTCAAACCCATCTACCTACCCTACTGGACCTTCGACGCCCGAACCGATGCGCCGTGGCGGGCCCAGGTCGGGCACACGGTGACGGAGCGCTACTACGATGCCGGCAGCAAGTCGTGGAAAACGCGCACCAAGACCGTGTGGCGCTGGGAGTCCGGGCGGGCGCGGCGCACGTTCGACGACATGCTGGTCCCGGGCACGAGCCGCCTGAGCGCCCTCCTGTTGAGCCGCATCCAGGACTTCGACACTCGGGCGTTGGTCCCCTACGCGCCCAGTTACCTGGCAGGTCTCCTCGCACAGGCCTACGATGTTCAGCTAGAGTCGGCTTGGGAGGCGGTCCGCGAGCGCATGCGGGAGGCGACGCGGCAGGCGTGCCGCCAACAGGCCTCGACCTCGCGGATTCGTAACTTCAGCATGGCGCTGGACTTCGCCGACGAGAGCTGGCGCTATGTGCTGCTGCCGGTCTACGTCGCGGTCTATCGCTACGAGGGTGAGAGCTACCAGGTCTTGATCAACGGACAGACGGGGACCGTCGCCGGTCAGCGCCCTGTGGACTGGAACAAGGTCTGGCTGGCGGTCGCCGGCATGCTCGCGCCGGGTGTGCTGCTCGGCCTGTTGGGGCTGCTGGCCTCCGCGTTGGGGCTGGTTCTGCCTCCCTCGCTGATCGCCGGCGGCGGCGTCTTGATCGTGGCCTTCATCCTGTTGGTGATCGGGATCGTCTTCGCGGCGATCACCATCACGAAAGCGAGGTCCCTGGACGATGTCTGACGATGCTTGGGGCCTGGAGTTGACACCGGTCATCTGCAACACCTGCGACTGGCGGTACCTCGCGCCGGAGGAGCACGTGCCGGCCCGCTGTCCTCACTGTGCCGCGGCGACGCTCGAGGCTCTCCCGGCGGAGAATGCGTTCCTGCCCTATGCCCGCCCTCCGGAACTGGTCGTGCCCTTTTCTGCGAGCCAAGGCGTGATCGCGGAGGGCATTCAGCGCTTCGCCGGCGGAATACCTCTGCCGCCTAAAGACCTGAGTGTCTACTCCCTGCAGGAGCGGGCGCAACAACTCTATCTCCCGATGTGGCTGGTGGACGTCGACGTGGAGGCTCAGTGGCAGGCGGAGATGGGCTTCGACTACGAGGTCGTGAGCCACCAGGAGCGCTACAGCGATGGCGGCGGCTGGGACACCCAGCGCGTGCGCGAGGAGCGGGTCCGCTGGGAGCCGCGCGTCGGACGGCTAAGCCGGCGCTACGAGAACGTCGCCTCGCCCGCCCTGGAGCGCCACGTCGAGCTCCGGCGCGCCCTGGGCGACGTCGACGCGCACGATGCCGTGCTCTATCAGCCGGGTCTGCTGGACGCCGCCGTGGTGCGGATGCCCGATCTCGACCCAAAGGCGGCGTGGCCCGCTGCGGTGCCGAGCCTGCATCGCGCGGCTGCCGACGAGTGTCGCCGCGCGGCCCGGGCCGATCACGTGCGGAGTTTTCAATGGCGTCCGAGTTACGCGGGCCGCAACTGGACCCTACTCCTTCTGCCTTTCTATGCCACTTACTATATGGACGACGCGGGCGATCCCCAGCGGGTGCTGCTTAACGGGCAGACCGGTCAGGTGTACGGCAGACGAAGGGGTTCGACGACCCGCGCTCAGCAGATCGCGTTGATCGCCGGCTTGATCGCGCTTGTGCTCTTCCTCGTGAGCTTGGGGTTGGGGTTGGCCTCGTTCTTGCTGCCGCCCCTGCTGGCGGTGGGCATTATCGGCATCATCGTGAGCCTCCTCGTCGCTGTCGGCGCCTTTGTCCCGATGGTCCAGGTCTGGGCGTTCAACCGTCGTGAGGCTCGCGCCGAGGGGCAGGCATGACCGTGTTCGCGCTGCCGACGCCCGCCGTCGTGGCCCTTACCCTGGGCCTTATCTTCGCCGTGGTCGACTGGGTCGCCGTGATCCGGAGAGCCAAGCGGCTGGAGTACGTCTTCAAGCCGCTGACCTTGTTGGTGGTCATCGTAGGCGCTTGGCTTCTCCGGCTTGGGTCGTACGATCCCCGCCTGCTGCGGTGGTTCCTTCCTGCGCTGGCGCTCTCGCTGCTCGGCGACGTCTTCCTGATGCTGCCGGACAAGCGCTGGTTCCTCTGGGGACTGGCCTCGTTTCTCGCCGCTCACCTCTTCTACATCGTCGGCCTCACGCCGTCGCTGCCGCCTCGCGCCGCCCTGTGGCTCGTGCTGCCCATTGTTGCTCTGGATGTGGTGGTGCTCCGGCGCATCGTCGCCGGGGTCGTGGCCTCCGGCTCGGAGGCGATGCGTGGGCCCGTGATAGCCTATGGCGCCATCCTGAGCTTGACGCTCTTCGCCGGATGGGCGACCTGGTTCCGGGCCGCCTGGCCCTTGGCAGGGCGGATCACGGCGAGCGTCGGCGCCACGCTCTTCTTCCTCTCGGACCTGATGCTGGCGTGGGACCGCTTTGTAGAGCGCTCTCACCTGCTCCACGTCTTGGTGCTCGTGACGTATCATCTGGCGCAGATCGCGCTGGCGCTGACGATCGCGACGGCGGCGTGAGTAAGCTCGGGGCTGACGATTGACGATTGACGATTGACGATTTGCGATTGACGATTGACGACAGAAGAGGGGTCTGCAAGGATGCTTCCGTGTGCGGGCGTGACGAACGGCGATCCAGATCAGGTTTGATCATCCTCCAAATTCGGAGCGAACAACAGCTTTCTATCCACGCGTTCCTCTTGTACCTCGCGGTGATCGCCCCCCTGGCTATCTTGGTCACGTTGCTGCTGCTGCTGCGGTTTCTCTGTGGGGAGAATCCCCGAGGCCTCAATCTCAGGCCGGGTAAGCTGTCTCGGGATCTCCTTGCAGCGCTCGTTCTCTCTCTCGTGATCATTATCGTTAATGTCACCTTGACCCACTTTCTCTCAGAGCTGCTGCCAGAGCCTTCCTCCAACACGAGTGTCACAGACCTCTTTGCGGATTTGGCCCGCAACCCCGGACTGCTGGCCCTCTTCGCAGGGCCGTTGTTCTTGTTGGAGGCAGCTTCGGGGGAAGTGGTCCGGGTGTTCCTGCTGAGCCGTCTATGGAAGGTGTGGCCTGCAGCTACGGGCAAGTTGCTCGCCGTGTTCATCTCGGCGTGCCTGTTTGGTCTCATACATCTGTATCAAGGGCCGGTCAGCGCCAGCTGGACGGCTATCTTTGGCCTGATCATGGCTCTGTACTACCTTCGGTTTGGTCGCGTTGTGCCGCTGATACTGGCGCACTACTTGACAAACGCATTTCAGGTGGTGGTCTTCGCCGTGCTAGCGTAAGGTAACGCCGCTATCGCGCCGCACTACGGGCCGGACGCCACGGAAGTCTGATCTGGGGGCGCGAAGGGCCAGAGTCGAAGTCGCAGCGCGGCCTATGCGTGACCGTCAGGCCTTCCACTGACGGCAATTGAGGAAGCAATCATGGTAGTCTTGGATTGCCTCCTCTCGGGTTCGTCATTCTTAATGAGCGTCCTATTCCTTCTATCTGTGTGCGTCATCTCCTACTACGGTCCCACAGACTTGTTGGCTGAATACGTCCGTGGAGGGCGGCAGATCCGTTTGCAGAAACGCCTCCCTTGCCCGGTGACGTGACCGTAGACGCCTAACATATGA
>JBNGDU010000105.1:0-3329 GCA_049975025.1 Anaerolineae bacterium
GACTTTCGTCTAGGTCGAGCCCCGGCAAGACAGAACAGGAGCTGAGATTAGGGCTTGACCAATTGCTCCTTCAGTGCCAAGGACACAGCCTCCGTTCGGCTACTCACGTTGAGCTTGCTCAGGATGTTGCTCACATGGAACTTGACCGTGGATTCACTGATCACGAGCCGACCGGCGATCTCAGCGTTGCTCAAGCCTTCGACCATCAAACCCAGGACATCCTGCTCGCGCTCGGTCAAGTCGTAGTCCGGTCGGTCCCGACGCAGCGTGGCGCTGATCAGGGCCTGAGCCGCCTCCGGCGCCAGGGTCGGTTTGCCGTCGTAGGCATTTCGGATCGCCGATGCGAGTTCCTGGGCCCCCAAGTCCTTGAGCAGATACCCTATCGCCCCAGCTTGCAACGCCTTCTTGACCAGCTCGTCGTCCTTGAAACTCGTCAGGGCGATGACCTGGATATCGGGATAGCTCGCGCGAATCTTCTCCGTCGCCGTCGGGCCGTCCATCAACGGCATCATCATATCCATTAAGACCACGTCAGGCTGGAGTTGCTCGCAGCGGTGGATCGCCTCCAGGCCATTGCGAGCTTCGCCCACCATCTCTATGTCGGGGACAGCCAGCATGAAGGTGCCCAACCCACGGCGGACGACCTCATGGTCATCGACGATCAGAACTCGAATGTGCTTCCCATCTGATGGCTCGGAGGCCGTTGTGGATGCAGCCATAGTATGCCTACTCCTTGACTCTCAACCCATGTATGCCCGTCAATAAGCGCGCCTGAGCAGCCCTAAGAGCAGCTGAGGCACAGAGCGCTTCCGAATCGAATCAACCGTGTAGCGGTCGCCTGTCACGATCGCGTCAGCCGCCAGCAGTCCGCTCTTGACAGCGGGACCTATGCCCTCCCCGAAGTCGACCGTGGCCAGCCCGGCAGCGTCGCCCACGATGAAAGCGTGGTCCAACTGGACAGGTCCATCCTCCTCTCGGAGATAATAGGCGTGACCCTTAGGGCGGAATTCATAGCCGCGCACCAGGCCCAAAGCTGCCAGCTTGTCCACGAGACGATCCCAATGACGCTTGATATCATCGTCACGTGCCCGGAGCTTGGTCAGCTTACCCCCCACGCCCACGTTGACATAGCCCTCGGCTTTGGGCACATACCAAGCGTAACCCGGCAATCCGTCCTCGAGGAACCATAGATGACACATCTTCCCGAGATCGTCAACGCTGTCGGCGTAAGGAAACTCCTCCTCCTGCGTTACGATCAGCGCATCCTCCGATCGAGGTCTGATCTCACTGAAGAGGGATCGGTAGACCGGACAGTTTGTGCCACCGGCGCCCACCAAGTAGTTCGCAGAGTACGCATCATCCACGACATAGGCGCCCTGCTCCCGCGTGATCGTCCGGACATGATGAGTCTCCACCGGCACATCCGCGCGAGCTAGAAGCCAGTGATCGAACTCGAAGCGCCGAATCGCATATTGCGAGGATGGAAGGGCGAACTTCAGGCCTCTCACCGAGTACCGCATCTTGGGCAACCGGGTCAAACCATGGGGATACTCGCTGGAGTCGATGTCGAGATCCACAAAGACCTCCGGCGGGATCCATCCCGCGCAGAGCTTCAGGCGAGGAAAGGCCTCGCGATCCAGGATCATGCACGCCACGCCGTGGCGCCTTAGACGCCAGGCACACGCCGCCCCCGCCGGCCCGCCTCCTACGATGAGCACTTCCGTATGTATCATAACGATGTCCCGTCCCGTCTTCGGATCCCGCGTTCAGGCCCTATCTTCACTGCCCTGGCCTCAGGTTCGTTCGACTAGATCTTGCGGCAGTCCGGCTGAGGTGTGCCGGGTTTTGTCATCACGATCTGCCAGAGTTGCGTGGATCGCGCGCGAAAACCGCCGGCGCTGCTCAACAGATAATAGCGCCACATTCGGTAGAAGCGATCATCGTACTTCGGGTTCTTCTTGAGCTCAGGCCAGGCATCCTCGAAGTTGGCGTGCCAAGCCATCAAGGTCTTGTCGTAGTGCGGGCCGATGTTGTGCCAATCCTCCATCACGAAGATGCCCTCCATTGCCTTCGCAAGCTGTGCTATGGAGGGCAACATCCCGTTGGGGAAGATATACTTGGTGGACCAGGCGTTGGCGCCGGTGGTGCTGTAGTTGCTGCCGATTGTGTGCACGAAAGCGATACCGCCGTCCTTGAGGCAGCGGTCCGCCACCTCCATATACGTTCGATAGTTCTTATAACCAACGTGCTCCATAATGCCAATGGAAATAACAGCATCGTAGAGACCCTCGACATCCCGGTAGTCCTGCAGCTTGAGCTCTACCGGCAATCCTTTGCTCATCTCCATACCGAGCTTGACCTGCTCTTTAGAGACGGTCACGCCGGTAACCCGAGCGCCGTGTTTCTCGGCGGCGTATTTGGCGAAGCAGCCCCAGCCACATCCGAGGTCCAGGACCTCCATACCCGGTTCGAGGCCGATCTTCTGGCAGACCAGCTCGAGCTTGGCTTCCTGAGCCTCGTCCAGGTTGGTCGCATCGCGCCAATAACCGCACGTGTAGTTCATACGCTTGTCCAGCATCGCCTCGTAGAGATCGTTGCCCAGATCATAGTGATGCTCGCCGACCTCAAAGGCCCGAGAGCGCGACTGGAGATTGAAGAGTCGCGTCTTCAACATGTGCCATTTGATCTTCCAGTTCCCCTTGACCTTCTCGGGCAGATCCGCCAGGAAGACGTGAGCTATGAATTGATCTATGGCCTCGCAATCCCACCATCCATCCATATAGGATTCGCCCAGACCCAGGGCCGTCTCCCGCAGGACCCTGTCGTAGAAACGATCATCGTGGACCTGGATATCCCAGGGATGCGAACCATCAACTTCCACGTCGGCCAAAGAAAGGAGATCCCTTACCACCGCCTCTGACTTCGCCATTGCCATCTCGTCCTCCTTCGCTAGTGGATAACATGAGAACCGGTAACGCACAGTGTTCGACGATACCCAAGATACGTTGCCTCAGCGCTGCACTTTGGCGCATTGCAGCGCCGGAAGGGCCTGAGGCGACGTGGCAGCAGTCATCTTAAAGCCACGTGCCAGCGAGAGCTATCCCACGCTCAGGCCGGGACATCAGGATGAGCACCACAGCGCTAAGCGGGAACGACCTCGTTTGGCCAAGATCTTGAGCTCGTCTGACGGGCATTCATCCGTGACAGACCTAACAGGATTTAACCCCGAGGTTAGAGGAATGTCAAGCGCTTGGCTATTGCGGCAATCAAACTGGAGGCAAGTCCCACGGGTACGTCGGACAGTTCACTTTCTCACGTCCGGATCGCCG
>JBNGDU010000106.1:0-5338 GCA_049975025.1 Anaerolineae bacterium
GTAACGCGCCAAGACCGAGCGGGGCGCCAAACCCTCAAGCCAGGTGCTCTCCAGGAAGAGCGTCGCAAGGGTGGGGAACCGCCGTCGAGACGATTGGGTCGTGCCGTCGGGGTTCAGCAGATGCGGGCCCGCCAGGCCAACAGTGGGATGCTGCTCCAAGTAGCCGACGAGCTCGGTCAATGCTCCATCGAGGACCTCCGTGTCCGCGTTGAGCAAGAGCAAGTACTTACCCTCCGCTGTTGCGAGACCCTGGTTGTTGCCCCCAGCGAAACCCAGGTTCTCGGCATTTGGCAGCAGTCGGGCTTGCGGATATTGGGTGCTTACCATCTGAGCGGTACCGTCGCTCGAGGCGTTGTCGACGACGATCACCTCCATGCCCGCTCGGCGGCCCCAGCACGCATAGAGGGACGTCAACGCACGGTCGAGGAGCTCGCGCACGTTCCAGGTCACGACAATGACAGATAGCTCGGGAGGCTGATGTGTCATCGCATCATCGCTGGCGAAAGGTAATTCGCGGGGCTAGCTTTCGCGATTCACCGCGAAGGTGGCGATCTCTTCCATAGCTCTGCGGTACGGGGAATCGGGATGAGTTCGCAGCAGGTCAAGTGCACTGGCCACGTGGGAGGTGGCTCGGATCATCGCACGGTCCCCAGCGCCGGATGCTCGTAGATCCTGAAGGAGATTGTCAAACGTGATTGTATCGACGCCGCCGTTGAGCAGGGCGCGCACGCGGTCATCGTGCGGGTGCGTCTCGGAGTAGAGAAGAACGGGGAGCGTGATGATCCCCTGTCTTATATCGTTGCCGACGGGTTTGCCGAGGATCGCCGCGTCGCCCGCTATGTCGAGTACATCGTCGGCGATCTGGAACGCTTCTCCCAACAGCTCCCCGACTTTCCGAGAGCGGCTGACCTCCTCGACGGATTGACGGGAGAGGATGGCTCCCGATTCCGTCGCCAGGGCGAAGAGCGAGGCCGTCTTGGCGAAGATCCGGTCATAGTAGGCTTCTTCCGTCGGTAGCTGGCCCTTTCGGCCCTCAAACAACTGGTGGAGTTCGCCGCTGCAGATGGTCGACAATGTCTCCGCAAAACGGGTGACGAGGGTCGTGTTGTTCGTGTGGGCAATGAGCCGTGCTGCCTCCGCAAAGATGAGGTCCCCGGTCAGCACCGTAGCTGCCGGGATCTGCGTGGCGTTCAGGGTCGTGACACCTCGACGTTTCTCAGCTTTGTCGATGAAGTCGTCGTGGATCAGCGTGGCTGTGTGAAGCATCTCGATAGCCGTCGCCGTGAGCACGGCGTCGTTATGGTCGGCTTCGTACATATAGGATGACAGGAGTACCAGCGCGGGACGGAGTCGCTTCCCGCCGCGGTTAATGAGCGCCTCAACGGGCAAGCGGATGGCGCGTGGGAGCTCGCTGCATGCTTCCAGCATCAGCGCGCCAATCTCCCCTAAGTCATCTCGCAGCAGGCTTCGGTAGCCCAATTGGTCCTGTGTCATCCGCCAGTTCCCCTTCTTCCACCACAACGCGATTATACCACAAGCCGATGACATCTAGACAATGCCTTTGAAGAGCGTCTGCGCGTTGTGGGTCGTGGCTCGATCCAGCAGGTCGATGCTTACGTCCCGTAGCTCCGCGATGCGCTCGGCTACGAAACTCACGTAGGCGGGCTCGTTCCGCTTGCCACGGTGGGGCACCGGCGTGAGGTAAGGGCCATCGGTCTCCAGTAGCAGGCGATCGAGGTGCACGCGACGCGCCACAGCGTGGAGCTCCGTGGCCTTCTTGAAGGTGACGGGACCGTCGATGCCGACGTAGAGACCGGACGCCATGGCCTGCTCCAGGTAAGCCGTCCCCGCGGCGTAGGCGTGGAGTGTCGCCCCACGGTCGGCGGCGCCGTCCAGCCACGAGATCAGCATGGTCAACGTGTCCTCGTGTGCGTCGCGGTCGTGAACGATGACCGGGAGGCCTAGATCGGCTGCCAGTTCCAGTTGGTACTGGAACACCTCTCGCTGACACGCGGGTGAAGCGCAGGGCCAACCCCGCTTCTCACGCCGGGGCCAGTAATAGTCAAGCCCAACCTCGCCGATGGCCACGACGCGGGGATGCTGTGCCAGGTTCCGCAGGCGCTCAAGCCAGCCGCGCTCGAGGTCGTGGGCCTCGGTCGGGTGGATGCCCACAGCGGCATAGAGCCGGCAGGGGGCATCGGCGTAGTCCTCGGTCAAGGCCACGACGACAGGACAATCTTCCAGGTTGGTGGCTGGCACGACAGCGGCGGTGACGCCGGCTTCCGCCGCGCGCTGTAGCACAGCGTCCAGGTCAGCGGCGTATCTGCGGTCCTGCAGGTGGACGTGTGTATCGATCATATCTGGTTTCTCCTTCTCTGATCGGCATTCGTAATTATACCTGCGGATAGGCAGATGTCGTGTCCGAGATGCGGACGAGTCGTACCCTTTTCGGTGTGTCAGTCCCGTGGTTTGGCTGACGGCGTTCGGACGATAGCGCTTGTCTGTTGACACCCGATTGGCCGGCGACTTAATACATTACATATGCGGCGCTTATGAATTTCTAATAGACGTGTGTTATAATCCCTTAACGATTTGAGATATGCTAACAGGTACGGGATCGCTGAATAACTAGATGCGCTGTTTGTGATGCATTTCACCGGACCGATCTTCAGCGTGAGGACTGAACTTCGGGGATAGCGGCTCCCAGTTGACAAGATCATGCCCCGATTCATCAAGCAAATCGATCACGTTCCGGTCCGTCGATTCCGTTGGGAGGACAAAAATGTTACCTTGGTTTAATATGCAGGATCAAAACATCGACGATCTGGTGGAGAGGATACCGAGTGAGCTGCCGATACTGCCTTTGCGGAACACGGTTGCCTTTCCTTATATCGTTATGCCGTTGGCCGTCGGCATCCCGCGGTCCGTTCGACTAATCGAGGAGTCAGACGAGTCTGGACGGATGGTGGGATTGGTGGCGATGAAGGATTCCTCCATCGAGGTTCCGAATTCTAGCCAGGTCCACGAGGTCGGCACGGCCGCGGTTATTCATCGGATCATGCACTCTGACGATGGCACCCTAACCGTCTTCATCCAGGGCTTGGAGCGATTCCGAGTCGTGGAGTGGACAGCAGAGGAACCCTATCTGAGTGCACGCATCGAGCTGATGCCTGATGCCGTCGAGGACTCGATTGTGGAGGAGGCGCTCCGGCGGAATCTCCTGGATATCGCGACGCGGCTTGCGGAGATGATTCCGCAGTTCCCGGACGAGGCCGTTCGGTTCATCCAGCAGCTGGGTGATACTCGGCTCTTTGTCTACTTGATTGCCTCCAACATGCGCATCGAGATGGAAGAGGCGCAGGAGTTGTTGGAACTTGATCATCTGGCCGAGAAGATGCAGTTCCTGATCCGTGTGCTGACGCGAGAGCTTGAAGTGCGTGAGATCGGGCAGCAAATTCAGGATAAGGCTAAGGAAGAGATCGAGAAGAACCAGCGTGAGTACTACCTTCGTCAGCAGATGGACGCCATTCGTGAGGAGCTGGGCGAAGGCGAGGATGGTAAACGCGAGGTCGAGGAATACCGCACAAGGATCGAGGAAGCCGGTATGAGCGAAGAGGCCAAGGAGGAGGCGCTTCGCGAGTTGGCTCGCTTGGAGAAAATGCCGCCTCAGGCCGCTGAGTACTGGGTCATCAAGACCTATCTCGACTGGCTGACCTCACTGCCGTGGCAGGTCGTCACCGAAGACAACCTCAATATCGGTCATGCGCGCACCGTCCTTGACGAGGATCATTACGATCTCGAGGACGTCAAGGAGCGCATTCTGGAGTTCCTGGCCGTGCGGAAGCTGCGCCAGGAGCGGGGTCTCGATGAAGAGACCCAGACCGACCTGCAGGGGCGCAAGATCGAGGGTATGGGCGCCATCCTCGCGCTCATCGGGCCACCGGGTGTGGGCAAGACGTCGCTTGGACAATCGATCGCCCGCGCGTTGGGACGGGAGTTCACACGGATGAGCCTGGGCGGCATGCGCGATGAGGCTGAGATCCGAGGGCACCGTCGGACCTATATCGGTGCCATGCCCGGACGTATTATGCAGGCCATCAAGCGCGGCGGCGTCAAGAATCCGGTCTTCATGCTGGATGAGGTCGACAAGATCGGCTCTGACTGGCGTGGAGATCCTTCGTCGGCTTTGCTGGAGGTCCTTGACCCGCAGCAGAACCACGCTTTCCGTGATCACTACCTGGACGTTGACTTTGACCTAAGCAAGGTACTCTTCATCTGCACCGCCAACACGACGTCGACCATCCCGGCGCCCTTGCTGGACCGGATGGAGGTCATTCAGGTCGATGGCTATACCGAATACGACAAGGTGCACATCGCGGAGCGCTATCTCGTGCCGCGGCAGCTCCAGGTCAACGGTCTGCGGGACGACGAGATTGAGTTCACGCACGATGCCCTGCGGACGATGATTCGAGACTACACGCGCGAGGCTGGTGTTCGCCAGCTTGAGCGCGCGATCGGCAAGGCGTGCCGTAAGGTGGCGACCGTTGTCGCTGAGAACGATCAGGAGCCTGAGGAAGGCGAGGAGACGGAGGCCGCGTCCTCGGACACGCCCGAGGCATCGCCGGAGCCCATCATGGTTGATAGCGACAAGGTGCGAGAGTATCTGGGCAAGCCCCGCTATCGCTTTGAGGCTGCGCTCCGCACAGAGCGGCCCGGCGTGGCTACAGGCCTTGCCTGGACGCCGACTGGAGGCGAAGTCCTCTTTGTGGAGGCTGCCTGCATGCCCGGCTCGGACGACAAGTTGATTCTCACCGGACAGCTCGGCGACGTGATGCGCGAATCCGCGCGGATCGGCTTGAGCTACGTGGAATCTCACGCCGAGAAACTGGGCCTCAGTAGAGAGAAAGGTTGGGGTAAGATCCACCTGCACGTGCCGGCGGGTGCGGTGCCGAAGGACGGTCCCTCGGCCGGCGTGACGATGGTGACAGCACTGGTATCGTTGTTGTCGAGTCGTCCCGTTGACTCCACAGTGGGTATGACGGGCGAGGTCACGCTGCAGGGGCAGGTGCTGCCGATCGGGGGCGTCAAGCTCAAGGTGCTGGCAGCGCATCGCTCCGGGCTGAAGAAGGTGCTGTTGCCGAAGCTGAACGAGATCGACCTCGACGAGATCCCGGATGAGGTTCAAGAGGAGATGGAGTTCGTTCTAGTGGAGGACATTGAGCAGGTGCTTGAGCACGCTCTAGTCTCGCCGCAGGAAGCTGAGTCCCTTGAGGAGCAGCTCCCTGAGGGCGAAACTCAGGAACAGGTGACAGAGCCAGAACCGGTTGCAGTATAACCT
>JBNGDU010000107.1:0-4093 GCA_049975025.1 Anaerolineae bacterium
CGCGCCGAAAACGCCCCCGAGACGGGGGCTACGAGCATCTATATCCAAATGCGATCACCCTAGCATGAGTTCTATAGCTCTTGAGCTCCACTGTGCTCATGCTAGAATATGCTTCCGATGCATATCCAAAGCTTGAGTCTGCGCCAGTTCCGCACCTATAGCCACCTGGAGCTGGATCTTCCCCCCGCCTCGATTTTGCTTTTGGGCGCAAACGCGCAGGGGAAGACCAGCTTGTTGGAGGCCATCGCCTTTTTGGCGTTGGGCACCTCTCCGCTGACCAGCGTGGATCAACACGTCATTCAATGGCAGGCCGTGGAGGCGGATATGCCTTTTGCGCATCTGCGCGCGAATGTGGCGCATCACGACCGGACCGAGTCGCTGGAGATCGCTCTGGAGCGGAAGCAGCTCTCCAATGGCCTCCATCGGATGCAAAAGAGCATCCACATTGATCAAAGATCGGTGAGACGGTCTGACCTTGCGGGACACCTCAACATTGTACTCTTTCTACCTGAGGACTTGGATCTCGTCACCGGTTCACCCTCTGGGCGACGTCGATATCTGGACAATCTGCTGTCCCAAATCTACCCGACTTACATTGATGTGCATACTGTCTACCGGAAAGCCGTATCACGGCGCAACGCTCTGCTTCGTCACCTGCGTGATCGTGGCGGAGATCCTATGCAACTGGCGCCTCTGGAGGAACGTCTGGTCAAGGCAGGTGTCACGGTCTCGCTTTTCCGGCGCAGGATTCTGCAGGAGTTGACGCACTACGCCGAGCGACTTCATCGCGAACTGACGGGCGATCAAGCTTGGTTGCGGTTGAGCTACGAGCCGAACTTCGAGCCGTTGGCCATTGCGGCAGACGATGATGAGTGCGCCACTGAGTTCGGTTCGATCGAGGATGCCACGATAGATATCGATGCGCTCTATGACGCGTACCGTCAGATGCTGGATAGGAAGCGGCGGCATGAGATCGACCGGGGTATGACTCTCGTTGGACCGCATAGGGACGAGTTCCGTTTTGTCTCCAACGCTCACGACGTGGGAACCTTTGGTTCTCGAGGGCAGCAGCGCACGGCCATCTTGGCTTTGCACCTTGCGGAATTGCGGTGGCTGGAGCAGGCGACGGGAGAATCGCCGGTTTTGCTGCTGGACGAGGTCTTAGCCGAGCTCGACCGCGCGCGGCGCAGTTACTTACTGAACCTGCTGGACGATGTCGAGCAGACCATTCTGGCCACCACCGACGCCGAGATGTTCCCCGAGAGCTTCCGAAAGGGCGCGACTACTCTTCGGGTGAGCGAGGGGGTCATCACTCCCGTCACCGAGCCGTAAAGGACGTCACCCAGCGATCAGGTGAGCTCCAACTTCGCCAGGGGAATCAGCGCATCCGGGTGATTGGGCACAAACTCGTTGGCGCCCAGCAATAACGTCCACCGACCGCTTAGGTTCAGACTCTCCATCGCCATTGAGATATTGCTCATACAGGTGCCGCCGTCGAAGTAGCAATACTTCTGCATGATGGGCTGTTTGCCGTAGCGGGTGTTTTCCCGGTCAAGGAAGAGATAGAGCGTTGGCGCTTGCCACAGGAAGCGCCAGGGCTGCGTGTTGTTAGCCGAGGGCGCACGGCGGCCGGCCTCGATAAGTTTCGCCAGTTCCTTGGGCGGAGAGGTCGGTGCACCAAAAGCGTCTTGGTAGAAGATCTCATCGCTGCTGTATCTGTTGGTGCCGCCAGAAGTCCGTCGAATGACCGCATTAATCGTCCGACCGGTAACGGACTCGGCGGGGTATCCGAAGAGCAGGAAAGCCCCGATTCTGGCGCTGGACGGTAGCCGGAATCTCACGCGCACGTTGGACTCACGTCCCAGACTGCCGATAAAGCAGACGCTGATGCCCAGTTGGACCATGTTGATGGCCACCTGTTCCAAACGGAACCCCAGATCGATCAAGGCATGCTGTCCGTCGTCAATATGAGCAACCATATAGTGAGGGGGCGTTAGAATGCGTCCGTAGCCGCCCATAGCGGCGATCAGGTCTTCGCCCGTGATCACATCGCGGCGCATAACCCGGAAGCGGTTGTCGCTGATGAGTGGCTTCGCGTGATCCACGATGTCATCGACCTGCTGGAGCATCTCTCTGCTGAGCGGTTCCTCACGATAGCGCCGTACAGATCGCCGGGCAAGGATAGCTTGATAGAGGTCCATATAGGTACATTCCCTTCTTGGCGTGTGTCGCAGTCTGTGATTCAACAAGACGCCGGCTTTCAAGTGCCGGCGTCTTGATATCTCTTAAGAATGAAGGATCGAAAAGCTTGTGTCGTCGCTCGCGGGATCCTACTCTTCCGATTCCGATTGGGACGCACGCTGTTTCTTGTAACGATAGACGATCCGACCCCGCGTGAGGTCATAGGGCGACAGTTCCACGCGAACGCGGTCGCCCAGCAGGATGCGGATATAATACTTACGCATCTTGCCCGACAGATAGGCAAGCACTTCGTGTCCCGTATCGAGTTTGACGCGGAATTGGGTCCCGGGCAGGGCCTCGGAGACCATCCCCTCAACAACTATTTTATCTTCCTTCTTAGCGCTCATTTAGGCCGCTCTACTCCTCAGTCTCAGAAGACACGGGCTCTGCAGGTTCCGCTTGCTCGGCCTCAGCCTCGGATGTGGTTTCAGTAGCCTCTTCATCGGCTTCCGCGACGACCTCGTCTTCCTCTTCGGTTTCGCCGATCGCTTCTTCAGCCTCGGATGTGGTTTCAGCAACCTCTTCATCGGCTTCCGCGACGACCTCGTCTTCCTCTTCGGTTTCGATGATCGCTTCTTCAGCCTCGGATGTGGTTTCAGCAACCTCTTCATCAGCTTCCGCGACGACCTCGTCTTCCTCTTCGGTTTCGACGATCGCTTCTTCAGCCTCATCGACCTCGGTCTCTTCAGTCTCGACAGACTCAGCCTCGGTCGCTTCTTCGGCTTCCTCCTCGGCCTCTTGAGCCTCCTCTTCAATCCGTGTCAATGCCCACTCTTCCCACTCGTCGGGGCGAACCTGACGCACGCTCAGACCGATCCGGCGGCGATTAGGTTCGACACGGATCACCTTGACCAAAATGGTCTGTCCAGACGATAGCTCCTCACGCTGGCTGATGTCGCGCAGCTCCGAGTTATGCAACAGGCCTTCCACACCGGGCTCCAATTCGATGAAGACACCGAAATCCACCACCTGGGTGACGTGTCCCTCGACCAAGCTGCCGACGTCATAGCGCTGTGCCACGCTTTCCCAGGGATCGGGTGTCAACGCTTTGATGCTCAACCCAATGCGCTCCCGCTCAGGATCGACGTTGAGTACTTTGACCTTGACCCGCTGACCGGGACGATAGATCTCGCCAGGGTTTTCAATGCGGCCCCAAGAAAGCTCGGAGATGTGGACCAGGCCATCCATGCCACCGAGGTTCACGAAGAGACCAAAATCGGTGATCTGGCTGATGCGGCCACGCCGCACTTGACCGGGCTCAAGCTCCTCTAGCAGGGTTTCGCGACGAGCGGACCGCCATTCTTTGGCAGCAGCCCGCTGAGACAAAATCAGCCTCCGTCGGCGCCGGTTGACCTCGATGACCTTCAGCATAATCTCTTCTTCGACCATCGACCGGAGACGGCGATGACGCTCAGCCGGCTGGCGAATGCGATTGAAACCGATAATCTGGGACATCGGTACGAACCCGCGCAGACGGCCGAACTCCACGGTCAGACCGCCACGGTTTGAGCCTGTGACGACGGTCTCATAGACCGTCTGGTCCTCCAGCAGTTTCTCTGCCGTGAGCCAGTCTTCCTGCAAGAGCGCCTGGGAAATCGAAAGCTCGACGTTCCCATCGGAATCCCTGAAGCGGGTGACGACGACAGGCACCTCGTCACCGACCTCGAACTCTTTTTCCTCGATCTCCTCGATATCCTCGATGGGTACAAACCCATCGCGCTTAGCACCAATGTCGACGACAAATCCGTCGTCGCGTTGGTAGAGAATCGTGCCTTCGCGGAGCTCGCCACGCTTGAGGGTGCTTCCGGAGAGTGACTCCTCAAGCTGATCTTCCCAGGAGGGCTGGGCGCTG
>JBNGDU010000108.1:0-2765 GCA_049975025.1 Anaerolineae bacterium
ATCAGGGGTGTTTCACGTGAAACACCCGGTTAAACCCGGAGGGAGTTAATGAAGGTCTTTCTAAAAGAGGATGTGTCTGGCGTTGGTGAAGCCCACGAGATCGTCGAGGTGGCCGATGGCTATGCGCGGAATTACCTGCTCCCGCGCGAGTTAGCTGTGCGCGCCACCGAAGGACGGATCAAGGCGGCCCGAGAATACGCCCGAGCGCAGGAGCGCAGAGATGATCGTGCTCGCGAGTATTCGGAGGAAGTCGCCGAACAGCTCGCAGAAAAGGAGATCTCGTTCACGGTGAAGGCGGGCGAGACCGGACGCCTGTATGGCTCGATTACCTCCGCCGACATCGCTGATAAGGTCGGTCGTATCCTGGATCAGGAATTTGACAAGCGTTGGGTTCTGCTGGAGCGTCCGATCCGTGATGTGGGTGAGCATACCGTTGAACTGAGGTTGGAGGGTGGCGTCCGCGGCGAAATCAAGGTGGTGGTGGAGGCTGAAGAAGCCTAGTTGATGGCTGATAGCTTGGGGATCTGGCTGCGCCGCACGCGTGAGGCGCACCAAATGGATCTGGAGGATGTCGAGCAGGCTTTACGGATTCGCCGCCGATACCTCCAGGCGTTGGAGATGGGCGACTACGAGGCGCTGCCCGGCGCGATTCAGGCGCGGGGCTTTTTGCGCAACTATGCGCGGTTCCTGGGTCTGCCCGTCGAGGATGCCCTGGCACGGTATGACGCTGAGGCCCGGGGAGTACCCGTTCAGCCCCGCGAGCTGGAGGTGGCGCCGCCCTCGCGTACGGGGGTCCGTACCTGGGCTCCGCCGCCCCCGACCGCTGATGAGGAACGCCGGTCGGTGCGGGCCAACACCTCAAGCAGCTTGATGCGCATCCTTGTGGCAGCCCTTGTCTTCTTTGGACTCATCGCTGCCGGTAGTCTCCTGTGGTTGCAGTTCTCTGGTAACCGGCCCGTCGATACGCCGATGCCAACGGTGCGGGCGACTGAGGCCCGCACCGTGAATAGCACTGCCACACCCACCTCCCAGGCTACGCCCGTTTTCCCGATCTCTGAAGATGACGCTGTGCGTCTGCGTCTGGTGCCGACCAACCACGCCTGGATCAGTGTGTCTGCCGATGAGCAGGTCGTTTTCCAAGGTGTTGCGGAGCCGGAACAGGCTATTGAGGCCGTCGCTGATGAGATTGCTATCGTGACGACCGGCAACGCAGGGGCTTTTCGCCTCTATGTGAACGGCACCGATTGGGGGGCCCTTGGCGATAGGGGAGAGGTGGTTCGGAGGGCATGGACGCCCGAGGGGGAGACTTCACTTGAGGGTGACTGATGGGTAAGCTACTTCTGAATGGGCCTTGATGAAGAGAGGCTGTTGCATGGATGAGACAAGGGGCGCGCAGCGCCCTTTTCGTTTTTACTTGGCCACGCTGGGGTGTCCCAAGAACACCGTTGACGCCAATGGCATGGCGGTGCTACTTCAGCGTGCGGGATATCAGCCGACGATGGATCCGGATGACGCTGATTTGATCATCGTCAATACCTGTGGATTTATCGAGTTGGCTCGTGAGGAGTCGCTGGAGACTCTGGAGGACCTCGCGTTGACACTGCGACCTGAGCAGCGAATGGTGGCAGCCGGTTGTTGGGCTCAAAGGGATCCCGAGGCGCTGCAAGCGGCTGTGCCCGAGATCGACGCCTTTTTAGGTACCCGGTCATGGGCGAAAATCGTCGAACTGGCTGATGAACTCCTCTCCTTACCCGGTAGGTCTACGCTCTCTCTTATTGAAGACCACCTCGCTATGTTGCCAGAGGAGGCCGAGGCCCCGGGATACGTGATCTCAGGCCCCAGTGCCTTCCTGAAGATCTCGGAAGGATGCAGCCGGGAATGTGCCTTCTGCGCGATCCCGGCGATCAAGGGGCCAAGTGTCAGCCGTTCTGTGGACGCTATCCTCGCGGATGCGCGTCAATTGGCCGATCTAGGCGCTCTGGAGATCAACCTGATTGCCCAGGATGTCACCTACTATGGTTATGATTTGGGGATGCGCGATGGTCTCGCGACGCTCCTGGAGCGATTGACCGAGGCTGTGCCGGACGTGCCGTGGATCAGGCTCCTCTATGCTTTCCCTGGCTACATCACGCCCCGGCTGGTCGATGTCATCCACGATCGCCCCCAGGTCTTGCCCTACATCGACCTTCCTTTACAACATGCGCACCCCGATGTGCTGCGGCGCATGCGACGTCCCTCGGATATGGACAGGGTGCGGCGCACCCTGAGGACCTTGCGCGAGAGGCTGCCGGAGGTGGTCTTGAGGACTACCTTGATCGTCGGATTCCCCGGAGAGACCGCGGCGGAGTTCGAGACGCTCTTGGATTTCGTCCGGGAGGTGCGTTTCGATCGCCTGGGGGTCTTTGAGTACTCTCACGAGCCGGGAACGACCGCGTCCACGATGGTGGATGACGTGCCCGATGAAGTCAAGTCTGAGCGCTATGAAGCCGTGATGGTAACGCAGCAGGCCATCTCGCGGGAGAAGAACCTCTCGTTGGTGGGGAAACGCCTTCCGGTCCTGCTGGAGGGCACGGGCGACGACGTCACCGTGGGGCGTTCGTACCGGGATGCTCCGGAGATCGACGGCCTCGTGCTGATCCAGGAGGAACTGGAGCCCCACCGCTTGGTAGACGTGGAGGTGACCGAGGCGTTGGTCTACGACTTAGTCGGTCGTGTGGTTCAGGATGAGGTGTAGTATCGTCCGGCGCTGAGCCGAGAGCTAGCGC
>JBNGDU010000109.1:0-3592 GCA_049975025.1 Anaerolineae bacterium
CTGCGCCGTGCACGTTACAACAGTTGTGCGGCGCGCCGTCCGGCACGCCGCACCCAACGGGACTGCAGTCGTTTCAGGTTCAGATAAGGGCTCGCCTCACAGGAGTTTCCCAACCGCGGGTGTTTCGCGACTCAGGCGGCCCCCTGGTTACCGGTCCTCACAAGCTGCGGAAGACTTGGACAATTGGCTGCTACCACGCACGTACGTGCGGCCAATCGCGCTAGACGCGGGTCTGATACTCACCTTCCTCGGTGTCCACGCGGATGACGTCGCCTACCTCGACGAAGAGCGGAACTTGGACTTCAAGACCGGTCTCGGTAACGACGGTCTTGGTCGCGCCGGTGGCTGTGTCACCGATCACGGCCATCTCCGCATCGACGACCTCGAGCTCGACGGTAGGGGGAAGTTCGACGCCGAGGACCTCGTTGCCGTAGACCGTCAATGCCACCTCCATACTGTCCTTAAGAAAACCGGCCTTCCGGCCCAGCAATGTGGCCTGAATACGGTGCTGCTCGTAAGTTTCGGTATCCATGAAGTAATAAGCGTCGCCATCATTGTACAGATATTGGGCGCTTATGCGCTCGACAAAGGCCTCCTCAAAGCGGTGGCCATCCAGGAAGTTACGTGGAATCGTAGAGCCGGTGCGCATGTTACGGATCTTTGTGCGAATAATGGCATTGCCCCGACCCGGCTTATAGTGCTGGTATTCCAGCACCTCATAGAGCTCCCCATCTAGTAGGAAAGTGGTACCTTTCCGTAACTCATTTGCGTCGATCATCCATCCTCCTCAACCTTTTCTTTGCAGAGCTATTATATGTGTAAGGTGCTCTTCGTCAAGATGAGGGACGTTGAAGTAGTGCAACCGGAGTTGGTATTAGATGTAGGAGCGGTCAAGTCAACCGGGCGTCGGCGAAAGCCGACGCCCGAGGGTGTGCGTCAAGTTTCCGCATTCACGCTCTGTAGAGACGGGGCGGCGTCTGGGACATCTCTGGAACCGTGGAGGGATGGGCTCCGTCGACCGCATGTCCCTGGAGACACCACGGCAAGAGCCAGCCTAGCGTGGGCAAAGAAGGCGCGACACCGTCGCGTCTCTACCAAGAAGTGCTTGGTTTGCGGAAAAACGGCGCGCACCCGGCGCCCGGTGGTGGCTGGAAGGATATCTGCGCGATTTCACCTGGAAGTCGAGTGACCACTTCCACATGCTTTGAGGTATTTCTTGATCACGTGGCGCGCAGGGCCAGGGCGACGGCGGTGGCCCAGGGCAGCACCTTGAACTCGCCGCGATCCAGGGCCTCAGACATCTTCTCCCGCGTGAGCTCGACCATCTCCTGATCCTCGAGGTCATCGGCGTCGGGCTCCGCGATCCGCCGGGCGTCCTGGGCGAGATAGAGGTGCGCTTTGCCGGCGCCCCGGTTGCCGTCGACGGGGAAGGTGCCCAGATGGCACCACGCCGATGCCTCATAGCCCGTCTCCTCCACTAACTCGCGCTGGGCCGCCGCCAGAGGCGCCTCGTCCGAATCGATGTAGCCACCGACCGGCGCCAGGGAGAGCCCTTCGATGGCGTATTTCGGCTGCCGGAAGCAGAGATAGCGCCCGTCGGCGGTGACGAAGTCGGGCGTGATGACCCAGGGCCAGTCCTCGATCACCTGTCCGTCGGGAAGTCTGACGGTGTGGGATTCCACGACCAGGAAACGACTCTGATCCAGGATCGTGCGGCGGCTCAACGTCTGCCAGTCGTCCATCGCTCTGTCCTCCACTCCTTGTCCGGCCCTACCGAGTAGGCTCCATCACGTCGTCTCCAAGCCGGCTGGCGCCACTATACCCGATAAAGCGACCCAGCACAACCCGACCAAGGGCGACTGCTCCGCTCACGTCGCACGATCCACCGGTCACTCGTCACTCGTCACTCGTTACCGGTTCCCATCCTTTTTCACGCCATCCCGCTTCACATCTGTTTCTTTTTTCTTGCTCTGCCATCCCTTTGGTGTATCATGGTTTGGGGCCTGTGGACGACGTCGGCCCCTTTGTCGATAAACGCAAACTCAAATCTGATTGGAGGTCACCTATGTCGTATATTGAAAGCATTACTGCCCGCGAGATCCTGGATTCGCGCGGGAATCCCACCGTCGAAGTCGAGGTCCTGGTCGTCGACGGGAGCTTCGGTCGCGCTGCCGTTCCTTCCGGCGCGTCCACTGGGGTCCACGAGGCCTTGGAGCTTCGCGATGGGGACGAGGATCGCTACAGTGGCAAGGGCGTCCTGAAGGCTGTGGAGAACGTGAACGACGTTATCGCTGAAGAGCTCGTCGGCTGGGACGTCACGGATCAGAAGGGCATCGACGAGATGATGCTCGCGCTCGACGGCACGCCGAACAAGTCGAAGTTGGGTGCCAACGCGATCCTGGGCGTTTCGCTGGCGGTAGCCAAGGCCGCTGCGCAGTACGCGATGTTGCCGCTCTATCGGTATATCGGTGGGAGCTATGCCCACCTGCTGCCGGTGCCGATGATGAACATTCTCAACGGCGGTAAGCATGCCGTTGACGGTCCGGACCTGCAGGAATTCATGGTTATGCCGGTAGGCGCGCCTAGTTTTGCCGAGGCGCTTCGTTGGGGCGCGGAGACCTACCATCAGTTGAAGGCCGTGCTCAAGTCCAAGGGTTACGCCGTGGGTGTGGGCGATGAGGGCGGCTTCGCCCCGAGCCTGGAGACCAACGAGATGGCGATCGAGGTGATCTTGGAGGCCGTGCAGAAGGCGGGCTACGAGCCCGGCAAGGACATCTGGATCGCAATGGACCCGGCCGCCTCGGAGATCTACGAGGACGGCAAGTACAATCTGGCGCGCGAGGGGCGCGTGCTCTCCAGTGAGGAGATGGTGGAGTTCTACGCCGATTGGGTTGAGAAGTACCCGATTATCAGCATCGAGGATGGCCTCGACGAGGATGACTGGGACGGCTTCAAGCTGATGGTTGAGCGCTTGGGCGACCGGTTGCAGATCGTGGGTGACGACCTCCTGGTGACGAACACCGAACGCATCGCCCGCGGCATCGAGGAGAAGGCCGCGAACTCCGTGCTGATCAAGCTGAACCAGATCGGCACGCTGACCGAGACATCGGCAGCGGTCCGGATGGCGCACAAGCACGGGTGGACGGCGGTGACCTCTCACCGGTCGGGTGAGACCGAGGACGCGACGATTGCTGACCTCGCCGTGGCGCTCAACACCGGTCAGATCAAGACCGGCGCGCCGGCCCGCTCAGACCGCGTGGCGAAGTACAATCAGCTCTTGCGCATTGAGCAGGACCTCGGCGATCAAGCGGTGTACGCCGGCATGGATGCTTTCCCCAACTTGAAGCTGTAGTGCGCTAGATTACAACAAACGGGCCTTCTGTGAAGTGGGAGGCCCGTTTTTCATACTGTACGGGCAGATAAGACGAGTTGGAATATAGAGGGGCAGGTTGGCCCCTCTGTGCAAAGTATGAAATCCTGGTGGCAATCTGCGGGGGGTGTGATGTACGTCATTGTCCGGCGTGCGCTTCCCTGCTATGCTGTAGATAGTTGAGGAGACCATGCTCTATCTACAAGACTTTAACCAACCGAC
>JBNGDU010000110.1:0-3162 GCA_049975025.1 Anaerolineae bacterium
GTCTAGCTCGCTCGCGGGTGTCTATGGGAGCTTAGCCCTGGTGACGGTCGGCGGCAGTAGCGCTCTGAGAAACAGGGTGTTGGAGGGGGCTTGGGTATGAAAGGGGAGCGCCGGCAGGCGCGCCAACTGGCGTTGGAGGCGCTTTACGAGATCGATCTTGTGGGCCACACACCGACCGTGGTGCTCCATGAACGGTTCAGTTCGGTGCCTGACATCAGCCCCAGGGTGGAGAGATATGCCCGGAAGCTGGTTATGCAGATCCTAGCTTGCACCGAGCCTCTGGATCACTACATACAGTCCCACGCGCCTGAGTGGCCGCTGGATCAGGTGGCCGTCATCGATCGCAATCTCCTGCGCATGGCGCTCTACGAATTCACCGCTGGCGGTGTGCCGATCAAGGTCGCCATTAACGAGGCCGTCGAGCTGGCGAAGTCCTACGGCGCCGACAGCTCTCCCCGCTTTGTGAACGGTGTCCTTGGCGCCCTCGTCCCACACCAGGACGAGGTGACGCGGGCACTGGCTGAGATGGAGACGTAGATCACAGGCTGCGGTTGTCGATTACCGGTCATCAGTTCAGCCGTTCACCGGTAGAGTAGTTGACCAGATAGCGTCCTGATGTGGTCCCATCAGGCGCTTTCGAACTCTCGGTTCACTCGTTGATGGTCATTCGTTTTACCGTCTTCATGCCTTCAACCTCATCACCAAGGAGGAATCGCGCTCGTTTTTTCACTTTCTTCACTTGAGCCCTCACCCCCTTTGGCCTATCCTATTACTCGTCAACCGTCACTGGTTACTCGAACTCTAGTCTATCGTCCAACTGCCATCATCACGCGTTTCCTAACTGAGCTCGAAAGGAGCCACGCTTTATGCAGAAAGTCCGGGTCATTATCATGGGCGCCGCCGGCCGCGACTTCCATAACTTCAATACTTACTTCCGCGATAATTCTCGTTACGATGTCGTCGCTTTCACCGCCACACAAATACCCAACATCGAAGGACGCAGGTACCCGCCCGAGCTGGCGGGCGATCTCTACCCTGACGGCATTTCGATCCATCCCGAGGAGGAGCTGGCGGAGTTGATCGCCGAGCACGATGTGCAGCAGGTCGTCTTCGCGTACTCCGACGTGCCCCATACCTACGTCATGCATCGCGCGTCGTTGGTGACGGCCCGTGGCCCCGACTTCCGACTGATGGGCGCGCGCGCCACTATGCTCAAAAGCGAGAAGCCCGTGGTGGCTATCTGCGCCGTCCGCACCGGCTGCGGCAAGTCCCAGACCACGCGCCACGTCTGCGACACGCTCCAGGCGATGGGCCTCAAGATCGTCGTCGTGCGTCATCCTATGCCCTACGGTGATCTGGTCAGGCAGGCCGTCCAGCGCTTCGCGAGTTATGACGACCTCGATAAACACGAGTGCACTATCGAGGAGCGTGAGGAGTATGAGCCCCATCTCGACCGTGGCGTCGTCGTCTACGCCGGCGTTGACTACGAGGCGATCCTGCGCCAGGCTGAGGCCGAGGCCGACGTCGTCGTCTGGGATGGTGGCAACAACGACCTGCCCTTCTTCGTACCCGATCTTTGGATTACCGTCGCCGACCCGCACCGGGCCGGCCATGAGGTAACCTACTACCCCGGCGAGGCCAACTTACGGGCTGCCGACGTCATTGTCATCAACAAGATGGAGACCGCCGATTACGAGGGCGTTCGGACCATCTACGATAACATCAACGAGGTCAACCCCGACGCCACGGTTGTCGAGGCCGCGTCCCCGCTTTTCATCGACGATCCCGAGCGGATCCGCGGCAAGCGTGTGCTTATCATCGAGGATGGTCCCACGCTCACCCATGGCGAGATGGCCTACGGTGCCGGCTACGTAGCTGCCCAGCGCTTTGGCGCCACCGAGGTCATCGACCCGCGCCCCTACGCCGCCGATTCGATCGCTGCGACGTATGAGAAGTATCCCACAACGGGCACTGTGCTCCCGGCTATGGGTTACGGCGACGCCCAGATCCACGACCTCGAAGCTACCATTAATGCCACTCCCTGTGATCTCGTCATCGTGGCTACCCCCATCGACCTCACCCGCCTGCTTGAGATTGATCATCCGATGGCGCGGGTCCGCTATGAGCTGCAGGTCATCGGTCAGCCGACGTTGGCGGATGTGTTGCGGCGAAGATTCGGGGGTTGAGTATTTACGATCTGCGATTGACGATTTACGATTGGGACTGCTGGGCCGAGTTGTGAGACAGGGGGCGGAGAACGAGTAACGAGGGACCGGTAACGACTAGATTGAGACACGTGACGGTGGCAGTCGCGATATCGCCCCTTCGCTGATATCGTTACGCGCTCCTCGGTCGAGCAGCCGATGACGATTGGGCCGTGAGTTTTGAGGACGCTTGCCGTGCCTGGTAGGCGTTTCAACGCCGTCATCTTCGCGCCGCGGTGTCAGTAGGCGCGTCGTGTTGTGTAGGGGCGAATTCGTGAAGATCCGTGCATATTCGTGAGCTACCGAGCGTTCCCCTACACGTTTTCCAGTGTATCCAGCGTGCGCTCGTTGTGCACGTTCCCGGTGTTCACCGTCGAGGCCGGCTCGAAGAGCATCACCTGAACCTCCTCCGGCGCCACCGGTCGGTGCTCCACGCCTCGCGGCACGATCAGAAACGCCCCTTCTTCTACGGTCAGGTCATGCTCTCCCGTTTCGTCCTTCACCTGCAGAATCAGTGTCCCCTTTACCACCAAGAACATCTCATCCTCGGTCTCGTGATGATGCCAGACGAACTCACCCTTCAGCTTGGCCAGCTTCACCACCTGACCGTTCAGCTCGCCCACCAGCCGGGGCTGCCAGTACTCATCAAACAGTGCGAACTTCTCCGATAGCTTTACGGTTTCCATAGTGGTAAGTCTATGAAGCCGACTGAACTTGTCAATAGACAATGTTCCGGTCCCGCCTGCGCGCTCCAAGGATCAGGTTGATGCGTTACCCATGGGTCGTTGATTGTCCACGGTCCATCTTCGGGGCGCAATCCTCTTGCATTCTCGCAACCCTGCCTCAGTCTCATCACGTTTCAAGTGCCATCTTCACACTTCGGCTGTTCCTTGCTCTAGCTCAATGCCTTTGAATTCCCGCCAGCCTATCGTAGAATAGACCCGAGCACATCCATCCC
>JBNGDU010000111.1:0-3338 GCA_049975025.1 Anaerolineae bacterium
GTGAAGCTCCACGGGGCGATCTCGGCCTCGCTGATGGACAGGAAATCCATTCCGTCCTGGTTGATGTAGTTGTGGGGATTTCCCAAGGTCACCCACTCGCCTGCGATCCACTGAAGATCGTTGGCGGCATAGACTTGATGCTGTTGTTGGGGGGATTCCATTGACGTATCGCCAAGTAGACTCATCCGTGCCTCCCTTTCATCGCTGTCAACGACGCCTTTACCATCCCTTGCTCTTCGGACCGGTCTTTTAGGAGTTGTCACTCAACCCTCTGCTGCTACGGGCATGATAGTTGAGTTTCTGTGAATTCCCAGTTCTCAGGTCTTGACCGAAGCCCAGGTGGGGCATACCACAGCTAAGAGCGCGCTGACACAGGGGCTCCACCCACGGCTACGTACTCAGAGCTCAGAGCGACATGACACCTAGCCGGCGCGTCCTTCGATCAGGTGCTGGAGATCCTCCTCGGTCAAGATCGGCGTGTTGAGCTCCTGGGCTCGACTGTATTTGGTCCCGCCGGGATCCTCACCCACCACCAGGTAGCTCGTGCGGCTGCTCACAGAGCCGGTGACACGGCCGCCGTGGGACTCGATCAGGCGCTGAATCTCGCTTCTGGGCTGCGAGAGGACGCCGGTGATCACGAAGGTCAAGCCTTCAAGGGTAGCTGCACCCTCGCCAGCTTCCTCTGGACTTATGGCCTCCAACGTCAGCCCCGCCTCCGCTAACTGCTCGATCATGCTCCGGTGCCGTGGGCGGCTGAACCAATCCAGGATGTTCCGAGCCGTGATCGGCCCAAGTCCCTCGACCGCTGTGATTTCCTCCTCGGACGCGCTTTCCAGGGCCTCCAGCGAGGGGAAAGCCTCGGTCAACAGCGCCGCAACCGTGCCGCCGACGCCTCGGATACCCAGCGCGGCGAGCAGCCGACTCAGCGGCCCGTCCTTTGAGCTCCTGATCGAGGCCAACAGGCTCTCCGCCTTTTTGTCTGCGAATCCCTCCAGTTGAAGCAAATCGTCCTTGGCCAGGCTGTAGAGGTCCGCGGGATCGTGGATTAAGCCTGCGTCGACCAATTGGAGGGCCGTCTGCTCGCCGAGGCCGTCGATGTCCATCAAATGGGCGAAATACGTGAGCTTCTGCACGCGTTGCGCAGGGCACTCGGCGTTGATGCAGTAGTAGGCGATCTCTCCCTCAGGGTGGACGACGGCCTCACCGCAGGAGGGACAGTGGGTGGGCGGCGTGATGGGCTCCTCGTCACCGCTCCGTGCGTCTACGATCGGCCCGGTCACGTAGGGGATCACATCGCCTGCCCGTTTCACCACGACCCGGTCACCGACACGGATGTCGCGCTCCGCCACCAGGTCGAAGTTGTGAAGCGATGCCCTGCTGACCATCACCCCGGCGATGGGGACGGGCTCCAGCAGCGCGGCGGGGGTGATGACGCCTGTGCGCCCCACCGTGAACTCGACGTCCTCAAGCTTCGTCACGGCCTCCTGCGCCGGGAACTTGTAGGCCACCGCGCCCCGTGGCCGCCCGCCAACAACGCCCAGCGTCTCCTGCGTGGCGAGATCATTGATCTTGACGACGAGGCCGTCGGCCTCGTAGGGTAGCTCGTCCCGCCGGTCGACCATGGCTACGCAGTAGTCTGCCACGTCGTCCAGGTCGTCGAAGCTGACGATCTCGTCTGGGATTGGAAATCCCAGCGCTTTGAGGTAGGCGGTGGTCTCCATCTGCGTGGTGGGCACCGGACCGTCGGCGGTCACGATGGCGTAGGCGAACAGATGCAGCGGTCGCTGTGCCGTGATCCGCGGATCGAGCTGTCGTAGCGAGCCCGCGGCCGCGTTCCGAGGGTTGGCAAATGTCGGTTCACCCTTCGCTCGCAGTCGCTCATTGAGTGCTTCGAAAGCATCGAGCAGGATAAGGACCTCGCCTCGCACGGTGAGGTAGGAAGGTGGTGTGGGGCCTGCCGGATCGACTGGGATGCGTAGCGGCAAGCTCGGCATCGTCCGTAGGTTGACGGTGACGTCCTCGCCGACCTGTCCGTCGCCTCGCGTAGCGCCAAGGACGAACTGGCCGTCTCGATAGTGCAGCACCACGGTAAGGCCGTCGAGTTTGGGTTCCACGGCGTAGGAGAGCTGTGGCGCCGACTCGGGCAGGAGCTTGCTGATACGTTCGTGCCACGCCGCCAGCTCGTCTGGGCTCGTGGCCTTATCGAGGCTCAGGATAGGCGCCGGGTGCTCGACCTTTCGGAAGCTCTCGGCCGGCTCGCTGCCCACCCGCTGAGTGGGGGAGTCCGGCGTGATCAGCTCCGGGAACTGCGTCTCGATCTCGCGCAGCTCGTCAACCAGCGCGTCGTACTGACCGTCGGAGATGAGGGGGCTGTTGAGCACGTAATAGCGGTGAATATGGAGGTTGATCTCTTGGCGAAGTCGCTCCGCTCGCTGGCGGGCCGTGGCCAGATCCATGGGTATTTTCATCCTTCTTTCAGTAGAGCCAGAAGTTGGATTTTGTGCGCCAGGAATGCCTCGTGAATTGAGAAACCTATGCTGGCAGCGTGCTAGTTTGCCGGCACGAGAAAGTCCGCGGCAGCCCATCCCTCTCGGGTCGGATTCTCCTCGTCGCGCAGGAGCCACCAGGTGTAGCCGTCGGCTTCCTGAGGACCACCCACGACGAGAAGCACTTCACCTTCCTGCGCGACTTCACGTCGCTCAGCGTTCGTGCTGGCATCGGCGCGCATGCTGAGTCCGACGCCGCCGGTCCCGCTGACCTGCACACGTTGACCGACGCTGATGGCCCCCGATTCTGCTGCAGGAAGTGGAGTTAGGGTAGGCTGTGAGGTCGCCGTCGGCGTAGGCGTGGCCGTCCACACAACGGCAGTCGGCTGCGGACCATCGGGTGACGCCGGTGATCTGGTGAAGAGCCACACGGCGACCACGATGGTCCCGGCAATGATGCCCACAAGGAGGATAAAGCAGCCCCACTGGGCAATACTGGGTCGCTCCATAGGATTCTCTGACACACTGCTATTATACGGGGTGTGTGGCACAGAGCAAGCGCGCGCATTCTATCAGCTAAAACGTTACCGAAGCGTGCTATGGTTCTACCAAATGTAAATGTTACCGAAGGAAGAGCCATGGCCCCGACAGAAAAGATGACCATCAGTGAACGACGCAAGTATCTACGCATCATGCAGCCACGCTACCAGCGAGCCGGTCGCGCTGAAAAGAGTGCGCTGCTTGACGAAATGGAAGAACAACCCACCCTTCGGTAACATTCTTATCTGACTTGACACGGGAACGCCCACCTGGTGCGACCACTGCGTCTGTGGCGGTCACTGGCGCGGTGGT
>JBNGDU010000112.1:0-9491 GCA_049975025.1 Anaerolineae bacterium
CTCCGGAGGTGATGGCTCGACCAAACGTTGCTCGGGGGCCCTCTGGTAAAGGGCCGGAACCCCCCAATTAAAGCGGCGTTGGCCCGTTGGGGCTTGTTCATCTTGGTGTTTGAGTGCCAGGCGGCTCTGATGGAGGCTCATGATCGTTGACCGCCCATCGCTGAGCGAGGTGTAGAGCGCCCTGTAGAGCGCCATCGTTGACTTTTCGTCTAGACTGGTGGGCACGGATAGAACGGCGGGAACGTCTTGGCGCAGCAGTTCAATGGCGACGTGATCGAATGCGTCCAGCACGCCGATCTGAGCGCTTTGGCTCGCGGATATCACGAAAAGGCCTCCTGCCCAGCCCCTCAGAAAACGACGAAGCTGCATGCCACTCGCCAGTTCAGTTCTGCCTATCTCACTTTCAAGACAGAGAAAGCCTTGGTGCTCTTTGAGGCTATAGATGCCATGGCCAACGTAGTGGATGACGTGATACGTTTTCTGTTGAACGGCTTCCAGAAGGGCTGTGGCCGTAGCTTCCGGAAGCACGTCCATTTCGACCATTCCGGAGGCGATGGCATCCCCTAGAGCATCCTGAACGACCCCCAGTTCGCGACCTGAGTCGAAGGGCGGTTGACCGTCGGGCTGCGCGATCACGAGAAGTATTCGCAGCGGGCGCTTGGTGACCTCGGTCGAGAGCGCGGATAGGCCCTCGGGCGTTCGGCTGATGAGCATCTGTCCGCTCAAACAGGGGAACTCCCTACCGTCGTAGATGTATTCCCAGGGCAGTCGCCATAGTGACGCTGCGTCAGAACTCAAGCGCAGGATCAAATGGCAGCGAGTGTATTCGGGGTGAGAGGTCAGAAACTGGTGCCAGTCTTCACCGTCGCCGAAGAGGTAGTGGTAGAGTCGCCATCCGTGAGCTGCAACCTCGGCTTTGCTGGTTCTGGATTTGAGGCTGGAGCCGATACGATGCCGTTCATCCGGACCCAACTTGCTTCGTTCCACCAGCCATAGTGGGCCCAGATAGGTCAAACCGGTCGGATCATGCTGAAACTCGTTAGTCAGCACTTCCTGTCCATCGGGTTTTCGAACAGCGGCGAGGTACCTGTTGCCCAATTTGTGGATTTCAATGCGCAGCTCCGGCAACGAATCTGGCATCAGGGCAGCTCCTTTCGTCGGCTTCTGCGATATTTGCCCGAACCGTGTTGTTGACAGGCACCCATACCAGGCAGTCTGATCTTAGCGCTGGAGATGACACTCTGCGCCGCCGTCTCTTATTGCCGGTGCCGAACTGAACTCGACACGCGGATGTGTTCTTTGCTTAAGTGGCGGTGGCGCCAAGACTATGGGCGTCCACTACTTGAATGACCTCGGAATGTCAGGTGAATCGGTGTGCCTGGGAACGGGTAGAGCTCTCGAATGCTGTTCTCAAGATAGCGCTGGTACGAGAAATGGACGAGTTGAGGATCATTGACGTAGAATGTGAAGTTTGGGGGTGCAACACCAGACTGCGTTGCATAGAACACTCGCAAGCGTCGTCCTCCAGTGCTGGGCGGTGCGTGCTCTATGACGGCTTGTTGGATGACGTCGTTGAGCTGACCCGTTGGGAGTTGTTGATATCTAGCCTCTACTATGTGCTGTGCCGTTGGTAGGACGTGTTGAACGTTCAGGCCGGTCAATGCAGATATAAAGAGAATCGGTATATGACTCAGAAATTTGAGTTCGGACCTGAGGTAATCTTCCAGTTCGGGACGGTGCTGACGTAGTTCCTGGTCTACCGCATCCCATTTGTTAACGAGCACGACCACGCTCACACCCTCGTCGACAATCATGCCGGCGATATGTGCATCTTGGGAGGTGATGCCTTCGGTCGCGTCGATCAACAGAAGCGCTACGTCCGCACGCTTCAATGCTCGAGATGTCCGAAGGACACTCCATTTCTCCACGCCGGTATCGATCTTTCCGCGACGTCGAATGCCGGCCGTATCAATCAGGGTGATGTGTTGTCCTTCCCAAATCATCTCCGTGTCCAGCGCGTCTCGCGTCGTGCCCGCTACAGGACTGACAATCGCGCGCTCGTGTCCCAAGAGGTGATTCAAAAGGGAGGATTTTCCCACGTTAGGGCGTCCCACAATGGCGATGCGCATAACTTCGTGTGGGGCTTGCTCTAGCTCTTGGTCCGGCGGTAAGGTGTCGACTACCAGATCCAGCAAATCCCCGATGCCATGGCCATGTATCGCCGAGACCGTGTAGACTTCGCCCATACCCAGTTCATAGAACTCGAAAGCTGTCTGTTCCCGCGCCTCGCTCTCCGCCTTATTGGCCACGAGAAGCACGGGTTTCTCCGATCGGCGTAGAAGATCCGCTACTTCACGATCAGCCTCTGTTATGCCGGTTCTGGCATCAGTGATGAATAGAATCAGGTCGGCTTCCTCGATCGCGAGTTCAGCTTGAGCGCGAATAAGGGGGATAAAGGGTTCGGAGTCTTCTAGAAGGGGGGTGTCTGTTCCGGGACGTCTGCCCGATTCGACACGGGGTGGCAGGATCTCAATGCCCCCGGTGTCGACAACGAGGAAAGTCTGACCGTTCCATTCCGCCTCTGCTATGAGACGGTCGCGGGTGGTACCCGGAATCTCGCTGACGACGGCACGGCGTTCGCCAATGATCCGGTTGAAGAGCGTCGATTTGCCCACATTTGGGCGTCCGACAATTGCTACCAAAGGCCTTGCCATAGAGTCTCCACACTCACAAGACAGAATCAGTTAGTTCATCGCGTCAGAAGATGCAGTCTGTTGACGCGGCACAGTGTATCGTTTGCTTGTGACCCCCCTGCGTCTACGTAAGTATATCCGACTTCATCCGAACTGCAATGTATGATGAGGTGCACAATGCTTTACTTTTTCGGCGGCTTGTGGCAGAATGGCAATTGCTTACCCACAGCAGTTACGTATCCGAAAGGCTTTCTTATGATTGGTGACCTCGACCAGCTGATGGACGCCAGGCAACTCGACGCTATCTTGGTGCAAGGTAAGGTGTCGGGTAACCCTCCGCTGATCTATATGCTGGGTGGCGTGCACTTGACGCATGCGATCGTCATTAAGCAACGAGGTGAGACACCAACCTTGATCGTGGGGCCGATGGATCGCGAAGCCGCAGCAACCGTGGGTTTCAACACGGTACTGAACACTCGCTACCGATATAGCGAGCTTCTACGTCGCCACGACGGGGATTCGCTTGCTGCTGGAGTGGCCTACTACGACGCGATTTTCGAGGACTTGGGGGTCTCCGGGAGGGTGGGGTGCTACGGGTACTTGGATCAGGGATATGCATACACGTTGCTCTCCGCTTTGAATGCGTCCTTGGTGGATGTGGAGTTGATGGGAGAGTTCAAAGGCGATCTTTTTCATACGGCACGAGCAACGAAGGATGCTGCAGAGGTCGCTCGGATTCGAGAGGTGGGCCGGCGGACGGCGGCGATTGTGAGGGACACGGTAGCCTTTTTGCAGTCGCGTGAGGTCGATGATGGCCGTGCATTGCGAAAGCCGGATGGCAGCGTACTCAAGGTGGGTGATATGCATGGTGAGATCACTCATCTGATCGCTGAGTACGGGCTTGAGGACCCCGAGGGCTTTATCTTTGCCACGGGCCGGAGCGCCGGAATTCCGCATAGCCGTGGGGATCTGGAGGCTCCAATGCGCCTTGGAGAACCCATCGTCTTTGATATCTTCCCCCGTGAGATTGGCGGGGGGTACTTCTTCGATCTTACGCGTACCTTTTGCCTGGGTTACGCACCATCTGCTATGTTGGAACTGTACAAAGACGTCCTAGACTGTCTGTCTACATTGAAGTCCGCGATTGAGGTCGGCGAAGAAACGCGCAGTTATCAGCAGATGGCGTGCTCTTTCTTCGCCGCTAGAGGACATCCGACGGTTGCCGATGACCCGAGTGTGCAGGAGGGGTATGTCCACGGCGTCGCTCATGGTGTCGGCCTTGATATCCATGAACTTCCGGGCTTCCAGGATGATCCTAGCAACACGATGACGCTGACGCCTGGGCATTTGTTTGCCATCGAGCCCGGCCTCTACTATCCGGATCAGGGACTTGGATGCCGCGTTGAGGACGTGTTGTGGATTGACGCAGATGGCAACACCCATAATCTCACCGATTTCCCGTACGACCTCGTGGTACCAATGAAGAAGAGGACTGTATGAATATTCGCATTCTAGGCATTGAGACATCCTGTGATGAGACGGCGGCGTCTGTTGTCGCCGAAGGTCGGACCATTCTGTCGAATGTCGTGGCGTCTCAAGTGGAGATGCACGCTCAGTATGGCGGGGTCTATCCGGAGATGGCTTCGCGTGCTCATGTTGAGGCCATCATACCTGTGGTCGAGCAGTCGCTTGCCGGCGCTCATCTGGGTTGGGACGATGTGGATGCCGTCGCTGTAACCTATGGTCCGGGGCTCCCGGGTTCGCTTCTGGTGGGATTGAACTATGCAAAGGGGGTCGCACTGGCGAAGTCTTTACCCCTCGTTCCCGTAAACCACCTGGAAGGCCATCTCTATGCTCATTGGCTAGAGACGAACACCGAAGGCTCTGCTGATGGCAGGCTTAGATTCCCGCTGATTGCCTTGATCGTTTCAGGGGGGCACACTGAACTGGTGCTTATGCGCGGCCACGGTCAGTATGACCGCCTAGGTGGAACTCTTGATGATGCTGCCGGCGAGGCCTTTGATAAAGTCGCCCGCATGTTGAAACTGGGCTATCCGGGCGGGCCGGCTATTGAGAAGGCCGCCGAAAGCGGGGACGCGAGAGCATTTGACCTTCCGCGAGCCTGGCTGCAAGGTACGTATGATTTCAGCTTCAGTGGGCTCAAGACGGCTGTCTTGCGGACCCTACAGAAGTACACCGGGGCTTTGCCCCACAGTTTCTACGCTAATATGGCTGCGGCATTCCAAGCATCCGTGGTGGATGTGTTAGTTCAGAAGACGGCGAGGGCTGCTGCGGAGTTTGGCGCCACCGCGGTGTTGCTTTCAGGGGGTGTCTCGGCGAATTCGACTCTGCGAAAGGCTGCGCGCGACGAGATCGCAATTCCCGTCTACGTGTTGCCTAAGGTCCTTTGCACGGACAACGCAGCTATGATTGCCGGTGCTGGTTTCTACCGGTACCAGGCCGGTGATCGAGGTGGGTGGGATTTGGACATTGACCCCGGCTTGCAACTTGTCTAGTCCCACTAGGGATTGTGTAGGGTTCCCGGAATAAAGACGCGCCAGGGCAATACCTCGAGGGTATATGTGCGGTTCAAGAAACCGGTTCCGTTCCATCCCCCAATAGCATAGATCGAAGTCTCCCAGGCGACCGCGCTCAGGTTGCGCCACTCGCCCACGACCGGGGTCTCTACGACACTCCATTCGTCGGTGTCCGGCGTGTAGCGTTCGCTGAATCCAAGCGGCGTTTGCCAACCGCCGCCAATCGCGTAGACTCTGCCCCCGATGCTTACCAGGCCGAGCCCGCCGCGGGGTTGCAGCATGGAGTTGCAGGCTTGCCACTGATCGCCCTCTGGGCTGTAGACTTCACACGTCGCCAATTCGCGCCGTCTGTCGTAGCCACCAACATAGAAGATTTGGTCAATCAGCGCTGCGGCATCTCCAAACCCCCGTGCCTGTTCCGGTTGCTGGATGGGTCTCCAGGTATCCTGATCTGGGTGGTAGGTGTAGGCAAGGGTCCGATAGGCTTCGCCATCCCAACCGCCAAAGAGGTACGCTTGTCCCTGATAAGCCGCCAGCGCGTAGGCGCAGAGAGGGGTTGGCAGCGGTGCGGCCTCATACCAGAGGTTCTCCTCGGGGTTGTACAGATGGACGTTGGCTTGAGGCGTCCATTCAGCGTCACACCCACCCGGTACCAGTATCTCGCCGTCAATCTCCACCGCTTTGACGTGAGCAAGGGCAGAGGGTCGGGGGGGGCCGGCCTGCCAACTCTGCGATACGACGTCGTAGATGTCGACGTGATCGCTGGCTCCCTCGTCGGTCATCCCCCCAATGACGTAGATCTTGTTCTGATAGGCCGCGGTTGCCATACCTGCGCGCCGGACCGGTTGAGGGGGAAGTTCCTCCCATCCATCCTCAAGCGCCGGCGCCCGAATAGGCGAGACGGGTTCGGTGGCCCCAAAGACTTCCCCGGGCCCGGCAGCCGATGCCGGCGAAGAGGGCCGTTGAGGGAGGAAGAGAATGACAAGCGCAAGTACTAAGCCCGCTGTCAGAATGGACCAACGCTGCCAAGGCCAATCTGGGAGCAAAGGAGATGTTGGCGTCTCCTCGCTTTCTTCCTCCCCATCTGGCGCTGTGCCTTCGACCATGCCTGGTACGCTGATCCATCCCTCTTGGATAGCCAACATGGAGAGTTCCGTGCGGGATGAGACGCCGGTCTTCGTGAAGATATTGCGGAGGTGTACTTTGACCGTGTTTGGGCTTAGAAAAAGGCGGGCAGCGATCTCGCGATTGGTTAGCCCCTCGGCGACGAGGTCGGTGATCTCTAGCTCCCGGTCGGTGAGCGACTCCCCGTACTCAGCGGCCATTCGGTACCTCGGGTTTGGGGAACTGGACGGCTTCCTTGCCCGCCAGTCTGGCCAACACACGCTCTGAGATGATCTCCAGGTGCTCAGGATACCGCACGAAGTCCAGTTCGTCACCGGGCACAGTTAGGACGGGACAGATGTCAAATGCCGCGATCCACTCCTCATAATACCGGTCCAATAGCGCCAGATAGTCGTCGGTGATGCTCGTCTCCATCGCCCGCCCTCTCTGAGCAATTCGCCTCCGGAGCGTCGGCACACTCGTCTTGATGTAGATAAGGAGATCAGGTCGGGGTAACTTGCTCACGACCAGCTTATAGAGATTCTGATAAGCCTCATAGTCGCGTGTTGACATATTGCCAAGTTCGTGCAGGGCGCGCGCAAAGATGTGGGCATCCTCATAGATACTGCGATCGACAATGGCGGATGTCGTCAGTTTCGACAGTCGCTCGTGCTGTCTCGCGCGGTGTCCGAGAAAGAAGATCTGCAGATGAAATCCCCAAGCCTTCATATCGTCGTAGAAATCAGGAAGGTAGGGGTTATCCGCCACCGATTCATAGGCTGTATGCCATGCCAAGCGCTGCCCCAGGCGCTCCGTCAGGGACGTTTTGCCGGCCCCAATGTTGCCCGCTACGAGGACCAGGTGTTTGCTCAAGGATCGCTCGTCCGCACTCGATATCATATCTCGTACCATAACGCAGGTCGGTTCGTCGACAAGTTCCGGGCCGACTCAGCTAATCGTCAGCCGATGGACCGTGAAAACGCAGATAGACCACGGACTCGGTCTCACGATCCACTAGCGCTTCTTCACTGAGTCGAACACCACTCACCCACAGAATCTCTCCATCTGCTTCCAGGAGAGGGAGGTGGTCTCGCCAGCGACGTGGCAACTTCACATTGATCAGGAAATCACTAAGGCGCATCTCACTGGGCATCCCCTGGGGGTGAAAGCGGTCACCCTCCCGCCGGGTCCGCAGAATCGGACTTGCCTCAAACGCGTCGCTGTCCATCCAGGCAGCCAGGGGATTGGGATTCCGGACGATTGTCTCATAGTTCCAATGCGTCACTTCTCGAGCGTGAAGAGCCCATCCGTTTTGTAGCGGTGTGACGCCTGGTACCGCGACGGGAATCTCAGTTCCCGGTGTCAGCCACGGTCGTTCGGAGGGGAGGTGCAGGGCATCTGCATCCGCGATCATCAAGGACGTGTACCCTACGGTGACCGTGAGACCACGAGGTAGGAGCGCCTGAGCCCCGGTCTCTCCCTTTTGCGCGATGTCAACCGCGTGTTCAACGTGATCGAAGTCCACGTCGCGTAAGCTCCGACGCAGCTCGTAAGCTGACTGACGGACGACGGCGCGTTGGATTGCGAGAGGTTGTTCGCGCCAGCGAGCCAGGTCAAAGACCAGCGCATCAGCGTGCGCTTCTTGCAGAAGTGTATCACGCGCGACAGCGACAAACTCCTCCAAAAGCTTGTAATCGGCGCGGACGATCTCCGCGAGGTTCCACAGCCTTTCTGAGATCTTGGGGCTGATATTGGCGAGGTAAGGGATGACCTCATGCCGGAGTTGATTGCGGAAATAGGTTGTATCGAGATTGGATGTGTCGAATCGCGTTTCCAACTCGTATTGTTGGCAGTAAGCCTCGATGTCGGCCCTGGACACGCCAAGTAGCGGTCGTAGGAGTTCCAGACCAGGCGGGGCCTTGACAGAGGCCGGCAGCAATCGATAGTCCCTCAGTGGTGTTGAAGGTAGCATGCCTCGCAGGCCGGCGGGTCCGGCGCCGCGCAGAAGGTGCATCAAGACGGTTTCGGCTTGGTCGTCCGCGTGATGAGCCACGGCTACGTAGCGAGCGCTTTCTCTTTCGGCTACTTGGCAGAGAAAACCATACCGTGCGCGGCGGGCGGCTTCCTCGATGGTCAATTTCATGCAGCGACTAAGTTTCGGAACGTCGAGGGTCTCGATTGTACATGGCAGTTGTAGGGCCTTAGCCAGATTGGCCACGAAGGTCATGTCCTCCTCAGCTGCCGCGCCTCGAATGCTGTGGTTGAGATGGGCAACGTGGAGGTCCAGTTCTCTAGAGGGCGCGAGGCGCCGCAGTATGTGAAGCAGAGCAACTGAGTCGGCGCCCCCGGAGACGCCTACAACAATCCGCTCCCCAGGCTCGATGAGCTGGTGCCGGTCGATATAGGCCTCAACTTCACGAAGTAAATCCATAAACTTGATAGTGTCATGCTACCGGAGAGAGAAACCGGTACCATGGACACCTTGCTCAGCCTAGAGATTGATGGTGCTGCCGCAGTAGTCGCAGACCACTTGATTCATACCCTTGTAAATGGGAGGCAATGGGGCATTGCAGTTCGGACAAACCGTGGGTATTTCCTTGTCAGCCTCGGCACTCTCCTGCTCGATCTGGGCTGCCAACTGCTCACCGGGAGAGGGAGTGCCAAAGCGCTCTGCTTCGATCTCCCCGCTCTTGGCGCGCCTGATCAGGCTTCGCCACGTTTCATTGTCGGTGCCCTTCAACCGCAGGGTGATATCCCCAGGTGTCTCCCGGGTACGCTCGCTGAAACGGAGCGTCAGCATCTCCTTCCGTCGCAAAAAGGCGCGCTGATCCTCGGCCTCCAATTCCTCAACCGCGCCGATAGGAGATTCCCAGAGTTTCTCTTGGACGAGTTTCTTCTCGGTGGTCACAAAGAGGATTTTCTTCGTGGCCACTTCCTCGCGCTGTTCAAAGATCAGCCGGGCATTCGTCAGGAAGAGCATGCCTTCCGGCTCCTGCGCGTCGCTTGTCCAGGTCGCTTCACAAGCTGCAATTGCATGTTCGTCTGGATAGAGATCGAACTTGGCAGAATCCAATGCCTCCAGCAAGCGCTCTACCTCCCGAAGCTCCTGCTTCAGGGTGAGCGCTTGCTCCCAGGTAGCGTCAAAGGTCCGCCGCAC
>JBNGDU010000112.1:9591-42445 GCA_049975025.1 Anaerolineae bacterium
CGAGCTCGTACATCGCCCAATCTCTGATCTACCTCGTCAATTGCGGCGGTTGTGTTTTCGAGGGAGTCAAGCACTGAGGCCAAAGCTATGGCGCCGGCGACACGCTGCCAAGTCGCGCTAAGGCGCGACAAGCGCATGGCAGCTTGATCCGTCTGCGTCGTCGCAGGAGATGAACCCGGGCTGCCACTCGTCTTAGCCGTCGTTTTTTCCCTCTTAGCGCTTGATGAGGATGAGGGGGAAGGCACCGTAGATGAGATGCTGCGTCTGGGTCTCGAAGAGGTAGGGCGGGATGACTTGTCGCTGGACCTGGATTTCGTTCCGCCGGAGCTGATATTCGATTTCTTGCTCTTTGCCATCGGTGACCTCCACGCTAGTGATGGGTGGGTATGTGGCTGCACAATCCAGCCATGCTGCTTCTTTTGCAGGCGATTGGTCGAGCGAGACCGCTACGTCGAGAACTCCAGGGTGATTGCCGTGTGCCCGAGACTCATCCCGTCGGCTTAGCCGACCGAGATCTCACTCTTGGCCATTCCCCAATTCATGACGTAGAAAGGCTTCCATGAAAGGTTCGAGGTCGCCGTCAAGAACCCCCTGCACGTTCCCGGTTTCTTGGTCTGTACGATGGTCTTTGACCATCTGGTAAGGATGCAACACGTAAGAACGGATCTGATTTCCCCAGCCTGCTTCAACGTGTTCACCCTTCAACTCGTCGATCTGCTGCTGTCGCTCTTCCTCCTGCATCTGGGTGAGACGTGCTCGCAGGATGCGGAGGGCCGTTTCCCGATTTTGTGTCTGAGAGCGTTCGTTCTGACAGGAGACAACGATACCGGTCGGAACATGGGTGATGCGGACGGCGGTTTCGTTCTTCTGCATATGTTGACCGCCGGCCGATGACGCTCGAAAGGTGTCGATCTGGAGATCACCGGGATCGATCTCGACATCGACGTCCTCCTCGAGATCTGGCCAAACCTCAACCAGGACGAACGAGGTGTGACGGCGATGCGCTGCGTCAAAGGGGGAGAGACGCACGAGTCTATGAACGCCCCGTTCGGAACGCAGATAGCCATAGGCGTAAAGTCCGTTCACGGCGATTGTCGCGCTCTTGATGCCCGCGCCCTCACCTTCCATCGAATCCAGGATCTCGGTCCTGTAGTTCTGTTGCTCCGCCCAACGCAAGAACATTCTCAGCAACATACTGGCCCAATCCTGCGAATCCGTCCCACCGGCCCCTGCGTGAATAGCCATGATGGCATTGCCGCGATCGTGAGGGCCAGAGAGCATCAACCGGAATTCGGCTTGATCGAGCTCGGGTTCGAGCCGCTCAACCTCCTTCTCGAGGTCAGGCATGAGATCCTCATCTCCCAGGGCCTCCAATTCACGAATGTCTTCGACTTCCTGGCGTAGCTTTGTCCAGTAGGTCACCTCCTCCTGCAGAGCTGACAGACGCTGCATCAGCTTGCGGGCGTTATCCGGATTGTCCCATAGATCGGGTGCTGCACTTTGTCGCTCTAGTTCGGCGAGTTCTTCAATTCGTGCAGGTAAGTCAAAGACGCCTCCAGATGGCTTCGATGCGACTTACCATATGTTCGATACGAGCTGTTAGTTCACTCATTTGACACAAACTCCTTGCTTCTGTTATTCGGTATTCTTCAGTTTAGGAATCGCCCAAGAGCCCAGCCACGAAATCGTGGCGGTCGAAGGGCGCGAGGTCTTCAATGCTCTCACCGGTCCCCACGAAGCGGACCGGCAAGTTCAACTTGTGCCCGATGGAGAGGACCATGCCTCCCTTGGCACTTCCATCGAGCTTTGCCAGGACAATGCCGCTGACCTTGACAGCTTCAAAGAACTGCTGTGCCTGGATCAAGCCGTTCTGGCCCGTCGTGGCATCCAGGACAAGAAAGGTCTCATGCGGTGCCCACGCCACCCGTCTGGCGATGATGCGCTGTATTTTCTCCAATTCCGCCATAAGGTTGTGCTGCGTATGCAGTCTGCCTGCCGTGTCAACGATGAGCACGTCAGCCTTACGATTTTGAGCGTACTTCATAGCATCAAAAGCGACGGCGCTTGGATCCCCTCTCTCAGGTCCGGTGATAACCGGAACATCCGCCCGTTCGCCCCAGATTTTGAGCTGATTCATGGCCCCGGCTCGATATGTGTCCGCAGCGGCTAGCACGACTTTGCGACCTTGGGATTTGAATCGGGCAGCCAGCTTTCCGATGCTCGTGGTCTTTCCTGATCCGTTGACGCCGACAATCAACACAACTGCCAGGGGCCAATCCAGGTTCAAGGGCTCCGGCTCCGGCAGCAGTGCTAATATCTCTTGGCTAAGCAATCGTTGTAGGTCCTGGGTTTGGTAGATGCCCTCTTCCTCGACGCGCTCGCGTAGCCTTTCCACCAGCGCCAAAGTCGTCTCGACGCCGACGTCCCCCTGAATTAGAAGCGCTTCAAGATCCGCCCACGTCTCCTCATCAATCTCGCCGGCACCCAGAATGTTGACGATCTGACCAAAGACTGTGTTTCGAGTTTTCCGAAGGCTTTCGAAAATCCCCTTCATTTACAGTGGCTCCTCTAATATGGCCTTAGGCACGCTCCGCTTCGGCTGGGATTATAGTCTCAGCGGGTGGGTCCGTCAAGGTGAATGGGTACGGCTTTGTCAAAGCATATTGACTGTAGGGTCACGTGACAGGTGAAAGCCTGAACGCCGACACCGGCGCGTGCTGCTTCTCGAAGAGCCGAGCCGAAGTCCGGGTCGGTTGCGTCATACGGCTTGAAGCCCGTTGCGTCATCGCGCTGTACCACAAAGAACACGCTGGCCTCTTCCCCAGACTGAACAGCATCCTTGAGCTCTTGCAGATGGCGTCTGCCGCGCTGGGTAGGGGCGTCTGGAAAACCAGCTATTCCATTCTCCACAAGGGTCACAGACTTGACCTCTAGCCAGTGGGGCTGTTGAGTGTCGTCTCTCAGAAGAAAGTCCAGACGACTCGCTCCCCGAGAGGCCTCACGTTGAATGTGGGCAGATGCGTCGAACCCAGGCAGTGCTCCTCGACGCAAGGCCAGATCGACCAGCCTGTTAGGAAGATGCGAATCAAGGGACACCAGGGATTCCGGATGCTGGATCAAAACGGCATCGAAGGCGGTCTTCCGACCAGTTGTCGAGGCTGCTTTCAGCCATATGGCTCTTCCCGTCACCAGTAACTCCTCAAGCCGTCCCGGATTGGCAAGGTACGCGGTGACGCGGCGTCCCTCGATGGTAGCTTGGATGAGGAATCGGTTAATTCTGTCGACGTAGCGGGCCCGGATGAGAGGCCCGAACGTGAGACAAATGTCTTCAATCAGCGTTTGATCTTGGCACATCTACGACTCTACTCCAGTAATCTGCCGCGCACGTCGCGACCGTTCGTGCTCACGCAGCCAATTGGCGTGCAGCATTGCGCCAGACGAATCCGCAAGGCTCATCCGACGGGCCACTGAACGCTCAAACAAGAATCTACCCATATTCTAGCGGAAATGGGCTTTTTGGCTAGCAGTTGCGCTACTTTTCTAGCTATGATACAATTATCGGCGATTGAGAACGCCGACTCGAAGGTAGGAGAGCTTATACTGAGGACGCGTTGACCCCCGCGCAACGCTGGATAGGGCCTAGGGCCATGGTGTTGATCAGACCCACGAGCTGATGGACAGGAGCGTTAGCCTCTATGTGATGTCGGCCTCCATACCATCCACTTCTCCCCGTATTTACGATTGCTACTGAGATGTTACCAACTTGTCACTTGCTTTTCCTGGACTATCTGTTAAAAATCGGTTATAATAAGAGGGCCGAGCACTCGATAGGAGCTTAGGTTTCGTCGGATCATGTTGATTCGGCGGTAGCGCTTAAGTCCTGACTCATTTTAAGGAGGCTTTTCATGCGCGGAAACAGAGGTCTGGTCATAGTCGCTCTAGTGCTGATCGTTCTCGCGTTGCTTGCCGGGGGAGCATATCTCTTGCTGAGCAACGGTGGATCTGGGGTTGGCCTCCCCGGACAGGGTGAGGCGGAACCTACTATGGAGGCAGCACCCGTTGAGACCACTGACATTGTGGTGGCAATTCAGGACATTCCGGTTGGCATGGAGATCAGCGTTGAGAACAACGCTGTAGCCCTGCAGGAGTGGCCAAACGAAAATCTTCCTCTGCAGTACTTCACGTCACTGGAGGAAGTCGATGGTAAATATGCCCGTATGGAAATTGCCCGCGGGCTTCCTGTGATGCCCAATATGATAGGACGACCTGGTGGTATGCTTTCTGTCTCTGGGTCGGCGGCGGCGCTCTTCGAGCCCGATGATCGGGTCGCCTATGCGATTCCGCTGGATACTCAGGGAAGCGTTGCTTGGGCGATAAAGCCGGGGGATCGCGTTGACGTCTTGGCTGCTCTGAATATGGTCCCTGTGAGTTCCGAGTTTGCGACCGAGGGCATCAAGCAGTTCACTTATCTTGAGGAACCCGAGCTACCGAGTCAGACCAGCCTCTACGGGCGCTTTGAGCTCCTGCCCAATGGGCGCTGGGCGGCAATCTACACAGTTGACGCGACGACGAATCTTGAGCCGGCCCTGATGGTGCAGATGACGGTTCAGGATGCTATCGTGTGGCATGTGGGGCTTTGGGAAGACGAGACTGAGGACGTGCAGCCGGCTGTAGAGACTGGCGGCGATGCCGGCGGTGCCGGCGGTGCAGCGCCGCTGGGCGGTGGCGGGCAACAGCCGCCTGCGACACCAGTGCCGGTTCCCCAGACCCGTGATATCGAGCTGGTGACCCTCTTGGTCAGCAGGGAGGACGCACTGATTTTGAAGTATCTCTACGAGATCGGTGCCGATATGGATCTTGTTCTTCGCCCTGCCGGCGTCACCGGGACGGTTTTGCAGACTCAACCCGTCCTGTTCCGCTACGTCCTTGATAAGTATCAGTTGCCCAGCACAATGCCGGACGATCCAGTTGGGCCGACGCCTCTACAACCGCCACTGAGGATCACACCTGAAGCTACGCCAGAAGTGTCTGAGTAGCTAGGAGCGAGTGCATGCCTGACCGAATAAAGGTGATGATTGTCGACGATATCGCGGAGACAAGAGAGCAGCTTCGCAAGCTGCTCTCCTTCGACCCCGATATCGAGGTCGTAGCTATGGTCCCGACGGGGGAGCAGGCGGTTGAAGTTGTCAGGGATGCCTATCCCGACGTTATCCTGATGGACGTCAACTTACCGGGAATGGATGGCATTGCTGCGACTTCGAAGGTTGTCGAGGCGGTTCCGAATGTCCAGGTGATCATGCTCTCGGTCCAAGGGGAGACCGATTATCTGCGGCGGGCTATGATGGCTGGTGCAAGGGACTACCTGACCAAACCCCCAGGCTCAGATGAGCTGTTGGACGCTATCCATCGAGCTTACAGACTTAAGCAGAAGCTGGGAACGGGTCCACTAGGGCCGGCACCGGGGACGTCAGTACGATCAGCGGATGTTCAGCCAACTTCCGCTTTGCAGGGCAAGGTTGTTACTGTCTTCAGTCCCAAAGGTGGGACCGGGTGCACGACTCTGGCGGTGAACCTGGCCATGGCTTTGAAGGATATGTTGGGCGTGGAGTCCAAAGTCTGCCTGATCGACGGCAATCTCCAGTTTGGCGATGTTTCAATCTTTATGAAGTTGCAGCCTGCGCGCACCCTGGCGGATTTGGCGCCTCACAGTCAGGACTTGGATCCTGATTTGCTCAGCAGTGTATTAGTCACGCATAGTTCCGGCGTTCAGGTTTTGGTTGCCCCATCCTCTCCCGAGGAAGCGGAGATTTTCAAGGAGGGTGGTGTTGAGGAAAACGGTGCCAATAGCCGCTTCCACGCGATCCTGGAGTTCGTGCGAGGTGAATACGACTATATCATAGTTGACACAGCTCATCACGTTGATGATGTGCTTCTGGCTGCTATGGATTTGAGCGATCTCTTGCTCGTTGTCACCCGACCGGTGATTCCCGAGATCAGGGGGGCCCGCCTTTTTGTGGAGCTTCTCCACAAGCTCGGCTATGAGTTCAACAAGGTCGGACTGACTATCAACGGTGTTGACAACAAGCGAATGGGCATTCAACCCGAAGCCATCGAGCGTGCAATGATGCCGGCCCTGGCTCACGTTCCTTTGGATGAGCGTACCGCGTTACGCGCCGCGAATCTGGGGGAACCGGTCATGATGAAGGGAGCTCGGACAGCTCTGGGGCAAGGGATCCAGGGATTGGCTGAGAAGATGCACGAACGGGTCCACGCGCCGGAGGAGGAAGAAGCAGAGGAAGCTGAACCTCAGAAGCGCGCTGGTCTGGGTCGTTTGCTGTAGTGGAGCCATGTAGCTGTTCTGCTGCATGAAATGAGAAGAGCAAGCTGGTAGATGGAGCGAGCTTGCCCGAAATGGATATGTCTGGTTCAGCCACGGTAAGCGTTTCTGTTCGTCGGCATAGATAGTGTGTAGAGTCCGGACAGTTATGCAAGGGCGTCTACGAAGACCCAGGTCGAGGTTGACTGGACCGGATGAAAGGATCAAGGCAAAGGTGAATTATGTCTCTCTTGCGTAGGATCGAAAAGAAGCCTGGCGGATCATCGGATGCGACTAGACAGGGACCGTCCTCCACTCCCTCGCAGAAACCGGGGGGCTCTGGGGGAAATGGATCAGTACAAAGACGACCGGTACCGCGCGCGCGCGACGCCTATATGGATCTGAAGAATCGCGTGCAAAACCGGCTCATCGCCGAATTGGACCCCGCTATGGATGTCTCGCGGACTCAAGAGGTGCGTGAGACCATTAAGGAAATGTACGACGAGATCCTGCAGGAAGAGAGCATCATCCTGGGACGTCGTGAGCGGGATGTGCTCTTCCAGCAGATCGTCGCAGAGATCCTGGGTTTGGGTCCGCTAGAGCCTTTGCTTGCCGATGAGGCTATCAGTGAGATTATGGTCAACGGCGCCAAGCAGATCTTTGTGGAGCGAGAAGGTAGACTTCACAGAGTCAACATCACCTTTGAGTCTGACGAGCACCTGATGAGGATTATCGAGCGCATTGTGGCGCCGCTAGGTCGCCGGATCGATGAGAGTAGCCCGACGGTTGACGCCCGGCTTAAGGACGGTTCGCGCGTCAATGCCGTTATCCCGCCGATATCGCTTCAGGGCCCCATCTTGACGATTCGTAAGTTCTTCAAGAGACCTCTCACGGTGGAGGATCTGATCCGATTTGGGACCATCACCGAGGAGTCCATCGAGTTCCTCCGGTCGTGCGTGGTAGCGGCCCTCAACATCATTGTCTCCGGTGGCACCGGCACCGGTAAGACGACGTTCCTCAACGTCCTCTCAGGCTACATACCGGTCGAGGATCGGATCATCACGATCGAGAACGCCGCAGAGCTGCAGCTACGCCAGGAGCATGTGGTTACCCTTGAGTCACGCCCCCCCAATGTCGAGGGCAAAGGCGAGGTCTCAATTCGAGACCTGGTCATCAACTCTCTGCGAATGCGACCAACGCGGATCGTCGTGGGCGAGTGTCGTGGCGGGGAGGCGCTTGACATGCTGCAGGCGATGAACACCGGACACGACGGCAGTATGACGACGCTGCACGCTAACAACACGCGGGACGCGCTTTCGCGTCTTGAGACGATGGTTTTGATGGCGGGCATGGAATTGCCACACCGCGCGATTCGGGAGCAGATTGCTTCCGCTATCGACCTGATCGTCCAGCTAGAGCGTATGCGCGATGGTTCCCGCCGTGTGGTTTCCATCACTGAGGTTCAAGGCATGGAGGGCGACGTCATCACAACGGCGGATATTTTCAAGTTTGAGCAGAGCGGATACGAGGACGGCAAGGTGATCGGCAGATTAAGGCCTACCGGCATTCGCCCGAAGTTCATTGATCGCATCGAACAAGCAGGCATTCATCTACCTCCCTCTGTCTTCGGCGTTGCTCAGCGACTACGTTATTAGTGTGGGTCCGCAAGCTATGCGACCGGCTGCAGATTAGCAGGATCTAGAGAGGCTGGTTCATCATGACGTTTCTAATTGTTGTTGGGGCGATCGTGCTCGTATCCGTCTTACTTCTCCTCGTGGGCCTGTCCGGTCGCCCTTCCGGGGATGCGTTGGTTCAGGAGCGCTTAGGTCGTCGATCACGAAAGAGGGACGAGGAGCAGTCAGATGAGCGTCAAGGCCGGCGGGAAAGGGGGGTCAGTGCGGCCGTAGACCGTGCGGTGGCCGGACGAAGCTTCGCTCACAACCTGGCCACGCAACTGGCACAGGCTAATCTCAAGTGGACCGTGGGAGAGTTCCTGGTGCTCACCGTCTTGATAGCTATCTCCCTCGGTTTGGTCTTCTACGTCTTGAGACGTTATGTCTTGATACCCGTCGGGGTTGTCGCGGGATTCTTCTTGCCTCGAATCTACCTGGGCGTTCGCAAAAATCAGCGTCTCAAGGCCTTCAACGATCAACTCGGCGACGCGCTCAATCTTATGGTGAACTCCCTGCGTGCCGGTTACAGCACGATGCAGTCAATCGAGGTTATCTCGAACGAGATGCCGGCGCCTATCTCTGAGGAGTTCGGGCGTGTTGTCCTGGAGCTCCAGTTGGGTGTGCCCTTCGATACTGCTATGGCCAACTTGATACGCCGCATGCCCAGCGCGGATATGGACCTCGTGGTCACCGCGATGAGTGTTCAACGTGAGGTTGGTGGCAATCTCGCCGAGGTTCTGGATGCGATCAGCTTCACCATTCGTGAACGTGTCCGCATCAAGGGCGAGATCAAGACTCTGACGGCTCAGGGTACGATCACCGGATACGTGATCACGGCCCTTCCTTTTGGCTTAGCTATTCTACTCTATATGATCAACCCCGGTTTCATGGGCGGCTTGTTCACAGATCCATGTGGATGGGTGATGATCGGCGTCGGTCTGGTACTTATCACGGTTGGGTTTATTGTAGTCCGCAAGATCGTGGACATTGAGGTCTGAGGAGGTCACGGCATGTTACCTGTGCTCATTGTTGCGCTTGTGGCTGTTGCTGCCGTTTTCACCGTTGTAGCTGTAAGGGGACGTGGATCGGCTCAGACCGTGGAGGATCGGCTCAATGAGTTAGCGGCCTTAGGCCAGTCTGTAACACTTGAGGAACTTGAGCTATCAGAGCCCTTTGCTCAGCGCGTTTTGGTTCCTATGTTCGAGGGATTGGCACGCACTGCGCAGCGTTTTACCCCGGCGAGTACCATCGAATCAACGCGCCACAAGCTGGAACTTGCGGGCATAGCTCACAAAGTGAAGGCCACACAATTTCTGGGCTATCGCGTCGCCGGGGCTCTTGTTCTGGGTGGTATCTCACTTGTCATTGCGGTTGCTGGGGGTAATATCACCTTTGGACGTCGGATTCTTATCGTTGTGGTTGCTTTTGTCCTTGGCTACCTGCTTCCCGGTCTCTGGTTGGGTTCCAAGATCAAGAAACGCCAAGATGAAATCACTAAAGCTCTGCCAGACGCGTTGGACCTTCTGACGATCTGTGTTGAGGCCGGTCTGGGGTTTGATGCCAGTATGCAGAAGGTCGCTGAAAAGTGGGATAATGAACTCAGCCAAGCCTTCAGCCGGACGGTGCAGGAAATGCAGCTTGGCAAGCTCCGACGTGAGGCTCTGCGTGATATGGCCGATAGTATCGATGTGCCAGATATGACTACGTTTGCGGCGGCGATTATCCAGGCGGACCAATTGGGTGTCAGTATGGCCAAGGTGATGCGCATCCAATCTGACACGATGCGACTCAAACGCCGCCAGCGTGCTGAGGAAAAGGCGCGCCAAGCACCGGTCAAGATGATGTTCCCACTGGTCTTCTTTATCTTTCCCACGATCTTGATCGTGTTGTTAGGCCCGGCCCTTATCACGATCAAAGAGGCAGGAGTTTTGGGCGGATTGTAGTCTGCTCTTTCCGTGTCCTCTTCGTTGTTGGTTTAGAGGTGTGTATGGCGATGTTGGGGGATTTCCGTTCTCCCGAATCTGTCTGATCTATGAATGCCGTGACATCCCTTCCGGGAACAGAGCGTGAACCCTAAGGTGTGGCGCGGTGTTCACGTGTTTGAGCATCTCTATGGTGAGTTGCTGAACTTAGTCTTTCCGCCCCGTTGCGTGGTGTGCGGGAAAGTTGAGACCTGGCTTTGTGACTTGTGCGCACGGCAAATCCCGTTGGTTGATCGTGAAATCTGTCCTCGATGCGGTGATGCTTGGACTGGCCCTGAACTCTGTCCTCGGTGCCGCTCAACTCCCCTGCACGTCGCTCCCGTTCGGTCGGCTTTCCTTTTCGCTGGGCCTATTCGCAAAGCCATCCATGCGCTCAAATACCGGGGGGCGAGAAGCGTTGTCGCACCCCTGGCTTCGAGAATGGCAGAGGCCTGGGAGCTTAGCGATATGAGCGGCGCGATCTTGGTGCCGGTTCCACTTCACCCTGAACGAGAAGCGCGTCGAGGTTACAACCAAGCCGGTCTGCTGGCGAGGGCGCTGTCAGAGCGCATCAGGGTGCCGGCAACGGAGAGCGTGCTTTTCAGGATTCGTCCTACCCTTTCGCAGACTCATCTCGGCCGTGAGGCGCGATGGCGGAATGTACAAGATGCCTTTGCGTGCCCAGATGGTTGTGACCTATCCGGCCTTCATGTCACGTTGATCGATGATGTCGCCACGACTGGCGCTACACTGAATGCCTGTGCTGTGGCCCTGTTGGCTCAGGGGGCGAGCTCCGTAAGCGCTTTCACTTTAGCACATGCCGTCTAGCTTGACCTGAGCTTCAATCCTTTAAGGAGGAACCACCTATGGAAATGTTACAGATTTACACCCGGGACCTGGAGTTGACGGACCGTCTTCGCGATTATGTGGGGGACAAGGTCTTGAAGCTCCAGAGGTATCTACCGAATCTCGATAGCATCCGCGTTGATCTCTCCGAGAGCAATGCCAGAGATAGTTCCCGACGGATGGTCGCTCAGATCACCATCTACGTTCCGAAGGCGATCTTGCGTGCCGAAGAGCGGGCCGGGGATATCTTCACCGCTGTGGATTCGGTGATGGACAAGATGTACCGACGCGTTGAGCGCTACAAAGGGCGGCGGCGGTCGAGGCGCCGTCAGGCACCGCCGATGCCGACCGTGGCGCCTGACATGTCCGATGTCGAGCTGCTAGAGGAGGAGCTGCCGCCGAGTATCGTGCGGGTAAAGGAGTTTGAGGTTAGTTCTGTTCTGGCAGAGGACGCAATCGAACAGATGGAGCTGTTAGGCCATCACTTCTTCATATACATGGATGCTTCTGACGGCCGGTTGAGTGTCGTCTACAAGCGGGAGGATGGCAACTACGGCGTCTTGAAGCCGATTTACTAGACACTTGCGCAAAGAGAGCGCGCCCTGGGGTGCGCTCTCTTTGCATGGACAGTCATCGACGCTCTGCGTCTTATCAAGACCCTACTTGCTCGCCTTTGTCGCCTTGGGCGTTCTCGCTATCTGCTTCCCTCACGAGCGCCACTTCCAACACCTCGCCCATCGTACCAACTAGGACAAGGTCCAGGCTCTTACGCACCTCTTTGGGGATTTCCTGCAAGTCCTTGCGGTTCCTCTCGGGTAACAGAACTTGCTTCACGCCGGCACGATGCGCGGCCAATAGCTTCTCTTTCAGCCCACCCACGGGTAACACCCGGCCGCGCAATGTGACTTCGCCGGTCATCGCAACATCGCGTCGGATTGGATACCCGGTATAGGCCGAGAAGAGGGCGGTGGCGATGGTGATGCCGGCTGAAGGGCCATCCTTGGGAATGGCTCCCTCCGGTAGGTGAATATGGATACCTGTTTTGTCAAAGAGATCTGCGTCGACATCCCAGAGCTCGGCTTGAGATCGGAGATGGGTTAGAGCGGCTTGGGCGGATTCCCGCATAACCGTGCCAAGCTGTCCTGTCAAGGTCAGTTCGCCTTTGCCGGGCATCAGTGCTACTTCGACGGGTAGCAAATCACCCCCGTTGGCTGTCCAAGCAAGCCCCATCGCTACACCTATGGTATCCTCTTTCTCCAGGTGCTCCTCGGAGAACCTGGGAGGGCCGAGATGGCGCTCAACGGTCTTGTAAGTGATGGTGCGCATGGGACGTTTCCCGTCGGCCAATCGCCGGGTTGCCTTCCGACAGAGCCCCCCGATCTCGCGCTCCAGGTTGCGGACCCCGGCCTCGTACGTGTACTGACGGATGAGCTTCTGGAGGGTTGAGGTCGGAAATGCAGGTGGCGCCGACGTGAGACCTGTTTTCTGAATCTGCCGGGGTATGAGGAAGCGCTTGGCGATTTCGATCTTCTCCAACTCCGTGTATCCAGGAAACTCAATCACTTCCATACGGTCCTCTAGGGCCGCCGGCACCGTGCTCAGGATATTTGCGGTTGCGATAAAGAGCACGTCGGATAAATCGTAAGGGATCTCCAGATAGTGATCGGAGAAAGCGTGGTTCTGTTCAGGATCCAGCACCTCTAGCAGCGCTGAAGAGGGGTCACCGCGGAAGTCCAGGCCGATCTTGTCCACTTCGTCGAGCATGAAGACCGGATTCAACGTACCTGCGCGCCGCATGGTCTGGAGAATTCGACCCGGAAGCGCCCCAATGTAGGTGCGACGGTGCCCTCTGATCTCGGCTTCGTCACGCACACCCCCCAGTGAGATCCGTGCGAACTCCCGTCCTAATGCTTCAGCAATGGAACGACCGAGCGACGTTTTTCCGGTGCCGGGCGGGCCTACGAAGCAAAGTATGGTGCTCTGCCGCACCTCCGGTGCCATCTTCTGCACCGCTATGTACTCCAGAATGCGTTCCTTGGCTTTAGGAAGGCCGTAATGCTGTGATTCCAGCACCTTTTCTGCATGGGCGAGATCCAGGTTATCTTTCGTCTTCCGGCGCCAAGGTAGGTTGATGAGCCAGTCGAGGTACGTACGAATAATGCCTACCTCTGGCGCCATAGCAGGCATCATGGCCAATCGGTTGAGCTCCTCATCCGCCCGCTCCCTCACGTAGTCAGGCAGGTCCATCTCGGCTAACTGCTCGCGAATCTTCACCACGTCTCGGGTAAAGGCATCGGTCTCGCCGAGCTCCTGCTGGATAGCGCGCATTTGCTCGCGGAGGAAGTACTCTCGCTGTGTCCTGTCCACTTCTTCCTGGACCGTGGTATGAATCTGATCCTCTAGCTCCAGGACGTCTAGCTCACGCGCCAGATGGGCACTTATCCTTTGAAGTCGCTCCGCTACATTCAAAGTCTCCAGCAGCTCCTGGCGCGCTTCGGTGTCCAGGGAGATAATCTGCGCGATGACGTCGGCCAACTGAGGCGGTGCGTCCACATTCATCGCGTAGACGTAAGCTTCCTCCGGCAGCGTCTGATTGAGCTGGACTACCTTCTCAAACATGGTGAGCACAGCGCGGGTGAGGGCTTCCATGAGCGCGTTGTCCTCGATCGGTTCGGGAAGACTTTCCACGGTGGCGATCAGGTAAGGTCGCTCCTGTACGTATTCCAGCACCCGGACTCGACTGACGCCTTGTGCAATAGCGCTCGTCGTTCCATCGGGTAAACGGATGGAGCGAGCGATCACCACCTCAGTTCCCACGTTGTAGAGGTCCTGAGCACTGGGGTAGGTCTCCATGTGATCGTCACGTTGAGCGATGACGACCAGAGGCCAGTCCTCTTGTACGGCAACCGACAAAGCTTGCAGTGAAGGCTCTCGCCCTACGAAGAGCGGGGTGACCATTTGAGGGTAAACGACGAGCTCCCGCAATGGCAGAATGATAGCCTCGAACGGTCCGTTGTCCTCCGGAACCGCATCAAATCCCTCTCCAAAGAGATCCTCAGGCGTCAGTGGTAGTTTATCCCAGTCCATAAATCCTCTGATCTCAGGTCCAAGGCTCATCGACCCAATCTCCCATCGGGAGATCGAGCGCTTCATCCTTTGACCACGCTTCGCGTATATCCGCGGCGAGGAATATCGAACCCGTAGCAATGATGCCCCAGCCGGGTTGCAGTCTCCGGCAAGCCTGCTCCAACGCTCGTTCGGCGCTGACCGCGATCTCGGCGCCCTTTCCCAAGTCTGCACAGATATCGGCTAAGATGTAAGGAGCTGCAGCGCGTGGATGATAGGACCGCGTCACGATGACGTGTTCAGTATGCGGCAGCAGCGCCTTCAGCATCCCTTTGATGTCTTTGTCATTTGAGGCCCCGTAGATCAGGAGCCAAGAAGTACCAGGAAACCAGGTTTTGAGCGAATCGATAAGGACTTGAGCCGAATACGGATTGTGCGCACAGTCGATCAGGAGTGGCGGGTTCGAGCTCAAGACCTCCATACGACCGGGCCACTGTGCTTCGCGCAGGGCGATCCTCGTGGCCTCGGGGCTTGCCCACGTATGTCCAGTCTTGCCGAGGACTGCGGCGGCAGCGACCGCAACGGTTGCGTTCTCTTGCTGGAAATCGCCGAGAAGTCTCACCTCATAGGTGCCTTCAAAGGGGGAGGGACCGTTGCGCTTGCTGACGCGAATGACTTGTCCGTCAAGCGATCTTGATATGGGCTCCCAAGTCCATTCCTCACCGACGATGGTCAGCTCGGCGTCCCGTTCGTGGGTTACATCCCTCAAAACGTCAAGTGCTTCGACCTTCTGAGGTGCTGTGACGACCGGCACGCCCGGCTTGATAATACCGGCCTTTTCCCAAGCGATCTCAGCCAACGTGTCGCCGAGCAGATAGGTGTGATCGAGACTGAGCGACGTGATGATACTGATCTCGGGGAGGATGACGTTGGTGGCATCGAGGCGTCCTCCAAGTCCTACTTCCATCACCGCCAAATCCACTTCTTTGCGTTGGAAGTAAAGAAAAGCGAGGGCTGTGGTGACCTCGAAGGTGGTTAGCCCTGGGACTGTCTCGACGATGGGCTGTATCTCTTCGACGAGGTTCGCCATCGCGGATCGGCTGATCAACTCCCGGTTGATCTGTATGCGTTCACGGTAGGTATGCAGATGCGGAGAAACGTAGAGTCCCGTGCGCAGCCCCCCGGCCTTAGCGATCTCCGCCATCATAGTCGAGACGGATCCCTTGCCCTTGGTGCCGGCAACATGGATCGTTGGGTAGGATGAATGTGGGTTGTCCAGCTTCTCCAGGAAGTCAACCATGCGCTCGAGTTTGAACTCGCGGGGAGAGTATCGCTCGATTCGGCGCTTCTCGTAATCGACCAGACCATAGAGGTAACGCAAAACATCATGATATTTCATGGGCAAAGATCCAAATACTTGTTATCCGTAGGTAAGGGGCATTCTACCCGGTTTCGATGCGTTGACAAGAATCAGGGAAGGTATCTGAGCGGCGTAGGACCAACCTGCTCAAGACAAACAGAAAATCACACTGTTTCACCTTTTCTACATTGTGTGCTAAAGTGGGCGTCACACCGGTCGTGAGGAGGAGATAGATGACCGTCGTGCGCGTGGGGCTCCTGGTAATCTATGCTGTGAGCTCTTACGTTCTGAGTCGATACTTAAGGGATCATCTCCCGTCTTCCAGTCACACTTTTGTCCCCGCTTGGATGCGCTCGTGGAGAGCGCTTGTCTGGGTCTGGGGACCTACACTGTGGTTCTTTCCGGGAATTCTCTGGATCGGGGTCTTAGAGCTTCCGGCTCTGCAGATTCTACTGCTCAGCGTTTGCCTGCCTTTGACCTGTTACGTCGTCTTTATGCTTGCCGGCGGATTGTTCCCGCTCTCTTCCTCTGCCTCCGCTTCGGATAAACAGACCTCGATCGTCACCGTAGTTGTCGTTGCACTCGTCACCGGATACTCGCTATTGAACGCCCTTTTGACCCCCGAGCTCTCCTTGATAAGATTCGCGGTGTTTGTCGCGACGGTGCTCTCGCCGCCTATGCTCTCAATTGCCTCGCTCTTACAGTGGATTTCGGAGGTCGTGCCGGTTGGGCGCCACCAAGAGAGGCCGGTACGTCGGGCCCTTATGATGCTTTTTGGCTTCTTCTCGACTTTCCCTAAGACGACGTGGGTGGTAGAGGATGGCACCGTGCACACTCGGGTCGAGGGAAATCAGTTCGCTGGCGCAGGACCGGGATGGTTGATGACGGAACCTGAGAATACAGTTATTCTCAAGGCCGGACCGAAGGTGACGCGGGTTGCCGGGCCCGGCGTTGCTTTGACAAAGCGTGCGGAGTCGCCCTTCAAGATCATAGATCTCAGGAATCAGATGCGCACCACTCAGATCAACGCGATCACCCGGGACGGGATTGAGGTTAGCGTATCTGTCTCCTCCCTATTCCGGGTCAATCGAGGCTATGGGGAGATCATCCTGGACGAGTCATGGCCTTACAGGCATCAGCGTGACATCTTCGGCGTGGCGTTCTCGGAGGAAGTGGACCCTACCGGCAAGAGTCCGTTGGAAGCCAATACGGCGTATCCGTGGGGGGATTTGCCGCTACAGATCGCGGCGCACAGGATGGAACAGGCTATCTCTTTCTACAGCCTCGATCAGCTGTACAGTGGCATTACGGATCCTATTGGCGCACTCGACGAGGGCGATCCTCAGTTCCAATTGCTGAAGATCCACCGCCAGGTGGAGAAAGCACTTGGCTTGCCCAGGGCCGAGGGACTTGGCGACCCCCTCACCCGAACAACCATTGGTAAACTGGTCGAACGGGCTGTACGTCAAGCGCTGGAGCCGCGGGGATTTGAGATTCTCAGCGGCGGCATTGGTGATAAGATCACGCCGCTCAATCAGGACGTGACAGCCAAGCGAGTTGAGGCCTGGAAGTCTCGCTTTATCCTCAAGGTGATGGACTGGCAAGCCAAGATGCAACGGAGACGCTTTGCCAAGCTGGAGGACCTACGCCAGAGCGCAAGAGATACGATGCTGGATTCGATGATCAAGGAGATCCAGAAGTACGTCGGAGCCGCTGACGAAGGAGCCTGGCGGGACTATGTGGCTTATCATCTCCTTGATGATTTGATTCGTATGGCGCGGAATCCGGATGTTCAGGAGATGTTGCCTGAATCGGCTTTGCCGACGCTGGAAGGTATCTATGCACAGGTGCGCGGCGAAGAGGAGTTTCAAGATCGATGAGACTGCGCGGTCTGTTAATGGCACTAACCGTCGTGGTCATATTAGTAGCGTTTGCCGGTTTTGTGCTTTTGGCGCTTTGGGAACAGCCTGGGCAACTGCCATCGGTTTCAGAGCTGGTGACATATTTCGTTCTGGTTATCGGCCTCGCCGTCGCACTCTATCTCGGATTTCAGAGGGTTGTCCGGGTCTTCGTTCAGTATGTTCAGGCCTTTCACGACCTTTCGCTGGATGAGGCTGAGGGTCTCGTGAACCGGTTGCTTTACAGCTCTCGTCATCCTGGCTCGATGGGGGTTTTGCTCCGGGTCCAAGCCGGACAGGTGGATCTGGACGGTCCTGCTGTCGTCCACAAGGTTGGGGGACCGGCGTTTCTCAACGTGGATCACGATAGCGTTGTGGTGACGAGCCGGCTTGGCTATCTACATCGCGTACTTGGCCCGGGTGGTCATCCCCTAGAGCCCTTCGAGCGGGTTTGGGATGTCGTGGACCTACGTCCTCAACGTAGAACGGTCGTGGTGGATTTCATGACGCGGGATGGCATTCCCGCATCCTGCCAGGCGACGATTGTCTGCAGCATCGCTGGTCCGGAGTCCGTGACCGTGGGGCTCGAGCATAAGACCCACAACGCTGCTTATCTCGACTATGCTGACGATGCGATCCTCCAAGTCTCAACGTCTAAGTTCGTGAAGCGCGTGGATAGCGGCTATCGTGTCAACGATTGGGTTGTGGGTATGAGTGGTGCTTTGGAGAGTGTCATCCGGGACACACTTGAGCAATACACACTTGATGAATTCCTTAACCCGCAGTACTGGCTAGAGGAGGATGAAGGTCGACCCCGCAGTGCCGCCGCACCGAAGCTTGTTTCTGAACTCGAGGAAGCGATTGAGCGTGACATAAAAGCCGTGGGCCGTGAGCGGGGGGTGAGTGTGATACGCGTGGAAATGGGCACGGTACGTCCCGCCGAGGAAGCCATATCCCGGCAGTGGTTGGAGTTCTGGCAGGCTAAGTTGCAGAAACGCGTGGATCGCTACGCGATGCAAGCGGAAGTGACGCGTGCCGAGCTTGCGGTATTCGCTCGGGTGGAGGTCCGCGTTGATTTCCTCAACCGGGTGCTGGAGCGTCTGCAGAGTCTTCACGGTCAGGGCATCGATATTCCCGGTGAGCTTGTGGTTTCGACCATCACGGAGGTTCTCCAAACAATGCATAGGCGTGGTTCTGAAACGGAACGTGCGCTCTATCCGTCGATGGAGAAAGTTGAGAGCCTGGCGCGGGCCGTCAAGATCATCCAGGCTGATGAGGACGTCGACGCTCTAGATGACGTCGGGTCCGAGCAGGCCCCCTCTTTGACGGTCGACGAAGATTGAGTCCACACTGTAGATGCGCTGGATCTCTTTGCCCGAGGAGCTGGCCCTGCCACATTTGCTGGAACTGCAGGACACACAGCTATATCTTCGAGACGCGTTCTCCCAGATATTGACGTTGCTTCGGACCGCACATTTTGAGTCAGCGCTCAGGTTAAGCGAGCGGGCCTATACCTTAGCTTATCGCAAGCGGGATCGAGCTGCGCAGCCACTTGCCCTCTTGCTCCGAGCCGGCGTTTGTTGGCGTTTGGGGCGTTGGGAGGATGCCCTGGATGCGATACGTCACGCCCTAGGCTATCTTGAGCTTCAAGTCTCGCCCACTGCCCACTATAACGAGGCCCTAGCCGTTTACGCAGAAGGCTTGCTGCATTGGGTGCTGCGAGCCGACGAGAAAGTCGTCGAGACCTTCGCTTATGCCCATCAGGGACTGGTGGAGAGCGAACGTTACTGGGGATTTGAGCAAAACGCTGGGCGTGTCGCGGCATGCCGGGATGTCATTCGGTGGATGTCAAGTCTACTAGATGCCCTGGACCCCCTGGATTCCAGTGAGGTGACAGTGATTCTCCCGGTCTACGAGTTCGTGAACGGTAGATGGATCCGGACTGACATCAAGAGGGTGGGCCCGTATCAAGTCGCCATTCCGGCGGAGGTGGTGGCGCGCTATTTGCCTTCGACCTACGTACCGATTCAGCTGGATACCCTGCTCTTCTTTCCGCTGAATCCCAGCTCGATCTACATCGCTGTTCGGATACCTGCTGACTCGCAGATGTTGAGTCAGGGACGGCGAGGAGATCTTCTGGTTGTAGAGACGGTCGTACCGAGATCACTGAATGAGGAGTTGGTCTTGACGTCTGAGAAGCCATTTGTGCGTCGCAGCGACGGTCGGGTCGAGTTCAGACCTGCGTTCCGGGATGGGGCCGAGCCTGCGGAACGCTTGGTCGGTATACCTCGAGTTCTTATCAGGGAAGGGGATGAGCCATGAATTACGGAGAGCATCGCGTTCTGGTTATCGGAGCTGCAGGGCTTGACCTCAAGGTGCAGCCGAGAACAGCGGTCGTGGAGTTGGCGCGCTCCAATCCGGGCGTCATCCGCTGGGGTTGGGGAGGGGTGGCCCGCAATATCGCTGAGAACATGGCGTTGTTAGACACCGAAGTGCATCTTATCACAGCGGTGGGAGATGACTGGTGGGGTCGTACGCTGCTCAATCAGCTCAAGGATCTCGGCATCAACACGGAGGCCTGTGTGGTCACTGCCGAACATCCAACTGCCTCGTATGTCGCTCTCTACCACATGGACAAGCAGCTATGGGTTGCTTTCGATGATATGATGGCTATTCAGGAGATCACGGCCGGTCACATCCATCGATTCCGGCGGTTGATCAGAGATGCGGACATGGTGTGCATCGACGCGAACTTGTCCGACCGGGCCCTTGACACCCTTTTCCGCTTGACGGATCAGTATGATGTACCGGTGTGTGCGGATCCCACCACTGCCCTGTTGGCACACCGTTTGAAGCCGCATTTGCCGCAGTTGATGGCTATCACGCCCGATCGTGATGAGGCTGAGGCGCTCCTCGAGGACGCACTGGATAGCGAGGAGAAGATCAGCGTGGGGGCGCGCAGGCTCGTTCAGGCCGGCGTAGAGCTCGCTGTGATTACCTTGGGCGCGGAAGGCCTCTACTATGCTACCTCTGAGGAGAGTGGACGGCTGCCGGCTTTCCCCGTCGATGTCGTGGACCCAACCGGTGCCGGTGATGCCCTGACCGCGGCCGTGGCGTATGGATTATTGGAGGGCGTGAATCCCGAGGAAGCCGTGCGACTGGGCATGGCTGCTGCTGCACAGACGATAAGCTGTCGAGACACGGTCTGCCCGGACATCAGTCCCGAGTCGCTCTACGAGCGCTTGGTGCTTTGATCGGTTTTCTAGATACATTGTAAAGATGGAAAATGGACTCGCAGTCACGAAGAGCATCATCTGTCGATCATCATGTAGAGATAGGAGATACTATGAATAAAGTTTCTAGACCCTCTGAAGCGCTATTTCGTGAAGCAGGTACGGGGGATGCGTGGGCCCCCGCTCGGTTACCAGGCTCCGTTCATACTGATCTTATGGCGCTCGGTCGGATCCCCGACCCCTTTGTCGCCGACAACGAGCTAGAGGTGCAGTGGGTGGCCGAGAGGGACTGGGAGTATCGGGTGCATTTCCGCCCGGACGAGGGGCTCTTGGCGGAAGAGAGAATCTTTCTGGTTTGTGACGGTCTGGACACTTTGTCAGACGTGAGATTCAACGATCAGTTCCTAGGTCATACGGAGAACATGTTCCGCCAGTACCGTTGGAACGTCACGGATCTAATAACCAAGGGACAGAACGAGGTCCACCTTCTCTTCTCCTCAACGGTCAACTATATGCTTGATAAGCAGGAAGAAGAGCCCCTCATCGGTCCCTCGCAATCCATTCCGGGTGGGGCGCACGTTCGCAAGGCCCCCAGTCAATTTGGCTGGGATTGGGGACCGCAATTGCCTCCCATGGGCATCTGGCGGGAGATACGCTTGGAGGGCTATACTACGGCGCGTTTGAACGATGTGCACCTTCGACAGATTCACCGTCTTGAGGGCGTGACGTTGAGGGTGGGCGTCGCCGTGGAGCGATGGCGAAGCGCTGATCTTGAGGCCCGAGTCCAGGTGACAGCGCCCACCGGTGAGGTCCAGGCGTGCCGGATATCTCTAGATGGCGTGGACACCGAGGGGCGGGAGGAGATTGACATCAAGGATCCTCAACTCTGGTGGCCTAACGGTTATGGGCCTCAACCGCTCTACCAGGTCCACGTGTCCCTCTACGAGGGCGAAATCCTTCGTGACGAACGGGATCTTCAGATCGGCCTTCGCAAGCTTGAGTTGCTTCAGGAGCAGGATGACTTTGGGACCTCTTTCACATTTGTCGTCAACGATGTGCCCATCTTTGCCAAGGGCGCGAATTGGATTCCCGCGGACTCCTTTCCGACACGCCTGACAGCGGCCCGCCTTGAGCACCTGATCCGCAGCGCGGCGGAGGCCAACATGAATATGCTGCGCGTTTGGGGCGGCGGGTTGTACGAGGACGACCTGTTCTACGATCTCTGTGATCAATATGGCCTCCTGATCTGGCAGGACTTCATCTTCTCGTGCAGCGTCTATCCGGCAGATGAGGCGTTCTTGGACGATGTTCGCGACGAGATCATTTACAATATCCGCCGGTTGCGGCACCATCCGAGTATGGCGCTGTGGTGTGGCAACAACGAGATGGAGTGGGGATGGGTCGGCTGGGGATGGGCCGAGCGGACGGGGCCCGAGTACAAGACCTATTACGACCAGATGTTCCACCACATGTTGCCCGAGCTTTGTGAAACCTACGATCCAGACACTCCCTACTGGCCGAGCTCCCCGTCATCGGGTATTCCCTTCGAGGATCCCGGTGGGGTGCGCGCTGGGGATACGCATAACTGGGAGGTCTGGCACGGTGGCGCGCCCTTTGAGCAGTATCGAGATCATCCGTCGCGCTTTGTGAGCGAGTTTGGGTTCCAGTCCTTGCCGCCTTTGGACACAGTACGCACGTATGCGGCAGAGGCGGACTGGAATATGACCTCCTACATTATGGAGCATCATCAGCGCAACGCGTCCGGTAACGGCAAGATCATCACCTATATGACCGCACACTTCCGCATGCCCAAGGACTTCCCGTCGCTCATCTACCTATCGCAATTGCTGCAAGCGGAGGCCGTCCGTACGGGTGTCGAGTTCTGGCGTCGCAATCCATCCACCAGCGGCGCTCTTTACTGGCAGCTGAACGATTGCTGGCCCGTGGCGTCCTGGGCAAGCCTGGACTACTATGGCCGATGGAAGGCGCTACACTACGCCGCACGCCGTTTCTTCGCGCCCTTGCTGCTCTCGGCCGAGAAGCGGAACTACCGGGAGGGCAGCGCTACGACGACCCATGCCACAGGCTACCTTTTCCAACCGGAGCCTGGGCCCTTCGTCGACCTCTTCTTGACCAGTGATCTGTTGGAGCCCTGGGAGGGCACAGTGCTATGGTCGCTTGAGACGCTGGATGGCGATGTGCTGCAGGCCGGGCGCCAGCAGGTAGCGCCGGGTGCGCTGAGCGCGGACAAGATCATCTCCCTGGACTTCGAGGATAGGGTTGACCCCACAAACGAGCGCTCTGTCGTCCTGGTCTATGAGCTCACGGGAGATGACGAGCGGCAGAGCCTAGGTGTGCTGCCCTTCGTTCCGTCGAAGCATCTCGAGCTATCTGATCCCGAGCTTTCTGCGACGGTCCGGGAGACGGCGTGGGGCTTTGAGATCGAGATCACGGCGCAGAAGCTGGCGCGTTTCGTGTGGCTGACGGTTGAGCAAGCCGATGAGAGCTTCGGGGCATTTAGCGACAACTTCTTTGATCTACCGGCCGGCCGCTCGACGACGGTGACGTTGCCGACTCTCGATGGCTGGGATGTCGAGCGCCTGGAAGCCGCGCTACGGATCCGCAGCCTTGTGGACAGTTACTGAGGGAATGTATGAAAGCTCTGGTAGTGACCCAGCCAAACGAGGCTGAAGTTCAGGACAGATCGTTACCCCAGCCAGGGCCTGGTGAAGCTCTGGTCAAGGTCGCGGTCTGTGGTATCTGCGGCACCGACGTCCACATCTTCCGAGGGGAGTACATGGGCGACTATCCGGTGGTGCCCGGCCATGAGTTCGCGGGGGAGGTCGTGGCGGTGGGAGAGAACGTCACCCGGGTCGAATCGGGTGACCGGGTCGCCGTCGAGCCCAACATCGCCTGCGGCAGGTGCTACAATTGTCTTCACAACCGGCAGAATTTCTGCCTGAACTGGCAGGCCATCGGGGTGACGCGACCGGGTGCTATGGCCGAGTACGTCGTGGCTCCCGAAGAGAACGTCTTCAAGATCGGTGACCTCGCCTTCGAGCAAGGGGCCTTCGTGGAACCGCTATCCTGCGTGATCCACGGCATTGAGCGAGCTGAGATTCGTATGGCGGATCGGCTGGCGATACTGGGCGCCGGGCCGATCGGCATCCTGCACGTGCAGTTGGCGCTGAGTCGTGGCGCTACCGACGTCACGGTGCTGGAGCGTCAGGCCGCCCGGGCGCAGCTTGCCGAGGACTACGGGGCCCATCACATCGTGCGGGAGCTCCATGAATTGCCGGAGGACGCCTATGACGTGGTGATCGACGCCACGGGCGCCCTACCGGTGATGTCTCGAACGATCGCCTTGGCGCGCAAGGGGGGCACCGTGCTTCTCTTCGGTGTGCCGCCCCGGGGCGCTGAGCTGGAGCTCGACGCCTTTGCGATCTTCGAGAAGGGTTTGACCCTTCGCTCGTCCTACACGTCCTTGCGCAACTCCTACCAGGCGGTGGACCTGCTTCAGTCCGGGGTGGTGGACGTCTACGATCTGATCTCACACCGTCTGCCCTTGCCCCAATTTGAGGAGGGCGTGAAGCTGATCGAAGAGGGGCTGGAGGACGTTAAGAAGGTCCTGATGGTCCCAGCTGCCTAGGGCAATCGCATCTAAGGCTCAAAGCCCCGTCCTCGGGGCGGCCTGAGCACGGACCAGCCTCTGCAACGGGGCTTTCTGCGCCAGAAACGCCCCCGAGACGGGGGCTACGAGCATCTATATCCAAATGCGATCGCCCTACCCCGGTGCCTAGATGTGCTTGACACTCTCAAGAACTATGGTACCGTTGGGTCAATGAAATCATACAATCTGATCAACACCTGGCACCATCATACCAGCCGACGCCGCCCAGTTCGGGAGGTGCGTTTGGTGATGCCTGGTCGGATTTGATCAAGTAGCACCCGCTAGAATAGCACAACCCCCCGAATTGGATCGGGGGGTTGTTTCATGATAGGAGGTGGATGTGATGACCATCGAACGAGAGGATATCCGCTTATCTCTTCCCAGTAAGGGGCGGTTGGCGGATGACACGGTGGATTTCCTAGCCGCCTGCGGCTTGAGGATCTACAAACCCAACCCCAGGCAGTACGCAGCATCTATCCCGGCCTTGCCTAACGTCACAGTGATCTTCCAGCGCCCCACCGACATCGTCGTGGGCGTGCGGGACGGAAGCGTGGACCTCGGCATCACCGGTCTGGACGTGACCCTGGAGTACGGAGGGGATCGCGACGCGATCCTGGTGCTCCATGACGCTCTGGGCTTTGGCGAGTGCCGCCTGGCGATCGCAGTGCCGGAGGCCTGGGACACGGTCTTCACGCTCTCTGATCTGGCTGACTATATCCCGGCGCTGGGTCACCCGCTGCGGGTCGCGACCAAGTTCAGCAATCTTGCAGGGGCTTTCCTGACCCAACACGGCATCGAGCCCTACCAGCTGGTCCACGCCGAGGGCACGCTGGAGGTCGCCCCTGCCATTGGCTACGCGGACTGCATTGTGGATCTCGTCTCCTCGGGGCAGACGTTGCGCGACAACCGGCTGCGACCTTTGGAGGACGGTGTGATCGTGCGATCCCAAGCGGCTTTAGTCGCCAACCGGGCTGCACTGCGCGCGAGGCCCGAGGTTCTGTCCGTGGCGCGAACGCTGCTGGAGTTCACCGAGGCCCATTTGCGCGCTCAGGACCATATTATGATTGTCGCGAACATGCGTGGGGAGTCTCCCGAAGCCATCACTGAGCGGATGTTCGCTCAGGATGTGCTGGGGGGGCTGCAGGGACCGACCGTGGCTCCCGTGGTCGTGCGGGATGGCAATCAGCATTGGTATGCCGTTCAGATCGTCGTGCGGCGCGACGCGCTGATTCAGGCGATCGCCGAGCTGCGCGCCATCGGCGGGAGCGGCGTTGTGGTCACCCCGGTGACGTATATCTTTGAGGAAGAACCGGCCCGGTATCTTGCGATGATGGAGGCCGTCAAGGCACCCTAGAGGTATCTTGACGATTTGGGAACAGAGGAGAAGGTGATGATCAAGATCTATGAGACGTTGGAGGCGGCTGAGTACATCTTGACGCGCCGGACGATGCAGACGGTTGATGAGGTGCCCGAGGTGGTGCTCGCGTCCATCGAGCGCGTCTTCGGAGAGCCGCTCACGCCTGAAGAGGCCGTGCGACGTCTGCTCGCCGACGTGCGTGTTGGAGGCGATGCCGCGCTGCGGACGTGGACTGAGAAGATCGATGGTGTTGAGCTCGAGGCTTTTGAGGTGCCCAAATCGGAGTGCGAGGCCGCCTTTGAGGCGCTTTCGCCCGAACTGCGCGCATCCCTGAATCTGGCCGCTGATCGGATTCGAGATTTCCACGCGCGGCAGCCGATCCCGGATTGGACCACGGAAGAGATGGGGGGCACCCTCGGGCAGCGACTGGTACCCCTGGAGCGCGTAGGTGTCTATGTGCCGGGGGGGACAGCTCCGCTTCCTTCCTCGCTGCTGATGGCGGTGATCCCGGCTCGCGTCGCGGGCGTGGACGAGATCTATGTCTGCACGCCGGCAGGGCGTGAGACGGGTGTGGTGTCTCCCTTGATCCTGGCAGCGGCTTGGGTGGCCGACGCCGATCGTGTCTTCCAATTGGGGGGCGCGCTCGCCGTAGGCGCCATGGCCTTCGGCACGGAGAGCGTACCCCGGGTCGATAAGGTCGTCGGTGCGGGCGGTATCTTCACCACGATCGCAAAGCGGCAGGTCTTCGGCATTGTGGGCCTTGACGGGCTCTACGGTCCCACTGAGACGGTGGTGGTGGCGGATGACTCCGCAACCCCTGAATGGGTGGCTGCCGATCTATTAGCCCAGGCCGAGCACGACGTCCTGGCGACGGCGATTCTGCTGACGCCATCCCGAACGCTGGCCGAAGCCGTGCGGCAGGAAGTGACGCGCCAGATGGCTTCCCTCGAACGCTCAGAGATCATCGAGACCTCTCTGGCCGGGCAGGGCGGGATCGTACTGACCCCCGATCTTGCTTCGGCGGTGCAGGCCGCTGATGCCTTCGCTCCCGAGCACCTCTGTCTGTCGGTGGCGAACGCCGAGGCGTGGGCTGAGCGGATCCGCAACGCCGGCGGGGTCTTCATCGGCGAGCACTCCTTTGAGGTGCTGGGCGACTACGTCGCCGGTCCCAGCCATATTATGCCTACGGGGGGGACCGCGCGGTTCAAGGGTCCCGTCAACGTGCTCGATTTCGTCAAGGTCCTCAATATCATCGGTGTGGATGAGACAACCGCTGCTGAGCTGGCCGCGGACGCCGACCGCCTCGCTCGGGCGGAGTCCCTGACCGCTCACGCGGCGGCTGCGCGCTATCGCGCTGTCACAACAACCGAGTGAGTCTCGCGTTCTGGAGAGATATGATGACGTCGACGACAAGTCCTACTGATCTTATTCGGTCCGATATCGCCGAGATGGAGCCCTATACGCCGATCTTCCCCTTTGACGTGTTGGCCGCGCGTTTGAACCGGCTGCCCGAGGAGATCGTCAAGCTCGATGCGAACGAGAATCCGTATGGTCCCTCCCCGCGCGTGCGTGAGGCTCTAGCGCGTTTGGCGTACATCAACATCTATCCGGACCCGGAGAGCCGCGCTCTGCGGAGCGCGATCTCAAACTTCACCGGGTTACCGTCGGAGTATCTGTTGGCGGGGGCCGGTGCCGATGAGCTCCTCGATCTGATCATGAGGCTTTTTCTGAGCCCGGGTGATGCGATTTTGAACTGTCCGCCCACCTTCGGTATGTATCCCTTCGATGCTGCCGTCAGTGGTGCCGATGTGGTCTCGGTGCCCCGCCGCGGCGACTTCTCCCTGGACATCGAGGCCGTTGAGGCCGCCGTCGTCGAGCACCGTCCCAAGCTCCTCTTTGTGACCTCCCCCAACAACCCCGATGGCAGCTGGTTGCCCGACGATATCCTGGGGCGCTTGCTGGCCTTGCCCCTGGTGGTGGTGCTGGACGAGGCTTACGTTGAGTTCGCGGGTATGGAGCGCAGCCGTATTCAATGGGTGCCGGAGCACGAGAATCTCATCGTTTTGCGGACCTTTAGTAAACTTGCCGGACTCGCCGGTCTCAGGGTCGGCTATGGTGCGTTCCCGAGGGCCTTGATGCCCCATCTCTGGAAGATCAAACAGCCCTACAACGTGTCGATCGCTGCGTCCGCGGCGGCAATCGCAGCCCTGGAGGACCTCGATTGGCTCGTGGACAAGGTGGATCGCATCGTCGCAGAGCGGGAACGGTTCAGCAAACTGCTGACGTCCATCCCGTATCTTCGCCCCTACCCCTCTCAGTCGAACTTCATTCTCTGCCGGGTTGTGGAGCGAGATGCTCATGCTCTCAAACTGGCTTTGGAGCAGGAGGGGATTCTCATACGCTATTATCGGAAGCCTCGGCTGAGTGATCATGTCCGCTTCACCGTGGGCAAACCAGAGCAGACGGACGCGGTGATCACGGCGCTTCAGGTATTGACTTGACGAGTGCGTGTGATGTCGCCGAACGAGGCGTCAAACGCGCTGTTTTAGAAGGAGGTAGACGGGGGATGAGACGCGCAGAGACAAGACGTGAGACGAAAGAGACCCAGATTGCCATCACGATCGATATCGATGGGAACGGCGCGTACACCATCGAAACGGGTCTTGGCTTTCTCGATCATATGTTAAGTCACATTGCTGTCCATGGCCTCTTCGACCTGAATATCGAGGCTCACGGTGATTTGGAGGTCGACCCCCACCATACGGTGGAGGACGTCGCGCTGACGTTGGGGAGCGCCCTAGATCAGGCTCTAGGCGACCGTGCCGGGATCGTCCGCATGGGATCGGCTTATGTCCCAATGGACGAGTCCTTGGCCCTGGTCGCCGTGGATCTCTCGGGCCGTCCGTATGCGGTTGTCGATGTGGCGTGGACGGGCTTGGACGTGGGGGGCCTTCCGGTGACTTTGATCGAACACTTCTTCGAGTCCTTAGCGGTCACGGCGCGGGCCAACGTCCACGCTCGCGTGTTGTACGGACGTGACGATCACCACAAAGCCGAGGCACTCTTCAAGGCGCTGGGACGGGCGTTGGACGCGGCGACGCAAGTGGACTCACGTAGAGGAGATAGCGTGCCATCGACAAAGGGGGTGCTCTAGTGATCGCTTTGATCGACTACGGTGCCGGCAACGTGCGCTCGGTCCACAAGGCGCTGACGGCTGTGGGCGCCGAGGTCACGCTGACTCAGGAACCGGACCTCGTGCTGTCGGCTGAGAAGGTCGTACTTCCCGGTGTAGGGGCTTTCAGTGACTGCATGGAGAGCCTGGAACGCCTGGGACTGATCGAACCGATTCGCGAGGTCGTGGCGCGGGATGTGCCGTTCCTGGGCATCTGCGTGGGCATGCAGGTGCTCTTTGACGAGGGTGAGGAGCTGGGTGGCCACGCTGGATTGGGTTTGCTGCCGGGGCGCGTGATCCAGTTCGACATCGGCCCTGAGTTGAAGGTGCCCCACACGGGCTGGAACCAGGTCATCCCAAGGCTGGAGATCCCTTTATTGGCGCAACTGCCCGATGGCGCCTGGACCTACTTCAACCACGGCTTCTACTGTGAGGCGCTGCCCGAGCATACGCTGGCGGTGACGGACTACGGCGGTCCGTTCCCGAGCGTCGTGGGACGAGGGCAGCTCTTTGGGGTGCAGTTCCATCCGGAGAAGAGCCAGACCGCGGGTCTACGCATCCTGCGCAACTTCGTGGAGGGGGTTGGCCATGGGTGAGTTCACGGTATATCCGGCGATTGACCTGCGCCACGGTCGGGTGGTGCGTCTTGCGCAGGGCGATCCGAATCGAGAGACGGCCTATGATGATGACCCGCTGCACGTTGCCGAGCGTTGGCAGGCGGCGGGCGCTTCCTGGGTGCACGTGGTCAATCTCGATGGCGCCTTTGGCGAGGCGAGCTCTGAGAACTCACGGGCGCTGGAGGCCGTGCTGACGACCTCACTCTCCGTGCAGTTTGGCGGCGGCATCCGAACTATCTCCGACATGGCTCAGGTTCTGGATCTGGGGGGCGCTCGTGTGGTCGTGGGCACTGCGGCGGTCGAAAACCCATCTCTGCTGGCGGAGGCTTTGGCGCGTTTTGGCGCGGATCGGGTGGCGGTGGGTATCGATGCGCGCGATGACGTCGTGCAGATCCGCGGCTGGCAGGCGGCGGCACCGATCACCGCTGCGGCGCTAGCTCGTCGTTGGGCGGACCTTGGCGGTCGTTGGATGATTTTCACCGATGTCTCTCGGGACGGCATGGGGAGCGGCGTCAACGTCGCTGCCACGGCCTCGCTGGCGCGAGAGACCGGGCTACAGGTCATCGCGTCCGGTGGGGTGAGATCGCTGGATGACGTCCGACGCGTGCACGATGCCGGGCTTGACGGTGTGATTATCGGACGCGCGCTCTACGAGGGCCACCTTGAGCTGGTGGACGCTCTGGACGTGGCTCGCAAGAGCGGTGCATAGCGGTAATTGAGAATGCCCCCGGGACGGTCGGCGTTGGCTCGGGAGTGTGGGTTCTGTTCAACAGAAGCTCTCGGCCCCTTGGGCCGATGAAGGAGGTCGCATGTTAGCCAAAAGGATTATTCCGTGTCTGGATGTGAGAGAGGGACGAGTTGTTAAGGGTGTCAACTTCGTCAATTTGCGAGACGCCGGGGATCCCGTGGAGCAGGCTCGTGTTTACGATGCCCAGGGCGCTGATGAGTTGGTCTTCCTCGATATCTCCGCAACGCATGAAGGGCGCAAGACGATGATCGACGTGGTCCGTCAAGTAGCCGTGGAGGTCTTTATGCCCTTCACTGTCGGCGGCGGCGTCCGCACCATCGACGATGTGCGCAATCTGCTGTTGGCCGGGGCTGACAAGGTCAGCATCAACTCTGCGGCGGTTCGGACGCCGGAGATCCTCACGCGGGGCGCCGAGCGCTTCGGAAGCCAGTGCATTGTGTTGGCCGTCGATGCGAAGCGCATCGCTGATGATCCCGTGAAGTGGGAGGTCTACATCAGCGGCGGACGTATCCCCACGGGTTTGGATGCGGTGGAATGGTGTGCTCGCGGTGTGGAGTTAGGCGCCGGTGAGATCCTGCTCACGAGCATGGATGCCGATGGCACGTTGGCGGGGTACGACGTCGAGTTGACTCGATCCGTAGCCGACGCTGTTTCGGTTCCGGTCATCGCCAGCGGCGGCGCCGGCGAGCCGGCGCATTTCGCGGAAGTGCTGACAGTGGGGCGGGCGGACGCCGCGCTGGCTGCGTCGCTCTTTCACGATCGGGTGCTGAGCATTCAGGATGTCAAGTCCTATCTGCGGTCCGAGGGTATTACGGTACGTTCCTGATGCGCCCAGCCGTGCACGCTATGTGGGGAGGTGGATGAGTTCATGGATTCGCTGAGCAAACTCTCTTCGGGGGGACCTTCGAAGGAGGGGCCCTCTGTGGATGAGTTGAAGTTTGACGATCGCGGTCTGATTCCGGCAATTCTGCAAGACGCCGAGAACGGTCAGGTGCTGATGGTGGCTTGGATGAACGCTGAGGCCCTCCGTCTCACCCAGGAGACGGGAGAAGCGCATTTCTGGAGCCGGAGTCGACAGGAGCTCTGGCACAAGGGAGAGACATCCGGCAACTTCCAGCGCGTGCGAGAGATCTGGGTGGACTGCGACGCGGACACGCTGCTGGTCATGGTCGACCCGGTCGGGCCGGCCTGTCACACGGGGGAGCAGAGCTGCTTCTTTCGCCGGATGTGGAGGAAGACCTAGGATGAACGGAGACCGAATACTTGACGAGCTCTTCGAGGTCATTCTCGACCGCAAGGCCAACCCGACACCGGGTTCTTACACGGCGAAGCTGCTGAGTGGCGGCGATGAGGTGCTCAAGAAGGTCGGCGAGGAGGCGATGGAGGTGATGCTTGCCGGCAAGGGACAGAGCGATCAACGTCTGATAGAGGAGTCGGCGGATCTTATCTACCATCTTCTGGTTTTGCTGGCCTCGCGCGATCTATCGCTCGATGATGTCAGGGAGGAACTGGCGCGCCGTCGCAGATAGCCGGTAGATCACTTTCTCCGGCACGTCCCAGACCTCCGTTTGTCTCCCTGATATCTGATCCCTACAACCCGCGAGAATCGGATTAGTTGCGGTCCGATGTGACCGTCTACGTCAAGTCGTAGCTATGCGGGATGCTAGTTTCAGAAAGCTGCCGACATCTCTGTCAATGTGAGCGTCGAGCATTGGCGACGGTTTTTCGATTGTGACGATCCTCACGGAGCTTCCGGGCAGGCACAGGCGCATGCTCTCGCGCCGTTTTGCCTGAGATCAGCTCGTCGTCTCGAGGCTAGACCGCTCCTCCGGCCTCGGCGTCTCCAAAGCGTTGGGACGCGCCACCGACCACAGTAGGAGGCCTGCGCCAATCAGCACCATCACGGCGGGCGCGATCCACCGCCACACGCGCCAGAAGGGGGATAGCGCGATCAGCGATGCGATCCCTACGGAGGCGATCATGCCCAGACCCGCGACGATGCAGAAAGCCAGGCCCGTGGCGAGAAGCCCCGCTTTGTGGTAATGGGCGTTGAGGATCAGGAGCGCCAGGCCGATAGCCAGCGGCTCGATGGTCCACAACACGGCCCAGGTCTCCCAGAGTCCGGTTAGCGCGCAGAACTGCATAAGCAGGCCGTTGGCACCGATGACGATCGCCGGCGCCACCATCCAGTAGGCTCGCATGGTGATGGCAGCGAAGAGGAACCCCAGGGCCGGGGCGATGACCTCCAGCGGCCACAGCCAGGACCAAACGCTCCACCACCGTAAGACGCTGGCGAGAAGCAGAATCCCGCCGGTCGCGAGGGTTGGTACGCCGAATATGAAGAGCACGCCTAACCCACGTCTGCGGCGAGCGAACAAGGGCGGCATAAGCATGAGAAGCCCGACCGACACGACGATCAGGGGCCAGAGTTGCCAGATCCTGAAGGCGAAGAGTGCACCCAGCAGGCTGAGGACCAACGCGACGACGCCGGTCAGGATCAGGAGCAGACTGATGGCGATCGAGAGTTGTTTGTTCATGACTACCCTCAAGGCTTTCCTTTGTGGATGGACTTACGTGCTCAAGATATCACATCTATCCCTTGTATGCCTATCCGGTGACTATCAGGTAGCTAACAAAGGGCCCTAAGCCCGGGGAATCAGAGAGATAGGTGCTGCACGTGATTTGGAGGGGCGAAGCTTGAGGTTGAGGACCCAAGCTAAGGGCGCTTGGACGCTGAGCGCTGCCAGCATCGATGGGGCTGGCGTGGCGGGAGGAGCGAGAACTACCGCAACCAGTTCCCGATGCGGTTGAGCAAGTCGAGGGCGATCGAGCCCCCTTGCACGGCAAGAGCCATCATGACCGCGGCAACACACCCAACCCAGCCGAGGAGCTTACTCGTCTTGCGCGCGTTCGCGGGCTCGCGTGCCAGGAAACGCG
>JBNGDU010000113.1:0-40956 GCA_049975025.1 Anaerolineae bacterium
TCCGTGCTCAGGCCGCCCCGAGGACGGGGCTTTGAGCCTTAAATGCGATTGCCCTGAGCGCAGTCGTTGTTCAGTGGTTCGAAAAAAACGTGGGGATCGGCACGAGATCGAGCAGAACTCCTGTGTCTCAACCACGTGGAAATCGGGGATGCTTAAGGCCTGGAAAACGCTATAATGGTGCTATCGAAATGACGCGAGCTCGCTTCCTGCGTGGATGGCCTGCGCAGTGACGACCCGGGTCGTTGATGCCCAGTTGATTGCTGTGTAGAGAGTAGCAGCGGACCTAGTCCTTATCCTGGAGGTTAGCCATGACGGAATTCAAACCTGCAGATCATCCCCATCGTCGTTACAATCCTCTGACCGGTGAGTGGATCACGGTCTCTCCCCACCGGACCAAGCGCCCTTGGAAGGGGCAGGTCGAGAAGCCTCCGCAGGAGGTTCGCCCCGCCTACGACCCCAACTGCTATCTCTGTCCCGGCAATGAGCGGGCGGGCGGCGCGCATAACCCCAAGTATGAGACCACCTTTGTCTTCACAAACGATTTCGCGGCCTTGTTGCCCGACACCCCCAGTGTCGAGGTGAAGCCTCATCCTCTATTGAGAGCTGAGACGGAGCGTGGGACGTGTCGGGTGATCTGCTTCTCGCCCCGGCACGACCTGACGCTCGCGGAGATGGAGGTGGCGGAGATACGGCGGGTGGTCGACGTCTGGGCGGAGCAGGTCGAGGAGCTCGGACAGTCCTACCGCTGGGTCCAGGTCTTCGAGAACAAGGGGAAGATGATGGGATGCTCGAACCCCCATCCGCACGGACAGATATGGGCCGGCGATGCGCTGCCGAATGAGATCACGAAAGAGGATCGCCGGCAGAAAGCCTACTTCGAAACCGAGGGCACGCCGATGCTCGTCGCCTATGCCGAGATGGAGGCGCAGAAGCGGGCGCGGATCCTGGTCGAGAACGAGCACTGGATTGTGGTCGTGCCCTATTGGGCGCTTTGGCCCTTCGAGACGTTGCTGATGCCACGCCGTCACATACTGCGCCTGCCGGAGCTTGTCGATGAGGAACGCGTTGCGCTGGCCGAGATCATGCGCGCGCTCTTGATCCGATATGATAATCTTTTCGAAACCTCCTTCCCCTACTCGATGGGCTGGCACGGCGCCCCAACCGACGACGGTGACTACATCCATTGGCAGCTCCACGCTCATTACTACCCACCGCTGTTGCGTTCGGCGACGGTGAAGAAGTTCATGGTAGGCTACGAGATGCTGGCAGAGCCTCAGCGGGACTTGACGGCTGAGCAGGCTGCGGAGCGACTGCGAGAGCAATCGAGCGTTCACTACAAGAAGACGGACGCTTCGAACTCCTAGGCGGACGCACACGGAATCATGACGTCCTCGGGATCCAGGGATATGAGGAGGCCTGATGGCTGAGAAGATTCTCGTCGTCGAAGACGAGTTGGTGTTGCGTGAGACCCTTACCTACAACTTGCGCAAGCAGGGCTACGAGGTAGATGCCGTTGCCGATGGCAACCAGGCGGTTGAGATCACCCAGGAGGATCCGCCGGACCTGATCCTGTTGGATGTTATGCTGCCCGGGATCGATGGATTCGAGGTTTGTCGCATTCTGCGCCAGGATCTGAATGTACCTATCATTATGTTGACCGCCCGTGATGACGAGGTGGACAAAGTGGTAGGTTTGGAGGTGGGCGCCGACGACTATCTCACAAAGCCCTTCAGCATGCGGGAACTGTTAGCCCGGGTCAAAGCGCAGTTGCGGCGTATCCGGCTGCTGCGGGAGGAGTTCGCCAGCGAGGCGGAGGAAGCGTCGGATGAGTTGTTGCGCTTTGACAATCTCAAACTCGACCTGGAACGCCGCGAGGTCACGCTTGATGGTGAGTTGCTGGCGCTTAAGCCAAAGGAGTACGATCTCCTTGTCTACCTGGCCCAGCACGAAGGACGCGTGCTGTCGCGGGATCAGCTTCTGGAGGAGGTTTGGGGATGGGACTACACCGGCGGCAGCCGGACCGTCGACGTCCACATTCGGTGGCTTCGGGAGAAGATTGAGTCTGAACCGGCAAACCCCACGCGCATTGTTACCCTTCGCGGAGCCGGCTATCGCTTTGAGGGATGAGGATGTTTTCCTCGATCTGGTGGCGCATTACGGTCCCCTATACCGTCATCATTCTGGTGACGACCTTGGGGCTCACGCTTTACCTCTCCTCAGAGGTGCGCCAGGCTCGGCTTGAGGACCTGGAGGGACGACTCATCGATGAGGCACGCCTTCTTTCCACCAGCCTCTACGAGCCCTTTAGCGCTCAGACCTCCGCCGGCGCGGCGCTGCCCAACGACCTGGCGGGGCGGTGGTCGGAGATTCTCGGACACCGGGTGACGTTGATCGGACCGGATGGAACGGTGTTGGGTGAGTCCCACGCTGATCTGGCAGCTATGGACAATCATCTTTTCCGTCCGGAGGTCCAAGAGGCGTTGAGGCAGGGACATGGGACCGCGACGCGTTTCAGCCAGACCCTGCGCCAAGACATCATGTACGCGGCTGTCGCCGTGGGGAGCGGAGAGGATCTCGAGGGATTTGTGCGTCTTGCGCTTCCCCTGAGCGAGATCGAGGCCAATGTCAACCAACTCAGCAGGACGATCATCCTCTCGGGTGCAGTGGTCTCATTTGTGGCCATTGGACTTGCGACCTATGTCTCTGCTCTGACCATCGGTCCGGTGCGTAGATTGACCGGGGCGGTGGAACGCATGGCTGCCGGTGACTTGAGTAGCCGTCTGTTGCCGACGTCTCGGGACGAGGTAGGGCAACTGACGCGGGCCTTTAATCACATGGTCGATCGGCTCAATGAAAAGGTCGCCACGTTGGCGCTGGAGCGCAGCCGCCTTTCCACAGTGCTAGAGCACATGGCGGATGGGGTCATCATCACCGATGAGACCGGCGTTATCGTGATGATCAATGCAGCAGCGGCTCGCATCCTGCGATATGACGAGGAAAAAGCCATAGGTCGCCGGTTTGCCCAGGTGGCGCACAGCCACCCGCTTATTGAGCTTTGGAATCGCTGCTACGAGACACGAGAGCAGCAGAACGAGACCGTGGAGACGATGCTCTATGGGAATTTCCTCCACGCTATTATCACCCCGCTGAAGGGATCCGATCCGCCGCGGTTTCTTGTGATGCTGCAGGATCTCACCCACGTTCGCCGGCTGGAGACCATCCGCCGCGACTTCATCAGCAATATCTCCCACGAGCTTCGCACGCCGCTGGCTTCGCTCTCTCTGGTCGTGGAGACGCTGCGGGACGGTGCTATCGAGGATCCCCCGGCTGCACGTCGTTTCCTGAGCCATATGCAGAGTGAACTGGCCTCGATCACGCAGATGGTGGAGGAGTTGCTGGAGCTCTCGCGCATCGAGTCGGGGCGGGTGCCCTTGTCCTTCACAGCCACCGATATCGAGGAACTCGTCAGCAAGCCGGTTCAGCGGCTCCAGCCTCAAGCTGAGCGGAAGGGCATCGACCTAAGCGTCTCCTTGCCGGAGAATCTGCCTCGCGTCCGCGCGGATGCCACGCGCATCCAGCAGGTCGTCACCAACCTGGTTCATAATGCGATCAAATTCACGTCCTCTGGTGGTGCGGTGACCGTCTTCGCGCGTCCAGGCGACGGAGCCGGCGAGGATGGGGAGACCGCCACCAATCGGTACGTCGTGATCGGGGTGACGGACACCGGCATTGGCATACCCGAGGAGGATCTCTCGCGCATCTTTGAGCGCTTCTACAAGACCGACCGTGCCCGTACTCAGGAGGGCACCGGCTTAGGGTTGGCCATTGCCAAGCATATCGTGCAGGGTCATAAGGGGCATATCTGGGTTGAGAGCATCGAGGGCATAGGCAGCACCTTCTACTTCTCGCTTCCCTTTGCAGATCGCTGAACAGGTCGCCGGCTGTGTGCCGTGAGCTACACCGTATACACGCCGCTGCATCAGATTTGGCATGGGTGCGGCGGCGTGCTGATATGCCGATAAGCTAGGTCGGCTACGGAGCTTATATCAGCCGAGCGTATTGCTCCAACAAGGCGTCCAGGATCATGTCCCAACTTTGTGTCTCCGCATAAGAGCGAGCGGCGCCTTTCATCCTCTCTAGGCTCTCCTCATCCGTGATACAGCGCCAGGCCAGGGCTACGAAGTCCGCCGGATCCGAAGGATCACTCAGATATCCGTTGTAGCCGTGTTGGACGTGATCGACGGGGCCACCGGTGCCCGCCGCTACCACGGGTAATCCGGAGGCCATGGCTTCCAAGACAACGTTTCCAAAGGTCTCGGTGTTAGAAGGAAAGACGAAGAGATCCGCGGTAGCATAGACGCGTGCGAGCGCCTCTCCCTCCAGGAACCCCGTGAAGATCGTGCGGGTGCCCGCGAACTGATCCTCGAGTTCTTCCCGGATAGGACCATCCCCCACAACGGCTAGGTGCGCTTCCGGCAGCACGTCGAGGAGGGGCCTGATCCAGTGGATGCGCTTCTCCATCGCCAGACGTCCCACGTAGAGAAGCAAGGGGCGCCGGGGGTGACCGTTTGTCAGCCGACGTCGAAGTTGACCGCAGCGACGCTCGGGATGAAAGCGTCGTGTGTCGACGCCACGCCCCCAGACGGCAACCCGTTCAAAGCCATGCGCTTCCAGCTCGGCCTTAGTGAACTTCGAAGGACAGAGATTGAGGTCCGCCTGATTGTGCAACCATCTGAAGTAGGACCAGATGGGATCCTCCAGCAAGCGCATGCCGTAATGACGAGCGTAGCCGGGGAGATCGGTATGGTAGGACGCCACCACCGGCACACCCATATCGCGCGCCTGATGCATACCTACGACGCCTAGAGAGGCCAGATTGACGAGGTGCACCACATCAGGTCTGAAAGCCTCTAATTCCTCCGCGACGTCGACGATCGGGGGCACGAGCTTCAGGTCCTTGTAGAACGGGAAGGTGATGCTCGGCAACCCGATGATCCGGGTGCCGGCGTAGCTTGTCGGCGCCCCTTCCGGTGCAAACATAAGACTGGCGTGTCCTCGTTTTTCGAGGTGCTCCAACAGATAGCACAACGTGTTCGCGATACCATCCCACTTCGGCAGGAAGGTCTCTGTGAAGATAGCAATTCGCATCGGCTTGCTCATGGCAGGTCTCCCGGGTGTCTCATCAGCTGTAGTATGGTTCACGTTTGTCAACCCCGCTTTAAACTCAGGTTAAGAACTGGTAAACGCCAGCCTCTCGGATCTGTTAACAACATGTTAACAGTCCGGTAAACGGTTGTTAATCCCTCCTTGCTATCCTAATGAAGGCGATGCTTGTTGCAAGTCCGTTAACACGGACGGTCATCGCAGTCTCTATCCCCTTTCTGTACCCAATGATGGGGAGGCCTATGCTAAACAGGTTCCGAAACACCCTAGAGGTGATTGAGTATCTTGATCCAACAGGTCTGGTCAATTATCTCAAGATCCCCTTTGGAAGCAAGAGCCCTTTCCGCGCCGGTGACTGATGCGCACGCCTAAGCTCAATCTGGTGCTGTTCGGTTTCTACGCGCTGGCGACGATCGGTTTTCTGATCGGCTCACTGGTCTCGCCATCGGTGCGCTCTATCGCTTACGCGCCGCTACGCGATCTGATCCTCCCTCCTCCTAAGCCGGTCGTTCTGTCGGTGCTCTACTCGACCGAGAAGGCGCAGTGGATCGAGGAAGCCGTGCGGCGCTTCGAGCAGAGCTGCGCCAGCGTCGGGGGGCGCCCCATTGAGGTCGAGCTATCGGCCTCTGGCTCACGTGAGATGTACCTTGCGATTCTGGATGGTGAGGCGAAGCCCGATATGATCAGCCCGGCCAGCATGCTGCAGATCGCGCTGCTGGAGGATCTCTCTGCCAGCAAGTTCGGTTCTCCGGTGGTCAATCCGGCCGAAGAGAGTATCTGCCGCCCGGTGCTGACCTCGCCGGTTGTTTTGGTCGCGTGGCAGGAGCGGGCCGATGTGCTCTGGGGAGAGGATCCCAACGGTCGGATGTGGCTTCGCTTGCAGGAGGCCCTGACCGACCCCCGAGGTTGGGGGGCCTACGGGCGGTCCGAATGGGGATACATCAAGTTTGGCCACACCAATCCGCTGAAGTCCAACAGCGGATTCCAGACTATTTTGCTGATGACCTACAACTACTTCGGCAAGACCAGGGGGCTCACAGCGTCGGCTATCCTGTCGGACGAGGCGTATCAAACTTGGTTTACCGCGTTCGAGAACACGATCTCGAAGTTCGGTGACAGCACCGGAACCTATATGAACGAGATCATCTCCTACGGCCCCAGCGTCTATGACCTGGTCACAGTCTACGAGGCGACCGCCATTGGCCAGATCGAGAACGCGCAGGGCAGGTACGGCGAGCTCCGCATCTACTATCCTCCGGCCACGTCACTCAGCGACCATCCCTTCTGCGTGCTTGATGCGGATTGGATAACCCCGGAGGCGGCCGAGGCCGGGGAGCTCTTTCTCGACTTCATTACGGGAGAGGAGTTGCAGCAATTGGCCTTGTTGGAGTACGGCTTCCGCCCTGTCCATCCCAGCGTCGCCATAGACCAATCCGGAAGTCCGTTCCTTAGATACATCGACAACGGGGTTCAGCTTCAGATCCCACCTCAGGTTGAGGTACCGGAGGGCAATGTACTCAACACCTTGTTGGAATTCTGGGCGAGAAATATCGAGCGCTGATATGTGTGTTGCGCCTGTCGTGGTCAGATCGTGGGGCTTGCGATAGCGCCTTCTACACAGTGTACAAAGCTAAGCAATGTAGCATCGCAATGCGAGGAGAGGCAATGAACCGTCGAATATGTTGGTTGTCCGCATCTGTCCTGCTGCTCTCAATTCTATTGGGCGCGTGTCAAACCGGTGGACTTCTGCCGGTTGGCAAGAAGGTCGTCGTCACGATCTACTATGGTTCCGAGAAGCGGGCGTGGCTGGAGCCCCTCGTCGAGGAATACAATGCGCAGAAGAACAAGACCGAGGCGGGATCGACCATCGTGATTGAGGCGGTGCCGATGGGATCCATAGAGTCCGGTGATGCCATCGTCGAGGAACGCATCCAGCCTACAGTTTGGAGCCCGGCATCCTCGGCCTATGTGCCTGTTGCCAACGCCAATTGGGTCGACAAACACGGCGAGGCTCTGGTCGTGGGCACGTCGAATGACCTTGTCCTCAGCCCGGTCGTCATCGCGATGTGGAAGCCGATGGCCGAGGCTCTTGGCTGGCCCGACGAGTCCATAGGTTGGTCGGACATCGCGGAGCTGGCGGTCTCCGATGAGGGATGGGCGGGCTACGGCTATCCGGAGTGGGGTACGTTCAAGTTCGGCCATACCGCGCCCAACCGTAGCAACAGTGGGATCATATCCGTGATCGCAGAGGCCTACGCCGGCGCAGGGAAGCAGCGCGACTTGACGATGACGGATCTCCAGGATGAGGACGTGAAGTCCTTTATGAGCACGGTTGAGAGCGCTATTATCCACTACGGGTCGAGCACGGGTTTCTTCGCGACCCGCATGTTCGAGCGAGGCCCCTCGTATCTCAGCGCCGCGGTGATGTACGAGAATCTCGTGGCGGCTCAGGAGGCCAAGAGGTTGAGTGGTGAGAGCTCGCAGTTGCCTGTCGTCGCCATCTACCCCAAAGAGGGCACCTTCTGGAGCAACCATCCTTACATTACCCTCAATGCGCCCTGGGTGACCGACGAGCAGCGAGAGGCCGCGGGGATGTTTGAGGAGTTCTTGCTAGCCGAGCCTCAGCAACTCCGGTCGATCGAGTACGGTTTCCGGCCCGCCGATCCGGCGGTGCCGTTGACCTCCCCCCTGGACCTGCGGCATGGCGTCGATCCGCAGCAGCCTCAGACGGTGTTGGAGGTGCCCTCCGCTGAGGTCGTTGAGGGTATCCTGGACCTCTGGCGGCGCGAGGCCAAGAAGCCGGTGGATCTTGTCGTCGTGATGGATGTCTCCGGCAGTATGGAAGGGGAGAAGATCAACTCGGCGCGCAGCAGCCTAATTGAGTTTATCAATCTGCTCGATGATCGCGATCGCCTGCAGATCATCCTCTTCAGCGATGAACTTATCACGTTGACCCCCTTATCACGGCTAGGGGATAAGCGGGAGGACGTCCTGCGTCGTGTGTCCGGTGTCATAGAGGGCGGGGACACCCGCCTCTACGATGCGATTCAGATGGCTTACGACGAGCTGCAGCAAGAGGGGGATCGCGATCACATCCGCGCGATCGTGGCTTTGACCGACGGCAACGACACCGCATCCACGCTTGGCCTCGACGCGCTGATCGACAGCGTCGGCGATCTCAGTGAGGGGGGGAACGCCACGAAGGTCTTCACCATCGCCTTCGGCAACAATGCGGACGAGGGAATACTGGAACAGATCGCTGAAGTCACCGGTGCCAAGCAGTATGAAAGTGATCCCGACACCATTCGCAGTGTCTACGCAGATATCGCGACCTTCTTCTGATGACTGCCATGTTGCGGACAGGCACACCTCGAGTTCTGGAGGGCCTAGATGGCCGAAACGATCGATTTGACGGAGTACCTGGTGCGGAGTGAGAGATGCGTTCACCATTTCTGACGGCGCTGATCCATCCGCTCAATATTCTGATGATCGGACTGGCGGTTTTTGCCGGGCTCATCTCGGCCTGGTGGCTCTTCCCAGTGGGGATCGTTTTCTGGATCATTATGGTGGTGACGGTCTCTCGGGACCGGGCCTTGCGCTTCAACGCCCAGATGCAGCGTCGTGAGCCATTGGCCCAGCGTTTCCAGCGTTACTTTGACCGCATCGAGCGTGCACAGGTGAGTATCTTCAACACGTTGGCTGCCGCGCCACCCCGCACGCGCCGAGCTCTGGAGCCCATCCAGGGCGAGGTTGATCGCCTGACCCGTGAGACCTACGCGCTCTGTCAGAGGATGACCTCCTTGGAGAACTACCGGATCGTCTCCCAGTCCCAGACCGACCTATCTAGCGACCTGGACCATATCAATCAGCTCATCGAGCAGACCGAGGATCCACAACTGCGACAGGATTACATAGAGTCACGCCAGGCTCTCCAGGAGCGATTGGCAAAGCTGGATGGCGTGGGAACGCAACTGGATCGCGTGGAGGCCCAGCTACTCAGCCTGGCGAACGAGATGGACGGCGTGGTTACGGAGATCGTACGGTTACAAGCTGCCGGCCCGGAGAACGCCGAGACCTTTGTGCCAGAGATCGTTAAGCGACTGCAGCAGGAGTCGGAGCAGTTGTGTGTCTTTGAGCAGCAAGCTGTAAGACTCTGAGTTGGCTGGTGCGGGGAGTGTGAGATCTGCTGAGGGGGTCTAGGTTTGGAATCGCGGGCGGATATGAGCGAGAGAATACTGGTGGTTGAGGACGATCTCGTGTTGCGTGAGACACTCGAGTATCGGCTCTCTGGCGAGGGCTACGAGGTTTCAATCGCAGGAGATGGGTATCAGGCGTTGGATGCAGCCCAGCAAGACAGGCCGGACCTGATTCTTCTGGATGTCATGTTGCCAGGCATCGACGGTCTCGAGGTCTGCCGAATCTTGAGGCAAGAGATGACGATGCCCATTCTGATGCTCACTGCCCGCACCGACGAGGTGGATCGGGTGGTGGGGCTGGAGATCGGCGCTGATGACTACATCACGAAGCCATTCAGCATGCGCGAGCTCCTGGCGCGCATCAAAGCCCAGCTCCGGCGCGTTCGGATCCTCACTGAGGAGATCGATGCCGGTTTACCGCCTGTGGCTTCAGAGCCCTTGCGCTTCGATGACCTCGTGATCGATCTGAACCGGTGTGAGGTGAGTCTCCGAGACGAGGTGCTACAACTGAAACCGAAGGAGTTTGAGTTACTCGCTTCGCTGGCGCGCCGCAAGGGACAGGTGCTCTCCCGCGATCAGTTGCTCAAGGCCGTTTGGGGTTGGGAACAGTCTGGACAGAGCCGCACGGTGGACGTTCACATCCGATGGTTGCGGGAGAAGATCGAGGAGGACCCCGGAAATCCCCGCCGGATCATCACCGTCCGTGGTATGGGATACCGATTTGATGGATAGCATGGCATGCCGGCGGGTCAATTGTTAACGTATCTTTAAGACCCCGTCGCACGTATTTAACAATCCATTAACTTGAGGTTGAAGGGTTGTTAACGTTGACGTGTTACCATCCTAGAGAAGGTAAGTTCTATCTATACTAAGGAGGAGAGTGGTATGCGTCGTGTATGGTTGAGTCTCATGATTCTGGTGGCGCTTTTGGTCACCGCCTGCAGTGGAGGGCAACCCGCCGCAGCACCGACAGCCACACCCGCGGCTGCGGAGCCGGAGGCTACGGAAGCGCCGACCGAGGAGCCGATGGACGATCCGTCTGGTGAAGACCAGATCAGCATCGCCGGTTCGACGACGGTGCAGCCTGTGGCGGAGAAGGTCGGTGAGGCTTTCTCCGAGATGACGGGTGTGAAGGTGGACGTCGCGGGCGGTGGTTCGAGCTCGGGCGTCAAGGCGGCCGGCGACGGCACCGCCGACATCGGCAACGCGTCGCGTGACATCAAGGACTCCGAGTTGGAGACCTATCCCGAGCTGGTGATCCACACGATCGCCAAGGACGGTATCGCCATCGTGTCGCACCCCGAGGGCACGGTCGACGAACTGACGACGGACCAGGTGCGCGACATCTTCGCTGGTGTCATCACCGACTGGAGCGAGGTTGGTGGCGAGAATGTGCCCATCACGGTGATCAGCCGTGAGGAGGGGTCGGGCACGCGGGGGGCGTTCGAAGAGATGGTGATGGGCGAGGACGCGGCGATTACGGACAGCGCGATCTTCCAGGACAGCAACGGCAAGGTGCGCACGGCTGTGGCCAGCACGCCGAACTCCATCGCGTTCCTCTCGTTCGGTTACCTGGACAACAGCGTCCTGGCGATCTCAATCGACGGCGTCGAGCCCACGGTGGAGAACGCGGTCAACGGTTCGTACCCCGTCGTGCGCCCGCTGAACATGGTGACGCTGGGCGAGCCCGAGGGCGCCGTCAAGGACTTCCTCGACTTCGTGATGTCGCCCGACGGTCAGGCGATTGTCGTGGACGAGGGGTTCATCGCCGTGGTCGAGGGTATGGGTGAGGAATCCGCTTCCGAACCACCCGCAGAGGGCCAGGGCCAGATCAGCATCGCCGGTTCGACGACGGTGCAGCCTGTGGCGGAGAAGGTCGGTGAGGCTTTCTCCGAGATGACGGGTGTGAAGGTGGACGTCGCGGGCGGTGGTTCGAGCTCGGGCGTCAAGGCGGCCGGCGACGGCACCGCCGACATCGGCAACGCGTCGCGTGACATCAAGGACTCCGAGTTGGAGACCTATCCCGAGCTGGTGATCCACACGATCGCCAAGGACGGTATCGCCATCGTGTCGCACCCCGAGGGCACGGTCGACGAACTGACGACGGACCAGGTGCGCGACATCTTCGCTGGTGTCATCACCGACTGGAGCGAGGTTGGTGGCGAGAATGTGCCCATCACGGTGATCAGCCGTGAGGAGGGGTCGGGCACGCGGGGGGCGTTCGAAGAGATGGTGATGGGCGAGGACGCGGCGATTACGGACAGCGCGATCTTCCAGGACAGCAACGGCAAGGTGCGCACGGCTGTGGCCAGCACGCCGAACTCCATCGCGTTCCTCTCGTTCGGTTACCTGGACAACAGCGTCCTGGCGATCTCAATCGACGGCGTCGAGCCCACGGTGGAGAACGCGGTCAACGGTTCGTACCCCGTCGTGCGCCCGCTGAACATGGTGACGCTGGGCGAGCCCGAGGGCGCCGTCAAGGACTTCCTCGACTTCGTGATGTCGCCCGACGGTCAGGCGATTGTCGTGGACGAGGGGTTCATCGCGGTCAAGTAGCGCGCGGAATCAGTCGGCGATCAGCTTGTTCAGTTGATTCAGGCATTCAGGCGAGGAGTAAGGAGTTGGCCACGCGCTACTTCTTACTCCTTGCTTCTTGAAGGGAGGTAGGTATGAGGCTGGCAGACATCACGGATCAAGTTGTGCGGTACGCTCTGCTGATTGCCGCGTTGCTTTCGGTCATCATCTTGATCCTGATTGGGATTTTCACGCTCATTGAGTCTTGGGATGCATTTTCGCGAATCGGGGTCCTTGATCTTATCTTCGGCACGACGTGGCATCCTATCCCCGATGATTTCGAGGCCAGCGAGTTTGGCATCCTTGGTATGATCTTCGCCTCGATCATCGTGACGGCTGGGGCGCTCGTGCTAGGCGTTCCGTTGGGCGTAGGCTGTGCGATCTTCCTGGCGGAGGTCGCGCCCGAAACTGTCCACAAGATCGTGCGCCCGGCGGTCGAGCTCCTGGCCGGTATCCCATCAGTGATCTACGGCTTGATCGGTATGGTCTGGTTAGTCCCGGTGATCCGCGATTTGATCCCAGTGGCTGGCAACCAAGGGTTCGGCTTCTTGGCAGCCTCCATCGTGCTGGCCGTGATGATCTTGCCGACGGTGATCAACATCGCCGAGGACGCGATTCGCGCAGTACCGCGCGAATATCGTGAAGGGTCGTTGGCCCTGGGAAGCACCAAGTGGCAGACGATCACCAAGGTGATCGTGCCTGCCGCCCGGTCCGGCATCATTGCGGCCATCATCTTAGGGGTTGGGCGTGCATTGGGTGAGACTATGGCCATGGTTATGGTGATCGGGAACTCTACTCAATTTCCCTCGCCGCTCACGGCCAACCCGTTGACGATCTTTTTGAGCCGCGGACGTACCCTCACCGGCAACGTTGTGATGGGTCTTAACTACGCTGCGGGCACGCACCGGAGCGCGCTCTTCGCGACGGGTATTGTGCTCTTCGTCATGATCATGATCGTTAACAGCATGGCACGGCTCATCATCAGTCGTTGGTCACCCAAGAACTAGAGGGGCGAGACACTATGAATGCAGTGCGTGAGATGTCTTTGGAGCGAACAGAAGAGCAGGTCAAAGCGAACCTGAAGCGCCGCCGCGCTGTGGAGAAGGGTGCTTTTGGGATGCTGTGGCTCACGGGCGGCGTCGTGATCGTGGTGCTTTTCTTCGTGATCGTCTATTTGCTGATTCAAAGCGGCAAGTTCTTCGTCGGCGACGAGGACCTGCTGGAGGACGCCGTTATGCTGGAATCCAACGCCGAGATCGCCGAGATGGTGGCGAGCGATCCGAATGCGATTGGCTATCTGTCACTGAGCTGTCTGGACGGGTCCGTCAAGCCTATCGTTCTGAACGGGGTGATGCCTTCGGTTGAAATGGTTGGCGAGGGTTGGTATCCTATCGTGCAGGATCTCCACATGATGACACATGGGGAGATGACGCCGGTCACTGAGGCCTGGTTTGCGTTTGCCGTGAGCGAGGAAGGACAGGCCGTTGTGGCTGAAGCCGGATACGTCCCGGTGCCAAGTTCGGACTCCTATCGACCTTCGTCCGAACTCAGCGGAGAGCTCTCCATCGCCGGGTCAACCACGATGCAGTGCTTGGCTGAGAATCTGGCGGCAGCCTTCAACACCTACCATCCGGATGTGTCGATCACCATTGAGATCGAAGACTCCACCAGCGGCATCAAGGACGCCGGCAAGGATAACGTCGACGTCGGCATGAGTTCGCGCGAGATTCGTGACTACGAATTCGTCCGTTACGATGGTCTCGTGGCGCATACTGTGGCTCAGGACGGCATTGCCATTGTCACCAACCCGCAGAACCCGGTGGGCGGCCTCACGATCAACCAGGCTCGCGACCTATTTACCGGCGTTATCGCCAACTGGCAAGACGTTGGTGGCAATGATGCGACCGTCACGGTCGTCTCCCGTGAGCTGGGCACCGGCTCCTGGGACGGCTTCGAGAAGTGGGTCTTGAGCAAGAACGCGATGATGGCGAAAGGGTTGGATTCTGGGAACTTCCGGCTCTTCCTCCAGAATCTGTGGGCCAGCGTCAAGTTCATCTGGCGCTTCTTGACGACGCGTCCGTTGCCGGGCATGGGCGGCCACGGCGGTATCTCCACGACGATCATCACGACCGTCTACATGGTCGTTCTCACCCTTGTGATCGCGACGCCTTTGGGCGTGGGGGCTGCCATCTATCTGGTCGAGTACGCCGGTGAGATGAGCGGCAAGCAGAGCGGCTTGCTGAATAAGGTCGTCACGGTGATCCGCTTCGCCGTTGAGACGCTGGCCGGCGTGCCCTCGATCATCTACGGGCTCTTTGGCTTCGCTTTCTTCGTCACGGCGATCCGGTTGGGGCTCTCGATGATCGCGGGAGCTTTTGCCGGTGCGTGTCTTATCCTGCCGGTCATCATCCGCACGACGGAAGAGGCTCTGCTGACCGTGCCCCGCAGCTATCGCGAGGGCAGCCTGGCACTGGGCGCCACGAAGTGGCAGACGAACTATCAAGTGGTCCTGCCGGCTGCACTGCCCGGCATCGTTACGGGCATCATCTTGGGCGTCGGTCGTATCATCAGTGAGACGGCGGTCTTCTACGTGACGTTGGGTGGTAGCATCAATATGCCTGAGTCTATTATGGACCAGGGACGGACCATGGTGCTGCATCTCTACTCCTTGATGATGGATGCGAATGCCCCGGATCCCGCGATGGGGACCGCGATTGTGATCATCTTCGTGATCGTGTTGATAAACCTGGCGATTAACTACTTCTCCAACCGGCTCTCTATGAGTCTGAGTGGGAAGTCCTAAAGACAGAGACGCTGGAGGCAATGTATGACAGCTTCTGAGATCAAACTTGAGGTTCAAGGATATAACCTCTATTACGGTTCGTTCAAGGCGCTGGAGGATATCGCCGTTCAGATTCCGGCGCGGCAGGTGACAGCGATCATCGGCCCATCCGGATGTGGTAAGAGCTCCTTCTTGAGGACCTTTAACCGGATGAATGACTTGATTCCGGTTGCCCACGCCAACGGCGAGGTGATGATGGATGGCGACGATATTTTCTCAATGGATGTCGTTGATCTGCGCCGCCGTGTAGGTATGGTCTTTCAACGTGCCAATCCATTCCCGAAGTCGATCTTCGACAACGTGGCGTATGGCCCGCGAGCCGGCGGAGTACGGGACCGCAACAAGCTCAACGGGATCGTGGAGCGTAGCCTTCGCGGCGCAGCTGTCTGGGATGAGGTCAAGGATGATCTAGGCAAGTCCGGGTTGGCGCTCTCCGGCGGTCAGCAGCAACGTCTCTGTATCGCCCGCGCGCTAGCGGTTGAACCCGAAGTCATCCTGATGGACGAGCCCGCCTCGGCACTCGACCCCATCGCCACGCTGAAGATCGAGGAACTGATCCGCGAGCTCAAAGAGGAATACACGATCGTCATTGTCACCCACAACATGCAGCAGGCAGCCCGTGTCTCGGACTTCACGGCCTTCTTCTACACTGATGAGAGTCGAACCGGACAACTTGTCGAGTTCGGTCCGACCAAGAAGATCTTCACCAACCCCGATGATGAGCGGACGGAAGATTACATCACAGGGCGCTTTGGGTAGAGGTGTGGAAGGGCTCTTGGTTTTCTGGAGTCTTAGGAACCCGACAAAGCTCAGGACATGTCAGGCTTCGCTGTATCCCCCTGGGTGGCATGGGTGGAAATTAGGGGTAAGTTGTGATCACGAAACCTAGAGAGACGTTCCGCCGTGAATTGGGGCAGTTGCTCGACCAGGTCTTGGCGTTGGGCAGTATGGTCGAGGACGCGATATTGGTCTCGGTAGCGATGTTGAAGAAGCGGGATATCGAGGGATCCCGTCGCATCATCGAACGTGATCAGGAGATCAATGCGAAGCGATTTGAGATTGAGGATCAAGCGCTTGCGCTCATCGCCCTGCATCAGCCTGTGGCGAGGGATCTGCGGCTTCTCGGCGCGATCTTGGAGGTAGCCACCGAGCTCGAGCGTATTGGCGATTATGCCAAGGGGATCGCCAAGGTCAACGTCCTGATGGGAGATGCACCGCTGCTCAAGCCACTGATTGACATACCTTTCATGGCGGGGAAAGCGATGGACATGCTCCGTCAGAGCTTGGACGCTTTCGTGTCACGGGATATCCAGGCGGCTCAGACCATCCCCGCGCTGGATGATGAGGTGGACGCACTCTACAATCAGGTCTACCGTGAGCTGATCACCTACATACTGGACGATCCGCGATGTATTGAGCAGGCCAATCACCTCCTCTGGGTCGCGCACAATCTGGAGCGGGCGGCGGACCGCGTTTCCAATGTCTGTGAGAGGACGATTTTCATGGTGACGGGGAAGATGCAGGAATTGAACTGAGGGTTGCCACAGCGACATCCCGGCGATCGAGTGCTAAGGACGTCGTTTCCCCGGCACCTATCGGCGGCTAGAGACACCAGACAAGACGGGGATGCTGAGGGGTTGAGGGGGCCGCAGTCACCAACTGATGACTGCGGCGCCCCTCATGTCATCTATGTCGCCGGACTCCGCCTCTTCTCTTGTTGCGTAGAGCGCGTTAGGCATGAGTAAGATAAGTATGGTAAACTAAGCTCAGGGGATAGCACCGGCTCTCTCCATCGTTGGCCAGATTGCCGACAAGCTTGGTGGGCAGGCATGGGTGCAAGGTGAGTTGGGGCTGGTCGTATCTTTGGTTTTGCTCTTGGAAGCGCAACCTGAAACCGGATGATGGGTGCAGCATCTGAGCGCTACTCTGTCTAGGAGGTCCGCTTTGGCAAATCGAGAGACGAATTTCTGGTCTAGCAATCGTTTGTGGTTGGCGACGGGTATTGCCGCCGGGGTGTTCGCCGGGCTGAAGTGGATTCGACGCAGGTGGGCGCGGCGAACCTCACCGGTGATACAATCCGGCGAGTCGATGACGGCGCTGATCACCGGTGCTTCAAGCGGCATTGGACGCGTCTACGCGACTAAACTGGCGGAAATGGGCTATGACGTCATCGTCGTAGCGCGCCGGGTGGAACGATTGGAAGCACTCGCCACGCGGCTTTCGCAGGTCTATGACGTGAATGCCACCGTCCTGACGGCGGATCTCGCGACGTATAGCGGCATCGAGAAGGTCGAGCGGGTGATTGAGAGAACGCAGGATCTCAACCTTCTGGTCAACAACGCCGGTTTTGGCCTTGTGGGACAGTTCAGCGAGACGGATGTGGCGCGACAAGAGGACATGATCCGCGTGCACGTACTCGCGGCCGTGCGTTTGACCAGGGCGGCGCTGCCCGGGATGTTAGCCCAGAAACGGGGTGCTATTGTGAACGTGGCGTCCGTCATGGCCTTTTACCCGCTGTCGGGCAATGTAACCTATGGGGCGACCAAGAGCTATCTAAGGTTTTTCACCGAGGCGCTCCATCAGGAGCTCGCGGGCACGGGGGTTCGCGTGCAGTCTCTGTGTCCCGGATTCACAAGGACGGAGATGCAGGCGGCCGGCCGCTTCGACTGGTCCGCCCTACCGGACTTCGTCTGGCTATCTGCGGACTCGGTCGTGGACCGTTCGTTGCGGGACTTGCATAATGATCGCGTCATCTCGGTGCCGGGCTTCGGCTATCGGGCACTGGTCTTCGTGCGACGGCTCTTGCCGCGGCCTCTGCTTTATCTCGCGGGACGGCTCGCGGGAATGCTCAAAGAGCGACGCCCTGCGGAGCGAGGGGGACAGCGGACTTTAGCGGACCAACAAGGAGGAGGAGTATGACTGACACCGGAAGCTATCGAGAACTATCTCCTGACCAGCTGAGCGCGCACGTCTTCAAGCTCATCGGCCAGGATTGGATGCTGATCACCGCCGGCGATGAAGAGGACTTCAACACCATGACGGCGAGTTGGGGCGGCTTGGGGTTCCTCTGGGGACGCCCGGTCTCCTTTATCTTTGTGCGCCCCCAGCGTTACACCTTTGAGTTCACGGAGCGTTTGTCCCACTACACGCTGTCGTTCTTCAACGAGACCTACCGCGACGCTCTCAACTACTGCGGCACCCATTCGGGGCGAGACGTGGACAAGGTGGCCCGGACAGGTCTGACGCCCGTGGTGGGGAAGACCGGTGCGGTTTACTTCGCCGAGGCCCGTCTGGTCTTGGAGTGCAAGACGCTTTACGGTCAAGATCTGGTTGAGGAGAGCTTCTGGGAGCACGAGATATGCGAGCAGGCATATCGGGCGGGCGACTATCATCGGATGTACGTCGGTGAGGTGGTGCGCATCCTCCAGCGTTGACTCTACCAAAACGAGTTCATCTTACCGCAAAGAGCGCGGAGAACGCGTAGCTAGCAAACATGACTCCTCTCGGTCATCGCTGTATCGATGTTCCAGAGCAGGGGGCCCGAGCGCGGTGTCTCTCCCGGGTGACGCCAGGGAGTTAGTTTCATCGGCGGACTCGGGCTTACTTTAACTCGACCGACGTGAACCGGACCCGGTCGCCCGGCAGGCATTGGGCCAGCAGCGGCAGGTCCGCGCGGATCACCGTCCCGATCTTGGGATATCCGCCGGTGGTTTGATGATCGACCATCATAACGATGGGTTGACCATCGGGCGGAATCTGAACGCTTCCCGTGACGATCCCGTCGGAGACGATGCCACCCGCACCAAGGTGCTCGATCTGCGTGCCTCGCAGGCGGAGGCCCATGCGATCTGAATCCGGCGTGACCTCGTAAGCGGCCTCAAAGAAGCGAGCGATCTGATCCTGCGGGAAGTGGTCGTCCTGCGGGCCCAGGATGACCCGCACGTTGGGATCGGGGGAGTAGGCCGGTCTTCGGTCCCGGGGCCATGCCCGACCGGCAGCCTCCACCAGGTCCCGGACATCGTGAGGGCCCGTGGTGAGCCGGTCGCCGGCGCGCAGCGCGCGTCCCTCCAGACCCCCGAATTCCCCGTTGAGATAGGTGGACTGGGAGCCCAGGAAAGACGGCGTCCGCAGGCCGCCGGCTATCGCGAGGTAGGCGCGCAACCCGCTGACCCGTTGCCCAAAACGGATCAGACTGCCCGCTCGGGCGAAGACGCTGTGCCAGGTGGGCACGGGCAGCCCACCGACCCATAGCTCGAACTCCGCGCCACAGACCCCTATGAGGCCCTCTTCTAGCGTGCGAAGCAGCGGGCCTGTGAGCGTGATCTCAAGTCCGGCTGCGTTCGGTGGGTTACCAACGAGGTGGTTGGCGGCTGCGAAGGCAGCGGGATCCATCGGACCCGAGGGCGGAATGCCGTAGCGAGCCCATCCGACGCGACCGCCATCCTGGACCGTCGTGAGAAGCCCCGCGTCGAGTATCTGCAGCATCCGGATTCACCCGACGAGATGATCCGCGTGTGCGGATGAGACATCCCCCGCGTTGACGAAGCGAACGCGGTCACCGGCCTTTACCTCAAAGGGGTCGTCGCGTTCTGGATCGAAGAGCTTCAGCGGGGTGCGTCCGATGATGCGCCAGCCACCCGGCGTGCCCAGGGCGTAGATGCCGGTCTGGTTTCCGGCGATGCCCACGCTCCCGGGCGGCACGCGCATCCGCGGCGTTTCCAACCGGGGCGTGGCAAGCTCATCGGGTAGCCCAAGCAGGTAGGTGAAACCGGGGGCGAAGCCCAGCATGGCCACCAGGTAGGTCGGCTTGGTGTGCCGCCGAATGACCTCGGTGGGATCCAGGTCGCAGTGTTCGGCGACATCTTTGAGGTCGGGGCCCATCTCGCCGCCGTAGTGGACGGGTATCTCCACGAAACGGCCAGTCGCCTCGGCACCCGCTGCTAGCTCCTTCCCGCTAAGGGATAGGAGCGTGGTGCGCATCTCGGTCGGCGGCACAAGCTCTGGATTGTAGATGACGAGGAGTGAGCGGTAGGTAGGCACCGTCTCGACCAGGCCCTCGGGCGGGTGTGTCTGCAGGTGGGCATCCAGGGCGTGGACGCGCCGGTTGAGCTCGACGTCCACGCGATCGCCGAACTCCACCGTGAAGGCCGCATCCCCCACCGGGAGGACGCGGGGAAAGGCGGTGAATGCGGTGGGTTCACGGACCATTCGGGCACTTGTCCTCTGCTGGGGAGGTGGAGAAAGCTCTGACCTCGACGCCGACCGTCTCCAGAACGGCGCGTAACTGCCGGGCGATCTCGGGGGCGTTCGGTGTGTCGCCGTGCACGCAGAGCGTGTCGATCTCCAGGGGGATGACGCTACCGTCCAGGGCCTCGACGCGTCCATCGACGACCATCTGCACGGCGCGTTCCGCAGCGCGCTCCGGGTCGTGGATCACAGCGCCGGGCACGCTGCGGGGGACCAACGTGCCGTCTGTCGCGTAGGCGCGGTCGGCAAAGCCCTCACGGGCGACGGAGAGCCCCTGAGCCTGGGCCGCATACAACAAGGTCGATCCGGGCTGCGTGACGACCGTCAAGGCCGGATCGAAGGCCACAACCGCCCGCGCGATGATCTCCGCGATCTCGACATCGCTCGCGGCAAGCTTGTAGAGCGCGCCGTGCGGCTTCACGTGGCTCAGGTGCGTTCCGACAGCGCTGGTGAATCCCGCCAGCGCACCTAGTTGGTAGATGAGCGTGGCTTCCAGTTCTTCGGCGGACATCGCCAGCACGCGACGGCCAAACCCTTGGAGGTCAGGGTAGCCGGGGTGCGCCCCGATCGTGACGCCCCTGTCTGCCGCCAGCCTTACGGTGCGGTGGATGACCAGCGGGTCGCCGGCGTGCGCCCCGCAGGCGACATTGGCCGACGTGACGACGTCCAACATGGCAGCGTCATTGCCGAGCGTATACCGCCCGAAGCTCTCGCCCATATCGCAGTTGAGATCGATAAACCTCGTCATAGGTTCTCCCCCGAAAGACGACGGAAGGGATCCGGCGATCCGGGCCCCTTCCGTCTATGAGATGACGCTCAGGCCAGTTTCAGATGCTTGAAGTCCTCGACCTGTTGGCGAATAGCGCGTTCGGTGGGCAGCCGCTCGATGCTGGAAGCTCCGAAGAACCCGACCACGCCCGGCATCTTGATCAGCGCCTTGCCGACGTTGGGGGGTTCGTCGAAGACCCCGCCGTGGCAGATCACCATCACGTCATCGCGGACGCTCTTCCCGGCTTCGTAGACCTCCATGACTTTGTCGACGGCCTCGTCCATGGTCATAGCGACGCCGGCGCCGATGGAGCCCGAGGTCGTGAGCCCGATGTGGGCGACGAGGACGTCCGCTCCCGCGTTCGTCATTGCCTTGGCGTCATCGGCGTTGAAGACGTAGGGGCAGGTGAGCATATCCAACTCGTGGGCGATCCGGATGGACTCGATCTCCTTGTCATAGCCCATACCCGTCATCTCCAAGTTGGCCCGGAAATCGCCGTCGATCAGCCCGACGGTGGGGAAGTTCTGAACCCCGGTGAAGCCCATCTCCTTGAGCTGAGCGATGAAGATGGGCATCAAGCGGAAGGGATCGGTGCCGCACACGCCGGCCAGCACGGGCGTGTCCTGCACGACGGGCAGGACCTCCGAGGCCATCTCCACGACGATGCCGTTGGCGTCGCCGTAGGGCATCAACCCGGCCAGCGAACCCCGGCCTGCCATGCGGTACCGACCCGAGTTGTAGATGATGATCAGATCCGCGCCGCCGCGCTCCGCGAACTTGGCTGAGATGCCCGTGCCCGCGCCGCATCCGATGATCGGTACCTTTTCCTCGACGTTCTTCCGCAGTCGTGAGAGTGCTTCTGTTCGTGTTATGAAAGCCATAGGTTACCTCCTAACTATGTCGCTGTGACTACTCAGCTTCCTCAAGCATATCCAGCAGCAGCTTGGCACAGGTGTCGGCGAATTCGACGTTGTTGATGTTGTTGTCCATCTCGATGACGGGGATGCCGGGCTTGATATTGGCCTTGATCGCGTCGAAGCAAGCCCGATCCGCCTCCGGATTCCAGAACCTATTGCCCTCGCTGTCCAACATCGAGACGCCCTTCAGCGGCAGGACGATGGCGACAGGCGCCGTTGACGCATTGGCCGCGTCGGCGATCATCTCGCCGATCTTCCGGTTCTCCTCGACATCGGTGCGCAACAGGGTGACGTTAGGGTTCCACTGGTAGAGGTTGCGGTCTTGGTACTTCTCGGGCACCGTCTCGATGCCCCAGAAGTTCGCCATATCGACGCAGCCGGGGACGATGACCGCGGGAACGCCGGCCTCTGACGCAGCCTTGAGCCGGTCGGGTCCGGCGCTGAAGACGCCGCCGCAGACGTGGTCCGCGAGCTCCGTGGTGGTGATGTCCAGCGAGCCCTGGATGTAGCCGTCGGCGATCAGGCTCTCCATCGTTCGACCGCCGGTGCCCGTCGCGTGGAAGACCAACACCTCGTACCCCTGCTCCTCCATGACATCGCGCGCCCGGTCGACGCACTCCGTGGTGTTGCCGAACATCGATGCCGTGATGAGGGGCTTGGTCTCGGCCGACTCGGGAACCTCCGCCTGGACCATGCCCGCGATCGCGCCCGCCGCGTTGGCGAAGATGCGCCGGCTGATGTTGTTGAGACCGGCGACGTCCACGATCGAGGGCATGAAGGTGATGTCTCGGGTGCCGGTATAGGCGCTGACATCGCCGCCCCCCACGGTCGAGACCATCATCTTAGGGACACCTACCGGCAGGACGCGCATCGCGGCGGTGGCGACGGAGGTGCCGCCGCTGCCGCCCATACTGATGATGCCGTCTAGCTTGCCCTGCTCATAGAGATCCTCCACGACCTTGGCCAACCCCTTCGCCATCGTGGCCATGGCCTCGTCCTTGTGCTCGCCCGTCGCCAAGTATGCCAGGTCGCCGCCTCCTGAGGTCGCGACCTCATCCCTGGTGACATCGGGCTCGAAGCCGGGCTCGCCCATGACGCCGAAATCCACAACCAGCGTTTCCACGTCGGCCTGCTCGATGATGCGCTTGAGAAACGCGAACTCCTCGCCCTTGGTGTCCAGGGCTCCGACAATCACAACTGTCTTAGTCATAGAGTTGCCTCCTTTTCGTATGACACTACCTCAATCCTGCACCACGGGATACGCTACGGCAGTTCCCCCGGCGGCAAGACCTTGCACTCCGGCAGCTCGCGCAGGGTCTCCTCCGGTCCGGGCGGCGCGTAGATCGCCACGAGCTTGAGCATCTCCCATCCGGTGTTCACGGTGCTATGGTCCACGCCCTCAGGGATAAAGACCATCGTGCCGGGCTTGAGGTCCTGTGTCTCGTCCAGGACCGTTTGCTTACCGTATCCTGAGACGACGTAGAGAATCTCCTCGCAGCTTGGATGAGCGTGGGTGGTGTGTCCTTTGCCCGGGGCGAGGAGCACGATCCCGGCGCTGAACTTCTCAGCGCCGGTCACACCGGGCGCGCTCAGCCACTTGAGATTGCCCCAGTCGAAGACTTGCGTCTCGACCTCCTCCGGGTTGACGAAATACTTGGTCATCGTAGCTCCTTTCTACGGTACTGGAGAGCATCAAGGTTCTGGTCCACTTCGTGTGGACCGATGGCTTTGGATGCGTGCGGCGAGATCGTGTGCGCCGGCCCTTCGATATGGGCGCACGGCATCTCCGCAGAGATCGCGCGCTAGCGACAGATCAACACCGGGCGGCGGCTGGTGCGCAGCACCTCGTTGACCGTGCTGCCCAACATCACCTCGAGGATTGGGCCGTAGCCATAGCCTCCCATGATGATAAGGCGGCTGTCGTAGGCGTCGGCCGTCGCCCGGATGGTCTCCGCCGGGTGGTCTCCATCCAGGTTTAGGTAAGTGGCCTTCAGACCGTACTCGGAAAGATAGGCTTCTGCATCGCCCAAGATTCGCGCTGCTGCCGCGTCGTCCGAATGGACCGTCAAGACGACCAGGGAGAGATCGGGATGACCGACGGCGAGGTAGGTTGCGACAAACAGGGCTTCTTTGCCCTTGGGACTGCCGTCATAGGCAACCAGTGCGCTGGACAGAGGGAAGATCGGCTTTGGCACAGCCAGGACGGGGCAGGGAGAGCGGACGAGCAGCGTCCGAAAGCCCGATCTCAGCTTGGCGATCGGGTCTTGGCCGGGAGGATAGCTAAGGGGAGCGACGACCAGGTCTGCCCACCGGGCGCGCAGGCTCACCTCGTGGGCGATCGTTCCGGTGCCTATGGCAAGTTCGCCGGGAATGCCCGCTTGCTCACAGTAGCGATCAAAGGTCTCCTTAATCTCCAGGGTCGCGCTGGTCTCCTGGTGAGCCTCCGACGGCACGATGTGAAGTCCTAGGATGCGCCCGTGTTCCAAACAAGCGATCTCAACAGCCTCCCGTAGCGCTTGCCATCCGGACTCTCTGCCGTCCAAGGTCACGAGAACGTTGTGGAAGAGGTGTCCCGGGTCACGCCCACGGCGGACCAACAGCCGCTCACGCCACTCACCAGGCGGCGCGGTAGCGACGCCCAGGCTCTCCGGCGTGAGGATGCTGACGAGGCGTTCACCGACACGGGCGAGCACCCGATCAGGTCTCGAGCCGAACTCCACCGCCAGGTCCTCTGCTGCTGCGACGGGCTCGATCTCCCATCCCAACGCATGCTGCAGGTCTCCTCGGTGCTCGGCCGTCCAAAGATACAGGTCCGTCTCGGTGCGATCGGGGAAGTCGCACAACACGTCCAACCGGTTGATGGCATCGACGGTGGGTTGATAGACCGTCTCGTACCAGTGTATGACGGCTTCTTTCTGGGAGACCGGTCGATCATCGTCGATGCCCATATAGTAGCGGTGGACGCTGATGTGTTCTTTGAGGTCCTCGTATTTACCCGGCGCGGTCAGGATGAGCTCCACGCCCGGGAGGACGCTGCGCAGGTCGGACCACCTCAGGAAGTCGGCGTACTCCGCCTTGAGGATGAGGTCATCCGGGCGCATGTCCGATTCCATGGGGACCTGGGTCTGCACTTCGGTGACGTAAGCCTGAATGTGGCTGGCACCGATCTCCCGGGCCACGGAGACACGATGATTGCCGTCTTTCACGAAGTAGACGTCCCCGATTTGGTAGACTTCAATGGGCGGCAGTCCCTCCAACCGCTGGGATGCTACCTTGACCCGAGCCCAGCGGTGCATGCTGTCGTCTTGCCGGGGGAGGAAGGTGCGGGTGAAATCCGTGTACCGTCCTACGCTGCCGACAATAGCGTCGAGTGGGATGTCACGCATCCCTCTGTCCCGCTGGGAACTTGCCCGCAGCTTCTGGCGCACCTCCTCGTAGGAGAGGAGGTCAATGGACTCGCCCGTCAGACGGGCTATCAGCTCTTGCAATGCTGCCTTCCGCCGGGCGCGGTGGAAATCCAGCACAGCCTCAGGCATACTGGTTAAGCTCTGTTCTTCCGTCATGTTTGGTGCTCCTTTGTAAGTGTCTAGAGGCGAGGCGTTACCTCAATAAGGCTTTAAGAGATATCTAGGTTGAAAACAACCACACTCGACATCCTCTTGGACACCCGACCGGCAACTCCCGGTCAATTCAAAGTATATGTCGCTTGGTCTGAGTGTCAATAGATCATCGGGTTGAGCTGCCGCTGCGGTTGACTTGACGGCGAGCTCTGCGACAATGGACATATGATCTTTCGCTGCGCAAACCAAAGTGAGTCGGGCTGTGCTTCTCGACCTTGGGGATGGGCCATCTGCCGCGTGGCGGTTCTCGTCCTGCTCTCGTGGATCCTAGCGACGCCCGGCGCCTCCCCATCAACGGCAAGGGGCCAGGGTGCCGCCTTTGAGGCTCTAGCCAACGCCATGGGGCGGGCTGACGCGTGGCATGCAATGTATCCGGAGTTCGCCGCTGCCGGCGCGTACCCCGGCGCCACGCCCCGGTCGCCATCTCCCTTGATGCTATCGGTGCCCACGAGCACGATCACGCCCACTAGCGCGATCTATCTCCCGCTCATCGCCGGTTCTGTCAGCGAGACGCCGACCACCACGTTAGAGCGACGCGCTATCTGGATCACGCGCTATGACTGGACGCAGTTGGACGTCGCTCCCTTGCCCGTCGCCATCGACGAGATGGTCAACCGAGTCGCAGGCGCGGGGTTCAACACCATCTACTTCCAGGTTCGAGGCGCGGGCGAAGCCTACTACACGCCGGGGCTGGAGCCGTGGGCGGCGCGCTTGACCTCCGGCCCGGTCTCCGAGACCTTGGGCGTTGATCCCGGCTGGGACCCGCTGGCTCGGATGGTCGAGTTAGGGCACAACGCCGGCCTGGAGGTCCACGCTTACGTCAACGTTTACACCGCCTGGCTTGTGCCGCCGGACCCGTCGCGCGGTGACCTTTGGCCGCCTGCCACGACCCCGCCGCAGATGTTCGACCGCTTTACCTACGGTCCGCTTTATGAGGCCCATCCGGGGGAGTATGCCCTCGGGTATGACTGGCGCCAGCACGACGTCGACGGCGTGCCGATGCCCCTGCGTTCGAAGAGCTGTCTCTGGGCGAGCCCCGGCCTCGACCTGGTAAACGACTACCTGGTCGACGTCGTCTCGGATATCGTCACCCGCTACGACGTCGACGGTGTTCACCTGGACCTGGTGCGCTACGCCGGTGCTGAGTACTCCTATGACCCGTTCAGCAACGCGGCGGCGGGGGATGTGCCGACTCCGGAGCGAGCGCAGTGGCAGCGCGATCGGGTGACGGACCTGGTGCGCCGGTTGAAGACGGCGACGCAGGCGATCCGCCCGGAGGCCGAGGTCTCGGCTGCCGTATGGCCCTATTACATCGATCTCTGGGGCAAGGGGTTCAAAGAGGGGTATCACGACTACTACCAGGATTCCAAGGGCTGGCTCGCGTCCGACGCCGTCGATGCCATCGCGCCGATGCTCTACGGCGGCTACTCCGACGACGCAGGGTGGTGGCAGGTGCTGATGCTGGACTTCGTGGAAAGCCACGGGGGCGACCGCGGTAAGGTCTATCCGGGCATCGGCGCGCACTACAATGACTTTACGGAGCTCCTCTGGCGGATCGAGGCCGCGAGAGGTGCCGGCGCGCCAGGACACGCGATCTTCTCCTACGCCGCTCTCAATGTCCACGACTACTGGGACGACTTGGCGTCGGGCCCCTATCGCCTGCCGGCTGATCCGCCGTAGTCCGGATCTCCCATCTTTCTACCAGCCTGCGCTTCATCCCGCCGCTTGCTGCTTGGCTTTCTTCGGCGTCCAAAGGCTGACTAGCTCACCGTCAATGTACTCCTGGACATCCGACCAGGACGCGACGGGAAGCCGGACTTGGGCCAGGGCCGCCGTCGGCAGCCACTCCGAGGTGCCGGTCAACACCTCCAGCAAGACCTCCAATCCGGGATTGTGGCCGATCACCATCACACGTCCGTAGGCATCGTCCAATCCCTGCAACACCCGGATATGGCCCATGGGACCCGCCTGGTAGAGAGCGTGCTCCAGACGAATCTCGCCTTGATAGTCGCACGCTCTAGCCACCAGTTTGGCCGTGGTTCGTGCTCGTTTGGCCGTGGAGCTGAGGATCAGTTGGGGCACGAGGTCGAGCTCCACGAGAAGGCGACCCATTCTGGGCGCATCGCGCTTGCCGCGCTTCTTGAGGGGACGGTCGTGGTCGGGGATGTCCGTGTGTTTCCAGCTCGACTTCGCGTGACGCAAGATAAGCAGTGTCTTCATAACGCCTCCTGATGAGAGGGGGCTCCTCCTAACGGAGGACGGATGGCGCTCCGGTCCGGACGTCGACGGACGCTCACGTTGACGTTCCGGTCTGGGCGCGGCTTGATTTAAGTCTACATGCATATATTATAATATAGAGGTTGGGTTTTTGCGCAAGGTGAATCTCTGAGCTTCATATGTTCAGGTCTCATCTGTGGCGCATTGCCCGTGAACCTGGATGGTTTTTGATCACGTTAGCCTTCTAAGGAGGGTAAGATGGAAACCACGTATTTGGGGCGGACCGGCCTGAAGGTGAGCCGTCTCTGTCTGGGCACGATGAACTTCGGTCCCCGCACAACCGAGGAGGACAGCCACGCCATTATGGATCGGGCGTTGGAGTTAGGTATCAATTTCTTTGATACGGCCAATGTCTACGGCCATCAGTTCGGCGAGGGATTGACCGAGCAGATCATCGGTCGTTGGCTGGCTCAGGGTGGCGGGCGGCGCGACAAGATCGTGCTCGCGACCAAGGTCTACAATGCGATGGGCGAGGGTCCGAATGACCGCGGGCTTTCCGCCTATCATATCAAGAAGGCCTGCGAGGACAGCCTGCGGCGGCTCCAGACCGACCACATCGACATCTACCAGATGCACCACATTCAGCGCGACACCCCCTGGGAGGAGATCTGGCAGGCGATGGAGCAGTTGGTCCGGGAGGGCAAAGTGCTCTACGTGGGCAGCAGCAACTTCGGCGGTTGGCATATCGCCAAGGCGCAGTGTGCCGCCAAGTCCCGCAACTTCATGGGCCTCGTCTCCGAGCAGAGCAAGTACAATCTTGCCGAACGCACGGTTGAGCTTGAGGTCCTGCCCGCAGCCGAGGACTACGGGCTCGGGGTGATCCCCTACAGCCCGCTGGCTGGTGGTATGCTGGGCGGCGTGCTCCAGACTGAGTCAGAAGGACGGCGCAGCTCCGATCGCATGCAGGAGCGTGTGGAGCGGCTTCGCGATCAGCTCGAGGCCTACGAAGGCCTCTGTGCCGAGCTGGGCGAGGAGCCGGCGAACGTCGCGCTAGCCTGGTTGCTTCACAATCCCGTCATCACGGCGCCGATCATCGGCCCGCGAACCATGGAGCAGTTGGTGGGGAGCGTGCGGTCGGTGGAGATCGAGTTGTCCGACGAGGTGCTCGACCGGCTGGATGAGATCTGGCCCGGCCCAGGCGGTCCGGCGCCCGAGGCGTACGCTTGGTAATCGGCTAGAATTCACGTCAACCGCTCAGCCGAGCGCGGATCATCCGCGCTCGGCTGAGCTCATTTCTTTGGATCGGTGGCGGTGCGTCAAAGCCCGTGTATAATGGGCGTTGTCAGATTGCTGCCTTTGCCTTAGTATCGCACGAGATTTTGTTCGTAGATGGACAAGGAGAGGCGATGGAGATAAGCCGGGGGCCGAGTGATCAGGTTGTGTCCTCTCCGGGCCCGCACCAGGGGCCCGAAGTCGCGGCTTACCAGCGGGGTTCCGTGCTGGCCGACTGCCTGCGTCCGGCCTCGATCATCCTAGGTCTCCTCTACGTACTCTTCGGCATGGCCTACGCGCAACTGCCGCCACCCGATGCGCGTGTCCTTTCCCCTCCGGCTTTCGCCACCGCCGTGCTTCTCCTCGGGCTTTCCTGGGCGCTCGGGCGCTACGACCGGTGGCAAGCGCGCGCTCATCTCTTGGCAGCTACGGTCGCCGGATTGGTGCTGGTCAACGTGTTGCTTCACTTGGTTGTGACTCGCGATCCGCTGCAGGTGATCAACCTGGTGCTGCTGATAGTCGGTGCTGCGTTCCTCTTCTCCTCCACGACTTGGTTGATCGGCCTTGTTTTGGTTATACAGATGAGTTGGTGGTCCATCGCGCTCTCTCCATTGGGCGACCGAACCTGGATCCCCTATGGCCTCGGTCTCGTCGCTGCATCCGCCCTGAGCTTGATGATCCATCTGGCCCGCAGCCGAAGCCATCAGTATCTCCAGAACTTGCGGCGTCTTGCGCGGAAGCAGAGCTTCAAGGTGGAGGAGCGCGCTCGACAGTTGGAGACGCTCATCGACCTAAGCCATGAGATGAACCAATCTTTGGACCTCGGGGGGTTGCTGCACCACGTCGGTGGCGTCCTCCGGGCCCGTTTTGGCTACGATTACGTGGCCGTCTTTCTGCTTGAGCCCGGCGAGCAGGGCCTAGCGCTGCGGGCCGCAACGGGAGAAGAGGGCCGGGAGTTGGTCGAGAGCGGCCACCGTGTGCCCCTGGGGGAGGATAATCTGATAGGGACGGTGGCGGAACGACGGGAGCCGATGATCCTGAGCGCCTCAGCCGAGCCCGAGGGGTCTGCTTTTGCCAGCACACCCCCGAGCATGGGGTCGGAGATGGCGCTGCCGTTGGAGACCGGTGGCGCTCTGGTCGGCGTGCTCGATATCCGAGCCGAGGCGCCGGATGCCTTCGACGAGACGGACTTGCGCCTCTGCCTCTCTCTGGCGGGGCAGTTGGCGATGGCGATTCAAAACGCTTCTCGCTACGAGCTCGAGCACTCCAGACGCTTGTTGACGGAGCATCTCTATGCCGTCGGTCGAGCGCTCTCGCGAACCTTGGAGACGCCGGAAATCCTGGACCTGATCCTCGACAGCTTAGGACAGATCGTCTCCTTTGACCGCGCCTCCGTGTTGCTGGCGCGCGGCGATGAATTGGAGATCGTGGCGGCGCGCGGATTCCCGGCTGAAAGCAACCCTCAGGAGATCCGCGTCCCCATCACGAAGGACGACGTCTACGATCGCATCTGCCGGACCAAAGCGCCGCTGGTCCTACCTCAGATCCGCGCCTCCGACGGTTGGAAGTACGTGGATGACCTGCCGAGGGCGCAATCTTGGGTGGGGCTGCCGCTGATCGACGCCGCGGATGAGGTCATCGGCATGCTGTCCCTGACGCGCGAGGCGCCCGAGCCCTACACGGAAGAGGAGGCCGCGCTGGGCACAGCCTTCGCGGGGCAGGCCGGCGTCGCTTTGCAGAACGCACGGCTCTACATGGAGCTATCGCAGGCCTATCAACAACTGGAGCGGCTGGACCGCGCGAAGTCAGACTTCATCAGCCTGGCCTCCCACGAGCTGCGCACGCCCTTGACGGTGATGATGGGATACACACATATGCTCTTACGGGAACCGCTGATGCTGGAGGACCCCGGGGCTAAGATGATGATCGAGGGCCTGGAGGTGGGCGTCACCCGATTGCAGGAGATCGTGGATCGGATGGTCGACGTGGCGGAGATCGAGAGCCAGCATCTGCAGCTTCATTACCTGCCGATCTCGCTCTATGAGCTTTTGGAGGAGGTGAGTTGGTCCTTCACCGATGTCGCAAAGGAGCGCCATCTCACGCTCTCCGTCGAGGACTTTTCGATGCTCCCGGACGTGGAAGCCGACCACGTGAATCTCTATAAGGTCTTCTACCATCTCCTGATGAACGCGGTGAAGTACACGCCGGACGGCGGCGACATCCGCATCTCAGCCCGGGAAGTGAAGCTGGACCGGTCCGACCGCCAGGTGCCGGGGATTGACGTGATGGTGCGGGACACCGGCATCGGTATCGATCCCGACCACCACGAGAAGATCTTCGGCAAGTTCTTCCAACTTGGCGAGGTGACGTTGCACTCCTCCAGCGACGTCAACTTCGGGGGTGGGGGCCCGGGCCTGGGCCTGGCGATTGTGCGGGGGATCGTCGAGGCGCACGGCGGTCGGGTCTGGGTGGAGAGCCCGGGCTACGACGCGCAGGCCTGTCCCGGCAGCTGCTTCCACGTCGTGCTCCCACTTGAGCAGCCGGCTAAAGATATGTGAGGTGCCGGTGACACGAGGTCTACGTAGCCGTGTCCGCTACGATGAGACCTTCGGGAACCCTATCGTCACGTTCGGATATGCGATCGCCTTGCTGCACCACATCTCTCCCAACGCCTAAGCCCACGGATCGAGGACGATCTTCCCGCATTTGTGAGAGGCCGAAAGGGCCAGCGCGTCCTGCACTTGGCTCATCGGGAAGCGGTGGCTGATCTGGATGTCCAACTTGTCACGGCTTGCGCGGATCACCTGCATGATCTTGTCGAAATCGTTCACGCTGTAGTGCCACTGACCGATCAACGTCAGGCCCTTGCGCAATAGGTCGGGGCTGACGGTGATCGGCAGCATGTCCCCGCTCTCTGCGACGAAGCACACCCGACCTTTGGGCCGGGTAGCGTCGATGCACAGGCGCTGAGATGCCGTGACACCGGCGCAGTCGATGGCGCAGGTGACGCCCAGATCGCCCTCGGTGAGCGACCGGATCCGGTCGAGGACGTCTGCGTCCCGAGAATCGACGACGGCGTCGGCCCCCAGCATCTTAGCCCGTTCCATCCTCCAGGGCTCCAGCTCCGCTACGATGACCTGCGCGCCTCGAAACTTCGCGTTGATGATCGCGCCCTGGCCCACCGGCCCTGCACCGGTGATCAACACCGTGTCGAAGGCATCCACCCGGGCCGTCTGCATCGCGCCGAAGGTGGGTCCCAGCCCGCACCAGGCCATAGCGGCGTGCGCGTCGGAGATATCGTCGGGGATCTTGGGGAGCAGCCAGGCAGCGCCGAGACGGTACTGCGCGTAGGCGCCCGTCACCTCAGGCTCGCCGGTGAACATCAGGTAATCGACCTGGTTCCGGCAGTGAAGGAAGTCGCCGGCGCGGCAGTAGACGCAGCGACCGCAAGGCCCGGCTCCCATAAGGACCACCCTGTCGCCGACCTCCACGCCGCAGGGCTGCGCCACTTCGACCACCTCCCCGACGCCCTCGTGCCCCAGCCCCGGGATGCGGTCCCTGTCCCCCGGCCCTCTGAGCCAAGCCTTGTATTCCGTGCACATCGGCACGACCGTCATCTTGACCAGCGCCCAGTCCGCCTTGGGCTGCGGAATCGGCATCTCCACCAGCTCGGCCTGCTTCACGTCGGTGATAACGACCTTCTTCATCGAGCCTTCCATCGGCACCTCTTCGTTTGGGGGACTGATGTACGATAGGTTTATTCAGAGAGCGGCGCGCTGTACAGCTCAGGCCTCACCTGACGCCAGACGAGCCCGCAGCGCGTCGAGCATGCCGTCTGGAGGGTCGAAGGGGAGGTCAATCGCCGTCGAGGCCAGCGCGCCGGCGTAAGTCGCCAGGATGATGCTGAACTGCTCCAGGTTGAGCTGGAGTCGCGTCGGGTGGAGCTTCTCAGGGTCAGCTGCCCAATCAAAGGCCGCGTCCATCAACCGGGCCTGCGCGCGTACGTCCTCGTAGGCATACTCGTGCGACCCGCTCCGGTAGCCTTCCTCCGGCGTGAACCGCTCCCAGCCGTGCATCGTCCAGTGCACGAAGCCCTGCGTCCCATAGACCGCGATCCGCTTGTGCATATAGATCACCGGATGGTCCCCAACCGTAGGCGCGATATGACCGCTGAGCAACATCGCCCGCACGCCGTTCTCGAAGGTGATGGCGGCCTCGGCGATGTCCGGCGATGGCTGGTAGCCGACCCCGCGCGGGAGGTCGCGCTTCGGCGCCAGGTTCCCGGCCCCGGAGACCTGCCCAAAGACGCGGACCGGTGAGGCGTTTCCATTGTAGGTATAGGCCAGCTCCAGGACGTGGACGCCCTGATCCAGGATGGTGGAGCGTGCGCTGGCGTCCAGGAAGCGTACCTCGCCGATACGCCCATCCGCCACGAGCTGTTTGAGCTCCAGATTCTGCTTGTGGAAGTGCAGTTGGGTGTTCACCACGAAGCGGGTCTCTGACGTCTCGTTGAGGGCCTTGATCTGGCGGTAATCCTCGCCCTGCACCGCCACCGGCTTCTCCACGATGGCGACGGGCACCTCGTGCTCGGCGGCGATCCGCATCAGGTCGACCCGGATGGTCGGCGCCGTGACAATGTCCACGACATCCGGGCGCTCCTTCTCCAGCATCTCGTGGTAGTCGGTGTAGCGATGGGCCTCGTCAATGCCGAAGTCGTCTCCGAAGGCCTGGAGACGCTCCTCGTTGAGATCGCAGATCGCTCCGATCTCGCCGTTCTGCACGAATTCGAACGCCTCAGCGTGCCGGCGTGCGCGCGGGCCGCAGCCCAGGTGCGCTAGTTTCATGGTGATCTCTCCCTATTCCGGTTCTGGTCGCGAACGCGATAGGATCCCCAACCATTGTAGTGAGCCTATGTCTGTGCGCAAGGAGCCATTGATAGTCGGGTGCGCGTCAGATTTCCGCATCGCGTCACGCCCAACCCTAAAAGTGCGGGTCATGACAGAACCATCGCAGCACGCCTGAATCTCCCTGAGACATCACCGCCGCACCTTTAGGGTTGTCAGTAGGCGCGTTCTGCCAAAAAGCGACGCACACTCTTGATAGTCCCGCCTCGCACATTCTCCCGGTGGCGCTGAACGATTGTGGCCTTGACGAGCTCTACGGCACTATGTTAACTTCGCAGCCAACTCATCCAGCCCTGTATCTGGATCCTCCGCCCGGACCACCACGACGCGATACCCTAACGCCTTCAGACGCCTGCGCTTGCGGGCATCGGCGGCCTGCACGTAGTCGCGGTAGTGCGGGGAGCCGTCGACGAAGACGACGATCCTGGGCTCGTAGTAGAAGTCGGCGATGACCAGCGGCTCGTCGCCATCGTAGATTACCTTCTGCGCCTCGTCCGGCAGCGGCAGTGCTCGATCGCGGATCGCCATCAGCACCTGCCGCTCAAGATCGGAGCCGCATTGCTCGACCAGGGCCCCGAAACGATCCTCACTCACGACTGCGTCGACGCTTAGGTCGGCCAGCGACTGCAGCCACGGCAGCACCAAGGTCCGGTCGAGCAGCTCATGCACTCGCTGATTGTAGAAGCTCAGCAGGCATGCGTAACAGGCTTGCTCGCATCCTCCTTCCGGATCACCCTCGTGCAACAGCTCCCGCGCCCGATCTACGGTTGTCATCAGCCGACCCGGCTCACTCAACGAGGCCAACACACCGCTTCCCCCGACCGTCGTCTCATAGAGCACGATGCGATAGCGAATCACCTGCTCCGTCTCGGCGTCCTGCGGCACCGGTGCTAGGAATCCGTTGAGTTCACGCTCGTCGAGGTTGAATGCCACCAGCAAGGCGCGGAGCAAAGTGTGCGTCAGCGTGACGTAGAAGCTCTCAGCCTGATCCAGCGGCACGCCCTCAGGTAGGGGGACGTCGAAGAGGGCAAGATCACTGCGTATGGATGTCGTCAACCAAAGACCGCGCTCCAGATCCTCAGGTCCTGCGTGGCGCGGACATTCACCTTGGGCCTGTGGGGTATAGACATGCTTGTCCGGCGCATTATCGCCAAGCAGCCACGCATGGCACTTCCGGCACAAGGTGAACCCCTCAGGACGCCCTTCAGCATCCGGGGGGCCTTGATTGATGCGCAGCACCTCACCATTGTGTTCCAGAGTCATCCTGAAGGCCTCAAGACGCCTTCTCGAGACGGTGTACGCTTGCTGCTCACCACCCGCGCGGTAGTGAGATGATGTGACATATCCGCGCCGCCTGCGCTCCTCCTCATCAGCCGTGATGCGGGCGCGCGCCTGCGCATACATATCGACCATCCCCATCGCCTTCTGCCCGTGGACGATGGTCAGATCTGCCCCGCAGTCACACCGCGCCCGCCCGACCTCTGCCTGTCCCACATAGGCACGCTGACACTCCGGACAGATTTGGACGGGTTCAATGTCCAATTCCATCTCGCCCTTGCCGCTCTCATCATAGACGCGGCGCCGACGCGGTCGCGCGTGCGTGACCGCGTATTGCTCGCCGCGGTAGTAGACGAAGTTGCCCGGTGCGTACTCGCCTAGTGCGATCTCGGGATCACGAGCGAGCTCGTCCTCCCGATCGTTGAAAGAGAGAATTGTCGCCTGCGGCGGGAAAGCGTAACCCGGCAGAAAACCCTCACCGCCTAGGTATCGATAGAGATACCAGTCCCCATGACCCTCCCGCATCCGCTGGAGTTTCCTTTCAATCACGTCCCGCCTGCGGCTCAGGCTGGGATCGACATGCTCAGAGCCCAGCGTGACGTTGATTGCCTCCCGTTCGGCATCAAGACGCTCATATTCCGTACGCCAGCGCTCCATCTTCAGATCGAGCGTGGGAACGAAGCCGCGGATTACCTCTTCGATGAAAGGACGATCCAGCCACGCGAATCTGACCATCTCCGCCGCAAAGGCCGACTCAACGGCCTCGACAATCCTCGCAAAGTGAGTCTCGATGCCCTGCTGGTAGGCAGCCCGCCAGTCTGCAAACAGTGGATAGTGCGCGTCCGGACGGCTGTGGTCAAGGAGATCCTGCGGCTTGCCCGGCAACCGTTGGGCGCCCAGAAGCCCTAACGTCTCCAGAACTAGGGCGTGGATGTGGCTGGTGAGCAGCGCTTCGTTGTCCAACCGGAACCTGGGCGCGGCGATGGCCCCCGCGATCATCTTCTCCGGGAACCGGTAGAAGTACTGATCGTGCGGCCCGCGGGCGCTTCCCACGCCGGCAAAGACCGAGATCAAGGCCGCCTGACCGCTCCGCCCTGCCCGACCGGCGCGCTGTGCGTAGTTGGAAGGACTCGGGGGCACATTTCTCAGCGTCACCGCGTTCAAATGGCCGATGTCGATACCGAGCTCCATCGTCGGTGTGCAAACCAGTACGTTCAGAGGATCCTCAGGATCGCGAAAACGAATCTCGATCTCGCGACGCTCTCTACCTCCGACCTGACCGGAGTGCTCCTCGGCGGTAACCGGCATCGCCTGCCCAAGAGGGGTCGCATAGACCTTGCGGAAGTAGTTGTCCGTGAGATCCCGCTCTTCCAGCGTCGTCCGGCATGTCGAGCCGGTGCAGACCCGCAACGTGCGAAAGCGATGAACCGTGCCACACTTAGGGCAGCGCCAGTGCTCGCTTGCCTGGTCGGCCCACAGAAGTACGTCAGGGCTCAACATCCAGAGGTCGAATCGTCGCCGCGTACGATAGGGAGAGGCGGTGCGCCGGACCAGAAACTCCGCCCTTGGGTCCCCCAGCTTCTCCACGATACGCCCAAGTAGCCTCTGCGCGCTCTCAAAGTCCACAGGTTCACCTATAGCGTCAAAGACCCGCCGCAGCCAGACCATCGGCTGAGTGTTAGCAGAGGTCGTGAGCCGGTAGACGGTGAGCGGAAATCTGTTAGGGGCTGAGTCGCTGTAGCCTATTGGGCCTCTGAAGGTGTCGTCGTGGATGAAAGCTTCTTCGTTGAGGTTCCCCAAGATATCGCGCGCGAACTTGAGGGGTTCCAGAATCGGCGAGTACGGCAGGGCCAAGCGTTTGCGCAGGATGTCCATTAGCCCCAGCAACAGATCGTAGCGGATGTCGACCGGGAGCGACGCCATCTCCGGCACGTCAGCCCACCAGTCTTCGTCCGCGGCTACATCAGGGAGGCCTGCGTACCCGACCGCCAACAGCCCGACATCCTCCAGGTTCTGGTGCGTGCGGCGGTGCGTGGCTCCCAGCTCCCATAGCCCGACGAAAGAGAGATAGTCGCGATAGCGTTGCTCGGCCTTAGCATCGCGTTTGAACTTGCTTGTGCTCTTGCGGAAGTTGGGCAAGACGTGATGGCGCTGCTGGCCCTCAAACAACAGGTTGCCAACCTCCTGCAGCCTCAATCCCTCGCCGTTCCCCCAGATGTGGCCCGCCTCCTTGAGCGCCGTGTAGAGTGTCTGACGGAAGGTGAAACGACGATGCAGGCTGTTCATGTGGGCCGCCTGAAGCGCGGTGTCCTGCCGGTTGTCCGAGAAGGCGATCACCTTGTTGGCTTCTGCCGGGAGCGACTGCACTTGGGCGCTCACGAGAACGTCGGTGGCGGTGGAACGCCCCACGGAACCAAAGGTGAAGAGCTTGTTGTACTCCCGTGACCGCCGGTCGTGTACGATGCCGCAGCTTGGACACAGAAGGAAGGGTGCCGGCAGAAACGTGACCGGAAACGCCCGTGGATGCGTGCAGACCGGACGACTGTCATCTCGCCCTTCGCCATCCTGCCTACCTGGACTGATGAGCGAGCCCCTGTAAGGCAGGTCTGACAGCAGCTGACCACAATCAGGACAGACATACATCGGTGACGGCACGACATCCTGATAGCCATGCTTTCCACCGCGAACCTTGCCGGTCTTCGTACGCCAGTGGTCCGGCAGCTCGATCTCCTCATGGCCACGCATAAGATAACCGGCTTTCCCCAGCAGGTCGACCGCGTCCAACTCGGCTGGATGGAGGCGATCCTCCTCATCAACGGCGACCGACCAATACTCCTGTCCACAAGCCCGGCAGAAGACTAGGGGAAAGGTCGGCACTCCGGGGCGACCAGCCTCCGCACAGACCGGGCAGACGCGTTCCCCGCGGTCGTTGAGATGCGGGTCGCGCGGATCCAGGCACGCCGAGATTGCGCGCCCCTGCGAGAAGAAAGCGTGGAGTTTGAGGGCCAGGCGATGCTCGTCATCACCGTCTCGGTCGCCCTGCTGCTTTAGGAGCGTGGCGGCCACCTCTTCAGGTGTCATCTGCGCGCCATCGGCCAGATCGGGCAGCGCCAGAGGGCCCCCTGTCAGCGCGTCGGCAAGCCGGTGGACGTCAGGATCGAGATCCGCAGGCCACGGTGCGTATGACTCCGTCACCACGTTGGCTGCATCGAAGGGCTCGCCGGAAAGCTTAGTCGCGAAGTCGGCGACAGCTTCCCCGGCGCTCGTCTCGCCGGTGCTCTCAACGGTGGCGCTGGTCGCGATGCAGCGCAGCTTACCCGTCGTCCCCGTATGTTGCTTCAGTCGCCGGATCAGCGCGGCGACATCGGCCCCTCGCTTGCCGGTGTATGTGTGGACCTCGTCCAAGACAAGGAACTTGAGCACGCCCGGCGCTGCAAACAGCTTCCGATCCTCGAAGCGCGTCAAGAGCAGCTCCAGCATCACGTAATTGGTCATCAGGATGTCCGGCGGCTGGGTCTGGATCCGCTCTCGCGAGAGGATCTCACTGTCGTAGGGTGTCTCACGTCCGGTAGCGCGCTTATGCTGGTCCAGGGCCTCGCCCTCCGAGGACGGCGTGTCCCCAGTGTAGCGGGCGATCGTCAAACCGCTGCCGTGGAGGCGCGCAGCAAAGTCGTCATACTGGGAGTTGGCCAGGGCGTTCATCGGGTAGACAATCACGGCTTTGATGCCTCGTGTGCCCGGCCCGCCCCGATCTCGGTCGCGCAGTGCCTGAGAGACGATCGGAATGCCGAAGGCAAAGGACTTGCCCGACCCTGTGCCCGTCGCGACCACGACGTTGGCGCCGGCACTGTCCCCATAGCCCATCCCAGCGTCGCCAAGGATCGCGCGAACGGCCTCGGTCTGATGCCGGTAAGGCGCGATCGGGGGCGATTCGGGGTCGTCCAGGTCGCGGCGGAAAACTCTGAGAACCCCCGGATGCAACAGGCCTCCATCAACCAAAGCAGGAAGCGATTCCCCCGATGCAAAGGGACGCGAGAGTTGGATATAGGGCGGCTTCCAAAGCAGCGTCCCATTCTGGATCCGCTCCATCACCCAGTCGCGAATCGCCGGGTCCTGGAAGCGCTGGAAGGTCTCGACGTAGGTCCGGTAGTCGGCTCGTACGTGCTCCAGGATCTTGAAGGGGTCGACTGCTGTCACCGGTGGCCTCACCGTGACCGGAAAACTCACCGTTTCCGACGGGCGTGGGGACAGATCTTGCGAGGTGCCGGCTCGGGACGGCTCTGGGGGTGGCTGTGTCCCGGGGGCGGACTTTGCCCCAGGGGCGGGCTTTACCCCCTCGCTCAGGGCCGACATGATCGCCGGCATAAAGGCTTGTTGCACGTCGGGACGCATCGTGTGCACCAGAAGCGCGTTGGACAACACCGCCGGGGATCGGACCGCGACGATGGCCTTGCACATCACCTCAGCGAACTCCGACGTCACCCGCTCGACGTGGGTGAAATCGAGCTGTGCGTCCTCCTCGCTGACCCTTGTTGCCAGCTCGTGTGCCAGTGTTGAATCATCCAAGACGGCTTGTGTCAAGACAACGTTATTGTCGGACATAGGGCCTCCTCAGCTCAGCTTCAGCCAGTGATCGTCTGTAAGCAGACCGATGAAGGGCGACGGCAGAGAACGGTCGTAGGTGACAAAGAGATGGCGCATCGCACGCGTGCATCCGACGTAGAAGAGACGTCGCTGATCGTAGAGATGCTCCTTGATCTCCTCCGGGTCGGTCGCTTGTGAGTCGCGCGGCAGCCGATCGGCCTCGACGTGTGCGATGGCCACCACGGGGAACTCGAGCCCCTTCGCCGCGTGGAGCGTCATCACCTTCACGCATCGTTCCTCCAAGCGCACCTCCCGGCTTGAGACATAGCGCGCGGGCAACCCCTGTGCCTGCAGCAGGTGGGCTAAGTTCTCCGCCAGGTTGTTGCTCGGGACCAGAACAGCAGCGCTGTTGACCGGCAGCCTCAACTCCTGCGCCGATCTCCAGAGCTGCTCGGCCAGCCAGCGCGCCTGGTCGCCGGTTCCCTCCGCGGCGTAGCCCACGGGCAGAGCGCCCGCGTGGACATACTCCTGCTCTGCCGCTTCCCCGTCGGCGTCCTCCATGCCCGTCAGGACATCGTGGGCCGCCATCGCGATCTGCCTGGTGCTACGATAGTTGCGACGCAAGATGCGTGTGCGTCCCTGCACCCGGAGTTGGTTGTGGACGTTCTTCCAGCGGAAGCCGCGGTTGTAGAGCGACTGGTTGGCATCGGCAGTGAGGAAAAGGCCCGCCGGATCCCGGCAAAGCTCGACACAGAGCGCTAGGGCGACCGGCGTCAGGTCCTGCGCCTCGTCCACGATGACGTAGTCCCACCGCTGATCGAAGGCACCCGTCTGGACTAGCTCCAGCGCGGCCTGCCGTAGTTGTCCCCAGGTCATCAGCTCGCGGCGCTGCAGGTGGTCAATATACGCCGTGTAGAGCTCCCAGACCCGCTCGCGCAGCGAACGGCTGAAGGGGATGCCCCGACCAACGCGCTGGGCGTGGTAGTAGTCCTCCAGGGTCCGGCAGTTCTGGCCCTCGATGATCCACGTGAACTCATCGAGCAGATAGCGATCGTGCAGGTGATCCAGCGCGCCGGCAGCCAGCAGCGTCTCCAAACCCTCGAGCGCCGGCTGGGGGCCTGCCGTGCGGGCATAGTGAAGCGCCTCCCGGCGTGCGTCGTCGTCGACCATACGCTCTCTCACGCCACCCCTGCGGACGATCCACATCGCGACCTTGTCCACGGTCGTCACACGAATGGCAGGGGGCAGACGACCGTGCACCAGGCCTAGACCATCGCGCAACAGCTGGTGTAGTAGCGACTCGCTGAAGTTGGTGAGCGCATTGGTGAAGGTCGTGAAAAGCAGGCTCGGGACTTCGCCCGTCTCCTCTAGAG
>JBNGDU010000114.1:0-1539 GCA_049975025.1 Anaerolineae bacterium
TCTGCACGCTCTGCCCCCGGCGTTTGTGCGAAAAACCCACATTCTTCATCGCTGCCCATCCCGGGTGTGTTCGAAAATGGGGGCAGATGCCAGATGGGGACCGTTCGCTGGATCGCCTAGCTCACAGTCAACCCATTTTCGAACACACGGCCCCAAGGGTCTTGGGCAGTTTTGGCCCGTCTTCTTGGATCACATTGATGCGAAGGCGCCAAAACTGCACCTCTGGGAACCAGTTTCACCGACAACCATATTGTTATTCCCCCGAAATCGGAACGCGCCCCCATCCCTCGTGGAGACGAGGCGCCGTCTCATCCTCAGACGCAGCAAACGGCAGGGATGCGCGAGCGTGTCCCCCGGGCCGAGACGCCCCCACCGGGGACGTCTCTACCGGGAGCTTCGTCAGTCTGATACGTAGGGATGTCCTCTCAACCAGAAGCGCCACGGGCGGGACTTCGCCTCTTCGCCGCCCGGGACGCGCACCCGCGGCCCGGATGCGACCTCGTACTTGGGCGGTGCCTCGCCCTCGGCGACGTAGATGGTGTCGCTGGTACAGAGATCCAGATCGTCTAGGCTTCCGTCGATGGCCAGTGCCTGGGCTAGACGGGCGGGGCCGTTGGTAAGCAGACGATCCGGCTTGCCGCCCCGGAGCTCCCGCATTCTCTCCAGGCCCGCCAGCGGTGCCAGCGCGCGGATCAGCACAGCCCCGGGTGATGCGCTGGTATGGGCGGCGATGTTGAACATCCAATGGACGCCGTAGATGAAATAGACATAGGTATGGCCCGGCGGACCGAACATCGGCGCGTTCCGGGGGGTGACCCCTCGGTAGGCGTGGGATGCCGCGTCATTGGTTCCACGGTAGGCTTCGGCCTCCACGATCTGGCCCTTCAGCTCCACGTCGTCGAGCACACGAACCAGTACCTTGCCGATCAGATCGCGTGCCACGACCTGGGGCTCCCGTGCGTAGAAGCTACGGCAAAGACGTTCGCGGATCGATTCGTTGCTTGATTTTCCGTTCAAGTTGACTTTTGTCTTCTGTTCGAGTATGCTGATTACGTATAATAATATCCGGAGGTCGAAATATGAGTGATATCCCAGATTGGCTGGTCGAGCTAGCAGCTCAGCGCGATGCGGATGAAGAGGACGAAGAAGACGAGTTTCTCACGGATGTCCAGGCGTCTCCCGCGGATGAGTACGAGGAGCCTGAGCCTACGACCTTCAGCGAGGCTACTCCGACCACGGGCGAGCCCGAAGACGATGATTTGATGGCAGCGCTTCGCAGCCAGGTCGATTTCGAGGAAGTGGAGGAAGAGCCGGCGGAGAAGCGCTCATTTTCGATTAACCTGGCCATTCCGGGGCTGCAGCCCTGGCAGCAGCTCGTGCTCTCGGTGCTCCTCTTCTTGGACATTCTGGTCGTCGGTCTCCTCTTTCTCGTGATTCTTGGGCGTGTGGGAATCCCCTGATATCCGGAGGGTTTTCTCGTTTTAGGTGCGGACTCAACGACAAGCGCGGGATCAAGTATCCCGCGCTTTTGCGTTTCAT
>JBNGDU010000114.1:1639-13560 GCA_049975025.1 Anaerolineae bacterium
GGTGCGGACTCAACGACAAGCGCGGGATCAAGTATCCCGCGCTTTTGCGTTTCATCGATCGTTCCAGGCCCTCGGGACCGCTTGTGCACACCATGACCTCGTGAGATGTGTGGCGCTCGAAGAACGTCCTGAGCACGGCAAGCATTTCGGCGCTGTCGTCGACCATCAGAACTAGAGCCGTGAAGGCCTCCTGGGCTGCTGAAGGTTGGGTGTCGGTTGGGGTTAAGGAACGATGTCCACTGCTACGCCTCAGTCTTCCGTCTGTGTCTCGCCCAGGAAACTGAGCTTGGCGCAACTGACGAGAGCTGCGCCATCCTTATGGCTCGCGTTGGGGTCGTTACTCTATCTCCGGTTCCACTTCCCACGTGAATGTCCGCCGCGCGGAAGACTGGCTGATGATCTTGTACTCCGGCTCTTCGTCATCGGTGATCTGACGTACGACCAGAACTCGCCAAGCACACTCTCGCTCCTCTACCGTCTCGGGTGGGAACAGCTCTGTGGGGATCCGCCAAGTCGTGGATTTCACGTAGTCCTGATACGTCGACCGCCCAGCGGCGTTGGGGACGATCAGCTCCACCTCGTAATACTCTCGATCATCCAGAATGCCCACCGATGCCCACTGGAGGGCGATGACCGCATCATCTCCCGTGAAGACGGCGTCGCCAGGTGGGAATAGCATCGTCGGGGCAGGGTAGCTCATCAGCCCAGGCGTCGGCGTGGCCGTTACATTGACGATGATCTCGGGCGTGGGTGTTGGGGTGCTGCGAGGTATCGTCAACACCTGGTTGACTTGGATCGTCTCGGTGTCAGCAGGCAGGTCGTTGGCTTCCAGGATGGCGCCCACACTTGTGTTGTATTGTTCCGCAATCTGCGATAGGGTCTCACCGGACCTGACGGTATGGAGTTCGAAAGGCGCTAGTGTGGCCGTGGGTTCACCTGGTCGGGGTGTAGGCGTCGGGCCTGGTGTTGGGGTGGGGGGAGGAATCAGCAGCGTCTGGCCCTCTACGATGAATTCATCCGAGCCTAGGTCGTTGTAGGCTTGTAGCTCTTCGACCGCCATGTCGTGCGTCAACGCGATCTCCAGCAGTGTGTCGCCGGACTGAACCACGTATTCAATAGGCGGGATGGGGGTCGGAGTATTCGTCGGTAGAGGGGTCTCGGTAGGCGTTGGCGTGGTCGTCGGGCTGGGGGTGATTGTCGGGCTGGGCGTGATGGTGGGGGTGAATTTGGGTAGTTCAGGGCTCACAGCGCCGCTCGACAGGTTCATCCCGAGCACGACTGATCCGGAAAGGATGGCGATTGCAACGATCGTCAGGACGACGATGTGCAGCGGCTTGAGCTTCTTCACGCCCTCCTTGGTGGTAGCGTCGGTGGCCTCCTCTTGATCGACAGCTTCTTCGATCGCGGTCAGATCGGCGCCGCACATCAAACAGGTCTTGGCACCGTCCGCGACGCGCGCACCGCACTCGGGACAGTGGCGCTGCGGTCGGTCCGGTAGCGATCGTATCGTCTCTTCTTCTGATGTCGTCATGGGGACTCCAAATCGTCAGCATGATAGCATCGATGGGCATAAGAGCAAGGCTCCGCCTTCCGCAAGGGTGTCGTTTTCTAGCGAGCAACCGTGGCCAATGCCGGTCTTCCCTGTGGAGGGGATGTGCCTGGTGTACCTTCGATTGCCGTAAACCTAGCCGTTTGGTAGTTGACGTCACTGACTTCTGATGTTATAATCTGATGAATTTATAAGGTGTACCTTATCTTCTGCTTCGGCGTGTGTTTGTCGGGGTCGGAGACAGGTCACTAGGGCGGAGCGATTAGGTCGGCAGCTTGCCAGTTTGGAAGAAGGGCGCTCATTTCTTTGGATCTATGGGAGGGACAACGATGATCAGGGAACGGGTTGAGGAGTATCTGGGCGCGATCTACCGCTTGCGGTCCGATACCTCAACACCGCTGCCTCTCTCGCACCTGGCAGAGTACTTTGGCTTTTCGCCCGTCTCCGTCCACGAGATGGTCCATAAGCTGGACAAGCACGGCTGGGTCGTCTATCATCCCTACCGCGGCGTGAAGTTGACCGATAACGGTGAGGACGCTGCCCAGGCCCTGCTGCGTCGTCATCGTCTCTGGGAGCGCTTCCTCACGGACGTCCTGGACATTGCTTGGGACGACGCGCATGTGATCGCCGGTCGCCTGGAGCACGCGGCGACAGAGCTGGTGACCGAACGCTTGGCGGATTTTCTCGGTGAGCCCGATTCGTGCCCTCACGGCGGCCCAATTCCCCCACTTGGCGTTGACCGGGCTGAGCAGTGTCTGAGGAGCCTGGTAGTCGATGGTCAGGCCCGGGTGAGTCGGATCTCACCGGAGACGGCTGATCGGCTGCAGCGCGTGCAGGCGTGGGAGCTGATGCCCGGCTCTCGCTTGCAGGTGCTGGAACAGCACCCCGAGGGCACCGTCGTGCGCTTGATGAAGACAGGGCGAGAGGTCGAGGTTCCGGTTGATGATGCGCGGGCGATTTGGGTAGGAACGGCATAATATGATAAGATGGGTTAAGTGTGTGCATCGAAGTCTTCATAGGAGGATTGGGGAATAATGGTTCCGCTTGCTCGTCTTAGTCCGGGAGAGACCGGTCTGATAGGATCTTTGAAAGGCGGTCACGGTTTTGTGTCGCGCCTGGCAGCGTTGGGGTTTACGCCGGGTGCGTCTGTTGTCGTCATGAGGAACTATGGGGCCGGACCGATTATCGTCTCGGTCCGTGGTGCACGTATCGCGCTGGGGCGCGGTGAGGCAGGTCGCATCATGGTGCATACTTCCTATGAGGATAACTCGCAAGAGGAGGCCTCTTACGGGAAGGCCTCGCATCGGAGGTAGGTAGATGAGTCCACATCACATTTCCTCTACGCCATCCGAGATGCATACGCATCCTCATCGCGTTGACGAGGGCACCATCGTCGTCGCTTTGGCCGGTCAACCCAACGTGGGCAAGTCGACGATTTTCAACATGCTGACAGGCCTCAGCCAACACGTCGGCAACTGGCCAGGTAAGACAGTGGAACGGAAGACCGGGGCCTACGCTCATGAGGGCGTTTCATTGTCGATCGTCGATCTTCCCGGCACGTACAGTCTTTCGGCTTCCTCAGTGGAGGAGCGCATTGCGCGTGATTACATTATCCACGCAGCGCCCGATGTGGTCGTCGCCGTGGTGGATGCCGCGATCCCGGAGCGCAGTCTCTACTTGCTGGCTGAGTTGATGTTGCTGCCGGCCCCCATTGTTTTGGCGTTGAATATGATGGATGTGGCCGAGCAGGAGGGCGTTCAGATCGAGCCCCGGGTACTGCAGGCGGCGTTGGGTATCCCCGTCGTGCCGATGGTGGCCACGCGCAACCGAGGCATGAGGGAGATGCTGGACGCGATCATCGGTGTGGCGGAGGGCACGTTTCCCTACGACCCTCGGCGCCCGACGATTCTCAAGGACCACAGGGAGGTCCTATCGGAGCTAATCGCATTGGTCGCGGCCTATGTGCCCGAGCCCTATCCGGTGGATTGGGTAGCGCTGAAGCTGCTCGAGGGTGATGAGGAGATCATTGACCTACTCCAAAAGGCCACACCTGAGGAGATTTGGGCCGAGGTTCACCGGATCCTCTACGAGCACGAAGATGCCGTGCTGGATATCGCTGGCGCCCGGTACGCGTGGATCGCGCGAATGATACGCGCGGCTGTCGTCCGGCCTAAGGTGGGACAGCTTGGCTTGACTTCGCACCTTGACGCTGTACTCACCCATCCGGTCTGGGGCACGCTGGCATTGCTTGGGATCCTTGGTTTGGTGTTCGCACTGACCTACCTGATTGGTAATCCTTTACAGGGCTGGCTCGATTCTCTGCTGAGCAACTTGGTGGGGACGGTTCAGGGCGGACTGCAACGGGCCGGCGCGCCCGTCTGGTTCTCGGATCTTATTGGCGACGGCTTGCTCGGCGGTATGGGCATGGTCGTCACCTTCCTGCCTATCCTCATCATCTTCTTTGCCGTGCTGGGTGTCTTGGAGGACACGGGATATATGGCGCGGGCGGCTTACGTTACCGATCGTTTCATGCACTTGATGGGCCTCCATGGGAAGAGCTTTCTGCCACTCCTCCTAGGCTTTGGCTGTAACGTGCCCGCAGTCCTTGGTGCTCGGATCATTGAATCTACCCGTGCACGCATATTGACTATCCTTCTGGCGCCTTTGGTGCCCTGCGCGGCACAGTTAGCCGTGGTCACGGTCCTGGGGGCTGCGCTCTTTGGACAGTCCGCTACCTTCGTCGTCTGGGGGTTGGTCGCGCTCAACCTCGTTGTTCTGGCCGGATTGGGCATCTTGATGAACCGCTTCGTTCTGAAGGGTGAAAGGGCGGTCTTCATCATGGAGCTTCCGCTCTACCATCTGCCGAATCTGCGCACCATCGGGCTCTACGTCTGGCGCAACATCATCGCTTTCCTTCAGAAGGCGGGCAGCGTGATCCTAGTCGCCTCGGTGGTGGTCTGGGTGCTCTCGTATTTCCCCGCGCAAGGTGATGTGGAGCGCAGCTACCTAGCGATGCTCGGGCGAGCGCTGTCGCCGCTGGGGCGTCTGATGGGCCTGCCCTGGCCTACACTTGTCGCGCTGCTGACCAGCTTTGTCGCTAAGGAGAATACCATCGCCACCCTCGGCGTCCTCTACGGTGATTTCCAGACCGTTCTCCCAACACTGCTCTCAGGCCCCGCTGCTCTGGCGTTCCTGGTCGTGCAGATGCTGTTCGTACCGTGCGTGGCCACTGTGGCGGTGATGCGCCAGGAGTTGCACTCGTGGCGGTGGACCGTCTTTGGTGTCGCTGTCCTCTTAGTGCTATCTCTGGGTGCCGGGATACTGGTCTACCAGGTGGGCACGCTAGTGGTGGGAGGGTAAGATGTTGCAGCAGATACTGGAGATCATGGCAAGTGGTGATGCGATGACCCAGCGGGAGTTGGCGCAGAAGTTGAACGTGCCGGAACCCCTGGTCGCTCAGATGGTGGGGCAGCTGGTTCGCCGAGGTTACTTGCGCGAGGGAGGTGAGTGCACCATTTCGTGTGATAGCTGCAAGCTCAAGGCGGCCTGCGGAGCGCTTTCTTCGCCACAAGTCTGGACGTTGACGGAGAAGGGCTGGCGGGCGGCTCAGAGGTGAGTCACAGTTAGCGCCGCAGGACCAACCCTGTAGCTCTCATGAGGATCAGGCCCTGGTCACTGCGACCAGGGCCTGTGGCCTCTTTATGCCGTCTCATCGTTATCCCCACGGCGTCATATAGAAGATGACCAGGCTCAGCGCTCTGAGTGCTTGCTTGTGGATCTCCAGACCATGCTGCGGTCGGAGTGTGACGGGCTCACGTCTGCGGCGCTCCGTTTTCTCCTTGACGATCGAATCGATCTCTGTGTTGCTCAGCCAGTACGTCATCATCTCACCTCTCCCTCTTTAGGACTGCTCAGAAGATCAGGCTCAAGAGCCTGTGGGCTATGCCTCGGGCATGCTGCTTGCGGCGCGGCGTGAGCGTGATGCGCTCTCGCTTCCCGCGCTCCAACTTCTCCCGTACCACCGAGTCGATCTCTGCACTGCTCAGCCACTCAGTCATCTCAAGTCTCCCTTCACATTGAGGCTCATTCTTCTCTTTACTTACGCCTCTAGTGTACGGGGTGAGCGTCTTTTCGGCGTAGAACGAAGCGTCTTTCCGCCTGTCTTTTGGGGGAATTCCCAGGGAAGTCGCATGTCTCTTAGGGGTCCGGGGAGGTGGGTAGCCGGTCCAACAGAAAACGGGGCGCGACTTAGTCGCGCCCCGTTGATCTTACGAGGTGCTGCCGCTACGTTACGCGGTCTAGTACATCCCTGCGCCGGGGCCACCGGGGCCGCCAGCGGGCGCGGCGGGCTCGGGCTCTGGGATATCCGTAATCAGCGCCTCGGTGCTGAGCACCATCGCGGCAACGGAGGCTGCGTTGAGCAGCGCGCCCTTGGTCACCTTGGCGGGATCGATAATGCCGGCCTCGACCATGTCGCAGTACTCACCGCTCATCACGTCGTAACCGACCTGCTCATTGCCGGTGTCGTTCTGGCGGCGGCGAATCTCGGCTAGGATCACGGCACCATCCTCGCCAGCGTTCTCGGAGATCCGGCGAACGGGCGCCAGCAACGCCTTGCGCAGGATCCCGACGCCGGTCTGCTCATCAGGATAGGTCATCTCGACCCCATCCAACGCCTCGAGGGCGTTGATCAACGCCACACCACCACCGGGCACAATGCCCTCCTCAACGGCGGCGCGGGTTGCGCTCAGCGCGTCCTCGACGCGGTGCTTCTTCTCCTTCAGCTCGGTCTCGGTCGCGGCGCCCACACGAATGATGGCAACGCCACCGACCAGCTTGGCCAGACGCTCCTGGAGCTTCTCGCGGTCGTAATCGGAGGTCGAGTGCTCCATCTCGGTCTTGATCTGCTCGATCCGACCCTGGATCATGGCATCCTCACCCTGGCCACCGACAATTGTGGTGTCGTCCTTGGTGGTGATGACCTTATCCGCGCGGCCCAGATCAGCGATCGTGGCGCCTTCAAGCTTGCGGCCCTGTTCCTCGGTAATGACCTGACCACCGGTCAGAATCGCGATGTCCTGCAGCATGGCCTTGCGGCGATCACCGAAACCGGGGGCCTTCACGGCCAGCGCCGTCAGCAGACCGCGCAGCTTGTTGACGACCAAGGTCGCCAGAGCCTCACCGTCGATATCCTCGGCGATGACGACCAGGTTGCGCGCGCCCTTCTGCACCAGCTTCTCAAGAATCGGAACCAGGTCCTGAGCAGCGGAGATCTTCTTGTCGTGGATCAGGACGTAAGCGTCCTCGATGACGGCTTCCATGGTGTCGGGGTTGGTGACGAAATAGGGGCTGATGTAGCCGCGATCGAACTGCATACCCTCGACGTACTCGGTTTCGAACTCCAAGCTCTTGGACTCTTCAACCGTGATCACGCCATCCCGACCGACCTTGTCCATCACGTCGGCGATCAAGTCGCCGATCTGGCGATCCTGAGCGGAGATGGATGCAACAGCGGCGATGTCATCGCGGGTGTTGACCTCGATGGCGGCGTCGCCGATGGACTCTGCCACGGCTTCAGCGGCCTCGAGAATACCGCGCTTCAACAGCATCGGGTTCGCGCCCGCGGCCACGTTCTTCATACCTTCTTCAATCAAGACGTGAGCCAGCAGGGTCGCCGTTGTCGTGCCGTCACCGGCGATGTCGTTCGTCTTGGTGGCGGCCTCTTTGAGCAACTGGGCGCCCATATTCTCGAAGGGGTCTTCGAGCTCGATTTCCTTCGCGACGGTCACCCCGTCGTGCGTGATGGTGGGGGAGCCCCACTTCTTGTCCAGCGCTACGTTGCGGCCCTTGGGACCCAAGGTTGTCACAACGGCATTCGCCAGGACGTCCATGCCGCGCTTAAGTCGAGCGCGTGCCTGCGTTCCAAATTGTAACTGCTTAGCCATATGTTCTTATCCTCCTAAGAAGATGGTCAAATAACCTGTTCGTTTGCTGTGTCTTTGTGGATGACGCTTACTCTTCAATGACACCTAGGATGTCGTCCACCCGCAGAATCAGCATCTCGTTGCCTTCGCGGGTCTTGAACGTCGTGCCGGCGTATTTGGCGTAGATCACCAGGTCGCCGACCTGAGGACCGATAACCTCGCCGTCTTCGTTCTCCACCTCGACGTCCGGCCCAACTGCCAAGACGTTGCCCTGTTGGGGCTTCTCTTTGGCCGTGTCGGGGAGTACTAGCTGGCCGCCAGCGAAGGTCATTTCGTCCTCTTCGACGGGCTCAACGATGACACGATCACCAAGGGGTCGAATCTTAATGCTCATACCTTGCCTCCGTTTAGGAATATAGGTTTGCATTGCTCTATTTTAGCACTCTGAAGACGTGAGTGCTAACACTAATGCCTATATTAGCATGCTTGGAAGCCCTTGTCAAGCACTCTCAGGGCGAGAGTGCTAAAATCTAATGTGGTTCTAATCTCCAAATCTGTCTACAGCTTTCGCCGAAACTATTGTATAATGACGGCGTTGCGCACTAGAAAGGACATCCATGCCGAGAACTTATGTATCTCTCGACCTCGAGACCACGGGACTTGATCCCTCGCGCGATGCGATTATCGAGATCGGTGCGGTGCGTTTTGATCGAGACCAGGTCGTGGAGCGATTTTCCACCTTCGTCAATCCAGGACGCAAGATCCCTCTCTTCATCACCGAGTTGACCGGCATCACGGATGCGCACGTTGCCGATGCGATCGGCGTGCGGGAGGCAGCCCGACGTGTCGCGGACTTCGTCGGGCGCGATCCGGTGGTCGGCCATAGCGTGAGGTTCGACCTCTCATTCCTGCGAAAGCAGCATGTGCTGCAAGGCAATCCCTACATTGACACCTTTGAGCTGGCCGGCATTCTGGTGCCGCACGCCAGCCGATATAGCTTGGTCAATCTGGTCAAAGAACTCGGCGTCGACCTCGCAGATCAAGCGCATCGGGCCTTGGACGATGCTGAGATGACCTATGCGCTCTTCATGGCGTTGATGGATCGTGCTTCTTCGCTGCCCCAGGCGACCCTCAAGGAGATCGTGCGATTGGGGCAGCAGATCCGCTGGGGAGCGACCCGCTTTTTCAGCAATGCTCTCTACACGCGGCAGCGCTATGGGTTCCAGGGCGGCATCGGCGCGCAGTTGGCGGCTCGACGGGGCGGCGACGCCGCCGGCCCACTCTTCGTGGCGGAGGACCAGATCTACCCGCCGCTCATTCCGCGCAAGGAGCCTCAGCCCATCGACCTCCTGGCGCTGACCTCGTACCTGGCGTCGGACGGCCCCATCGCCAGCTCCTATCCGGCGTACGAGTACCGCGACCAACAGGTCGAGATGCTGCAGGCGGTGGGGGAGGCCTTCAACCGCGGGGAGCATCTGATGGTGGAGGCCGGGACGGGTACCGGCAAATCCCTGGCCTACCTCCTGCCCGCGGTTGAGTGGGCGGTGGCCAATGAGCAGCGCGTCGTCATATCGACAAACACCATCAACCTGCAGGAGCAGCTCGCCAACAAGGACATTCCCCAGCTCACAGAGGCCCTCTACGAGTTTCGGGCTCAGGTGCTCAAGGGGCGCTCTCACTACCTCTGCCGCCGGCAGTTCGAGGCCTTGAGACGCCGCGGGCCGTCTTCCGAGGACGAGATGCGCGTGCTTGCCAAAGTGCTGCTCTGGCTTCCGAACACCTTGGAGGGGGATGGCGACGATCTCTTCATTCCGACGCCCGGTGAGCGCCGGGTTTGGCACACGATCTCGGCCGCTAATGAGGGATGTGATCCCGAACACTGCCGCTTCTTCCATAGCGACACCTGTTTCTTCTATCGGGCACGTGCTAAGGCCGAGGCTGCTCATCTGTTGATTGTCAACCATGCCCTGTTGCTGGCGGACGTCGCGACCCAGAACCGGGTGTTACCGGAGTACGAGCTCTTGATCGTCGACGAGGCCCACCATCTGGAGCGTGCGACCACCGAGTCATTGCGCTATTCGGTCAGCTGGCAGGATCTGGGACGCACCTTCGACAGCCTACTGCGATCCAGTCGCAGCCATCCAGGACTGCTGAATGAGATCAGCAGCGTGGCCGACAGGCTCCCAATCAACACGGCAGCCAGGGTACGCCAGATGACTGCGCGTCTCCACGACGCCGCCGATCGAACCCAGCGTAACTTGGAGTCGCTCTTCACCGATATCGAGATTTTGCTGAATGAGCATGCTGGAGGTTCAGGGCGCTATGGCGCGCGCCTTCGGATGACGGATGAACTGCGCCATACGCCCGAGTGGGAGGATATCGCGGCCCTGTGGTCCCAACTGGCGCCGAGATTCGATGATCTGGTCGATGATCTATCGCGCTTGGGCGATGGGTTGGAGGATCTGGTCGATGTGGAAGCGCCGGAGCTCGAGAATGTGCGCGTCCGGCTGCTTGGTGCGGCCCGGGTACTGGCGACGGCGAACAATGAGCTCGAGCGGTTTATCAAGTCACCCGATGAGAACGGCATCTACTGGTTGGAGAGCCGTTATCGGGGACCGCTCACGGTAAACGCGGTGCCGCTCCACATCGGTCCGCTGGTTCAAGACCATCTCTTTGCCAAGAAACGCTCGGTCGTTCTGACCTCTGCCACGCTGCAGATTGAGAACAGCTTCGAGTACCTGCGGGATCGATTGGGCATGGACTCGAACGCCAAGGAGTTGGCGGTCGGTTCGCCTTTCGACTATCCCGAGGTCGCAATGCTCTACGTCGTCTCCGACATCCCCGAGCCGGGAACGCAGGGCTATCAAAAGAACGTCGAGGAGACCTTGATCGAGCTGCTTCAGGCGACGGAGGGTCGCGCGCTGGTGCTCTTCACCTCGTACAGTCAACTCCGGGCGACCACCGAGGCGATCACGACGCCGCTGGCGCACGAGGGCATCACCGTATACGCTCAGGGCACCGGCACGTCGCGAGCCCAGTTGCTGGAGAGCTTTCGGACCGGCGACAGGGTTGTCCTCATGGGCACTCGCTCTTTCTGGGAGGGCGTCGACGTCACGGGGGAGGCGCTTTCCTGCCTGGTGATCGTGAAGTTGCCCTTCGACGTGCCCGACGATCCGATCGTGTCCGCCCGCTCCGAGATGTATGAGAACGCCTTCAACGACTATATGGTACCCGAGGCGGTCCTGAGGTTCCTGCAGGGGTTCGGTCGATTGATACGCACCGCTTCGGATCAGGGCATCGCCGTCGTCTTGGACCGGCGGATTCTCACCAAGCGATATGGGCGGCGGTTTGTGGACTCGCTGCCGGAGCCGCGGCTCTTCCAGGGCACCAAGGCCGATCTGCCGACAGTCGCCAAACGTTGGCTCGCCGGAAAGCCACTGCCGTCAACGATGTCGGCGATCTCTGATGATGAGCCGTGGCTCGTACCGCCGCCTGAGGCGCCGCCGGACGACGATGAGGAGCCCCCGTGGTTCTGGGGGGCGTGAGGAAGGACAAGGTGTCCTCACCTTGGAGAGTCATGGGGATCCAGAGGGGATGCCGGATATGGAACTTGAGCATTGAGTATCGGGTGTTGGGTATTGGATGTTGGATCAAGACTGTCCATCCGTGACATACTCTTGATGGCGAAGCCTACGGCCCAAAACCCAACATCCAATATCCAATGCCTAGCACCCGATTCAGTTACTGGCTGATTGTGCCTTGGAGGTTGCTTGATGCGCATTGTGGTCGATGCCTTTGGTAGTGATAACTGCCCCGGACCCGACGTGGAAGGCGCAGTGCTTGCCGCGAGGGAGTGGGGTGACGAGATGATCCTGGTGGGTCCTGAAGCGCGAATCCAGGAGGAGTTGGCGAAGCACGAGACGGGGGGATTGAGCATCCGGGTGGTCCACGCGCCCGAGGTCCTCACGATGGAGGATCACTCCGAGGACGTCCGCCGTAAGGAGGACTCGTCGATCCGTGTCGGCATGCGGATGGTCAAGGACGGCGAGGCCGACGCCTTCGTCTCGGCGGGAAACACCATTGCTTGTCTGTCATCGGCTATCTTCGACCTGCGGCGTATCCGTGGTGTCCGACGTCCGGCGCTGGCCACCGTCTACCCCATTGCTTTTGAACCGGTGCTCTTCCTTGACATGGGTGCGACCGCCGATCCAAAGCCGGAGATGCTGTTGCAGTTCGCACGGATGGGCGTCGTCTACGCGGAACGGGTCCTGGGCATCCAGAATCCACGCGTCGGCCTGCTGGCCAACGGCGAGGAAGAGGAGAAGGGGACGATTGTCCTCCGGGAGACCTTCCATCTCTTCAAAGAGCACGCCCAAGGGGAGGGTGATGGCGATCTCAACTTCGTCGGCAACGTCGAGCCTAAGGAGGTGGTCCGGGGCGAGGCGGAC
>JBNGDU010000114.1:13570-13863 GCA_049975025.1 Anaerolineae bacterium
ATGGATTCACCGGCAACATCCATATCAAGACGGCGGAGGCGGTGGCTTCATTCCTGAAGCGCCTGATCCAGCGTGACGTCATCGGCCCGGTCTGGTCTAAGATCGGACTGGTTTTGCTGATCCCAGGCTTGATCGTCGGACTGCCTGGTTTGCTCTTGCTGCTGCCGGGCCTGCGGCGGCTCGTGAAGCGCCTGGACTACGCCGAGGTCGGTGGGGGCTTGCTGATGGGCGTCAATGGTGTGGTGATCGTGGGCCACGGTCGCTCGAACGCCAAGGCCGTGAAGAATGCCATC
>JBNGDU010000114.1:13873-40304 GCA_049975025.1 Anaerolineae bacterium
GCGAAGCTGTGGCCGCGGACGTCGTCCCGACGATCAAAGAGGGCCTGGGGGCCTAAATGACAGCATCAGAACGCTCTTTTTCGCGACGAGGAGACGTGTATGCGAATTGTCTCGGATGAATCTCACATCAGCTTGCGGACCAAGATAGGCGAGCGCGCCCCGTTCGTAGGCTTGGCTGTCCTGGCTGTAGCGACGGTCCTCATCTTCGTGCGACCCCAATGGCTGTGGCTGACGATGGCCCTGGTATGGGTGGGATTTCTTATTTCCTTGACGGGAAGTTACCTTGGCGACCGATACGTCGGGCCCTTGGCCCACCACAAACGCGTGCCGGACGCACTCAAGGGGTTGGGCGACGAATATACGCTCATCATGTATGAGCTTTCGGTTCCTTTTACGCTCGTGGAGCCCGGGGGCATTACCGTACTCACGGTCAAATCCCAAGGTGGACAGGTCGTGTATGAGAAGGGTCACTGGCGTCACAGACAGAGACTCGGATTCCTGCGCCGATTCGCTGGACAGGAGGGATTGGGACGACCGCATCGGATGGCTGAGGCTGAGCGCTCCTACGTAGAGAGCTATCTGGAGAAGGCGCTTCCCGCCGATGGCCTCGATCCCTCGGAGGTTCCTGTCCGGGCCGTCGTTCTCTTCACAAACCCCGACGTCGTGCTCAACCTTGAGGACGATCCGCCTCTTCCCGCGCTGCGCGCCGTGGAGCTGAAGCGGTGGCTGCGAAAGGAGCCTTTGCGCCCGCGCCTGTCCGACGAGGCGATGACAGAGATTCTGGAAGCGCTGAACGCCGGTGAGGGCGCCGCCCAGGAAGAAGGTTGACCCTTAGTCACCCTGAGCCCGTAACCACGGATATGATCCCGACGAGCTCGGTCGAGATGTCCGAGGTCCAATCGATAAGAGCCGGGGGCCATCTTGGCCCCCGGCTCTTGCACTTGCTACGCTGTAACGATCTCTAAGGCTGTGGCGGCAGCGGAGGCGGCGACTGACCGAATAAGCTGCTCACCTCACTGACGTCACCGGCCTTGGCCCAATTGTCCATGCCGGCTTTCCAGACCAGCGTGTCCTTCGTCACCTCTCCGCCCTGAATCTTCTGCTGCAGCGTGCCCATGTCAAAAGGTCCCTGCTGCTGACCGCCGATGGCGACGTAGTAGGTTGGGGCCTGCGGGACGGGTGGGGGACCGCCGGCTTGTGCGCCTTGACCGCCGCCTTGTTGCTGCTGTTGCTGCATTGACTGCCCGAACATCTGACCGACGGCTGCGCCCAGGCCCACACCAGCGCCCAGACCCACGCCGGTGCCGGCCTCGCCCCGGTTCTGGGCCGCGTCGCGCATCGCCTGCGCGCCTTGATACTGCATATAGGCGTTCATATCGCCGATGGCGCCCATCGAAGCGCGCGCATCGATCGCTTTCGCCGTCTCCTCGGTGGGTGAGATCGACTCCACGTAGAGGGAGTTGAGCTCAATGCCCCGAGAGGCGAATTCCTCGGCAGCTTTTGAGCGCACCCCCGCCGCCAGCTCCTCGACGAAAGCGGCCATCTGGATGATCGACTTGCCCATCTCGCCGATCAGGTCGATCATCTTGGTCAGGATGATGCTGCGGAAGAAGCTCTGGATGTCGCGCGTGCGGTAGAGGTTCTGCGTCCCGACGACCTTGGCCACGAAGAGCTGGGGATCCGTCACCTGAATCGCATAGCTCCCGTACCCCGTCACCCGCGCCATCCCGAGGATCGGATCCTGGATGGTGATCGGCTGGGGCGTTCCCCATTTCATGTCGGTGAACTCGCGGGCGGATACGAAGTAGACCTCGGCCTTAAACGGCGTCTGTCCCGAGAAGGCCTTGCCCACGAGATCAACCAGCAGGGGGATGTTGGCTGTGGTGATCGTATGTCGACCCGGCCCAAACGTGTCCAATGCCTTGCCATCCCGGAAGAAGACGGCGGCCTGAGATTCTCTGACGATCAATTGGCTGCCGATACGGAAGTCACCTGAGCCCCGCTCGGGAAATCGGTGGACGAGTTCATCTCGCCCCTCATCCATATATTCAATGATATCGAAGACTCGCGTCATGTCCCGTTACCTCCATCTCTCATTGCTACTCTAGTTGTTGCCGTCTCTATCTGCGCTGTTCTGCAGACCTTGCCAGTGTCGCGTAGGGCGCCTTATTGCGCGGTGCCCCGTAGGACGTCCTGGCGCTCGTCAAAAGTCGCGTTGGCCTCGCGGGCCAAGTCACGGATCATCAAGATGAGCGACCGTATGTTCTCGCCCTCGATCCCCTCACGGGCGCGCGAGATCGCGCCTTCAATGCGGTCAGCGTAGCTCAATAGGGATGCGTCGAACTCATAGACGCGGTCCAGATCGTCTTCCTTGATCTGAACGGCGTCGAACAGGCCGGCGTAGCCGTAAGGTGCCGTGCGGACACGATCGATGAAGGTCTGAATCTGAGTTGCTGCGCTCCCGGCCTCATCGAGGAGTTCGATCTTGCCGGCGGAGATGAGGTCGGTCTGCAGCACGTCGAGTTGATCTTTGACCGTTCTCATACGGTTGACGATGTAGTCACGCAGCAGCCGGTCGGCCTCGCGACGTTGTTCCTTCTCCTTGTAGCCCTTATAGCCGGGGATCTTGGCCATAAGCTGTTCCAAGCCGGACATCTCACCCTTGACCTTGTCAAGTAGACTCATTGCTTTCCTCCTAAGTGTGCCTTGGTTCTGGAGTTCGTTAAGCTTTCTCTCGGTAGGCTCGTTTCTGACTCTGATTGTAACACAGAAACGGCCTGGTGTGAAATCGAGCTGGCGTAGCGGGCGCGCTCAAAGGCTTTGAGCCCCGCGCTCGCGCCGTTCTCATCGGTACCAAACGTGCCTTGACGCCGAGATCCCGTCCGCTCCCGATGGGCTCAAAGCCCTGGGAGTTTGATGTATACTTTACCCAGACCACGGTCTTGTGCGCCACACGCGAAGTTGGAGGTGACAGTATGTCCGACAACCAGGTTCTACTTACCTATACGTTGCCCACCGGGCAACGGTTGCACGTCGTCAAGGGAGATATCACCAAGGAAGAGGCAGATGCTATCGTCAATGCAGCCAACGAACGTCTGGAGCACGGCGGCGGCGTCGCCGGCGCCATCGTGCGCCGCGGTGGAAGCCGGATCCAGGAGGAGAGCCGCGCGTGGGTGCGCGAGCACGGTCCGGTGCCCACCGGCGAGGCTGCGATGACCGGAGGTGGGGATCTCCCGGCAAAGTATGTGGTCCACGCGGTCGGGCCTGTATGGCGCGACGGCGAGGAGGAACCCGATCAACTGCGGTCCGCCGTGCAGTCGGCGCTGGCGTTGGCCGACGCGCACGACGTGACCTCAATCTCGTTGCCGGCGATCTCATCCGGCATCTTTGGATTCCCGAAGCCGTTGGCGGTCCGCGTCATCTGGGACGCGACGGAGGCGTACTTTGAGGGCCATCCTAACTCGGGTATCGAGGAGGTGCGCTTTTGTAACATCGACGCCAAGACCGCCAAGCTTTTCCTGGAGGAGGGCGACCGCCGGGGTGGAGAACCGGCGAAAGCCGCGTCGTAGCGGCTCTGCCGATGTGACTCGCGACCGTTTACCTATCCCGTCTCTTCAGCCACTTGAGGATGCGCGAGGCCATCTCGTCGCGGTTCCGCTGGTTCAGCTCCCACACCTCGACCTGCGCCAGGATCTTGAAAGCGTCGGCCTCCGGATAGGACTTCTTGATCACGGTGCCGATCACGGTGCTGCGGCCCATAAAGGCGTACATCAGCGTCTCCTGGAACTTGCCAGAGAAGAGCTCCATCCTGCCGATTTCGTCGACGATGACGATCTTGCCGGCGTCCCGCGCTCGTTGCAGCGCCTTGACGCCTACGCGCTCCAGCGCATCGACGTCCACGCCGTAGCGTCCTATGCGAGGGACATTGGGTCCGCGGAGGTCCTTGTGGGCCAGGATGGTCTCCTTGCCGTCGAGCGTGATCAGTTGGAAGCCCTGCCGACCACCCGGGCCCTTGATCTCCTCGGTGTAAAAGCCACCCGCCCGGTCGCCAAGCTGCTTGACCACCTGGCGGATGACGGTGGTCTTACCGATACCCGGATGTCCTGTCAGTAAAAGCGATCTACCCATAGTCCCCTCCTCAGCGTGACGAAACGGCGTGGATCGAGTATAATCGCAGCACATCAACTCAGCAAGCGCGGCTGATTGATGCTACACGGAGTCGGTTCGTAGTAGGTTTGTATTTGGTTTGTAGTAGGCACTTTAGTGCCGTTGTCTGCCTCGTGAAATAGTACGGCACTGACGTGCCCACTACGAACGGGCCGTATCCACCAGAGACGAGCACTACGAACAGATGACATGCGCGACACACGGGCTAGCGCCTCCTGCGAACGGGGCACGCTCCAGAGACACGCAGTCAACTGCCGAACTGATAACCGAAAACGGATAACTGGAAACAAAACAGCTTTATTTTCGGGAGGTTCTTAATGCGCATCCTTATCACCGGCGGCGCCGGCTTCATTGGCTCCCATCTCTGCGATCGCTATCTGGCTGAAGGTCACGAAGTCATCGCGATGGATAACCTCAAGACGGGCACCACTGACAATATCGCCCACCTAGCGGGTAACGAGCGGTTCGATTTTGTAAAGCACGACGTGACCAACTACATCTACGTGGCTGGTCAGCTCGACATGGTGCTGCATCTTGCGTCACTGCCGAGCCCTGTGGATTACCTGAACTACCCAATACAGACGCTCAAGGTGGGGGCGCTAGGCACCCACAACACGCTCGGTCTGGCGTTGGCCAAGGGTGCCCGCTACCTGCTGGCGTCGACGTCGGAGGTCTACGGCGATCCGCTCGTACATCCTCAGGACGAGTCCTACTGGGGCAACGTCAACCCCGTCGGGCCCCGCGGCGTCTACGACGAGAGCAAGCGCTTCGCCGAGGCGCTCACGATGGCTTATCATCGGTATCACGGGGTGAAGACGCGGATCGTCCGGATCTTCAATACTTACGGCCCCCGGATGCGCGTCGACGATGGACGCGTGGTGCCCAACTTCATCAGCCAAGCTTTACGGGGTGTGCCCCTTACGGTCTACGATCATGGGCGGCGGACGCGGGCCTTCAGTTACGTGGATGATCTGGTCGACGGCATCGTACGTCTGATGGACTCCGAGGCCGAGGGTCCGATGAACATCGGTAACCCATCGGAGATCACGATCGTCGACTTCGCCAAACTTGTGATCGAGGTGACCGGGAGCAATTCAGATATCACTTTTGTCGTGCCCGAGGACGAGCGGACCCGCGACGATCCCAAGCAGCGGTGCCCTGATATCACGCGCGCCCGTGAGCTGTTGGGATGGTCACCTCAGGTCGCCCTGCGTGAAGGACTGAAGCGCACCACGGCTTACTTCCGCCAGCGATTGGGCATCGAATAGTGGCGAACATCCCCACGGTCCTGGTCTACGCAGTGCGGGATGACGAGGTCCTGGTCATGCGCCGCAACAAGGAGCCGAATCTCGGGCTTTGGATCGCGCCCGGCGGCAAGATCGAGCGGGGCGAGTCGCCGCACGAGGCGGCGCGACGCGAAATGGAGGAGGAGACGGGGTTGGTCGTCGAGGACCTGGCGTGGCGCGGATTCTGCACCGAGGTCTCACCCTTGCCCACCTGGCAGTGGTGGCTCTTCATTTACGTCACCCGCAGATTCGAGGGCGCTATGCGGGGCGATCGGCGGGAGGGTCACTTCGCCTGGGTAGACGTCGATACCTACCTCTCTGAACTTCCCATCCCGCAGGCCGATGCTGTCTTCGCACCCCGCGTGCTGGATCCCGACGAAGGGATGTTCGAGGCTAAGTTCGTCTACGACGCTGACTTGAAGCTGGTCGAATGGGTGCGGTACTGATGGCCCTTTGGGCGGGTGGGCGCGGGGCCCAGGCAGCGATTCGCTTGCGGAGGCACGCTCTGCCCGCGCTTTTGGCCTTCCTAGGGCTGCTCTGGGGTCTATGGATCGCCCGCGCGCCGCTTCCCTGGGCCATCGCGCCGGTCGCCGGTGCGGCGCTGGTCGTGGGCACGTTCATCGAGCCCCTTTTCGGACTGGTTGTCGCCCTCTTCCTTGGGCCGCTGCGGGCGTGGCTGGAAATATGGCGTCCTGGCTTGGTCTCCAACGCCGGGCAGGCTGTCTTAGTGTTGGCGTTGGCGGCGTGGATAGCGGGTGGGTTGTGGCGGCGCGAGCTTAGGTTCCCGCGACCGCCGCTCACGGTTCCTCTCTTGGGATTCCTCTTTGTGGCGCTGCTCTCGCTCTGGACGCCCTTCGACGTTTGGGCCAGCTTTCTGGAGTTCGCCAAATGGGTCCAGATCCTGCTAGTGATCGTGATGGTCTACGATCGGTTGACTCAGCCCAACGCGAGCCGACGGGTCGCTTTGCTCGTCGCAGGACTGGCGGGCAGCGCGGTGGTGCAGGCCGCCATCGGCCTGTGGCAGTTCGGGCTGCGCGCGGAAGGCGTCGAGAATTTCGCGATCGACGATCATCTCTATCGGGCCTACGGGACCTTCCAGCAACCGAATCCTTTCGGCGCTTTCATGGGACTGATGGGTGCGTTCCTGATCGGGCTGGCTCTGGCGACGATCGTAGATCGGTGGCAGAGGCGGCGCCCGATCCCCTTCTGGGTCTGGGGCGTGTCTGGCGCTGCGTCGCTCGCCGTTGCTGGGCTCGTGGCCTCGTGGTCCCGTGGGGGCTGGATGGGCTTTGGGGCAGCCGTACTGATGATGACCGTCTTCCTGCCGCGTCGCGGGCTTTGGGGCGCGGTGCTGGTGGCAGCGCTCCTGATCGGGGGCGCATGGCTCTATACCACGGGCCGTCTTCCGTCGGCGATCGCGAGCAGGCTGACCAGCTTCCTTGCTTACACGCAGTTCGACGACGTCCGTGGCGTGGGTGTGACCGACGCCAACTACGCCGTCATCGAGCGGATGGCCCATTGGCAGGCGGCGCTGAGCATGTGGCGGGCTAACTTCTGGCTGGGCGTGGGGCTGGGTGGCTACGGTTCGGCCTATCCAGACTATGACCTTATCAACTGGCCGTTGCCCCTGGGCCACGCGCACAACTACTACCTCAACTTGGCAGCGGAGACCGGCCTGTTAGGTCTGATCGCGTTTCTGGTTTGGTTCGGCGCCCTCTACGTTCGGCTGATCGTGATGTCGCGGCGCCTGACCGGCTGGCAGCGCGGCCTGGCCCTGGGTATGATCGGAACATGGACTCACTTTGCCGTCCACAGCCTCGTGGACACGCTGCTGGTCAATAACATCCACCTCCACCTCGCCGTGCTGCTAGGCCTGGCGGCTTATGTGGTGCGAACTGTCGTTCGCCGTGCGTAATCGCGCCAACAGAAAGTCTGTAAGAGGTTTATAGTCGGCACTTCAGTGCCGTGTCGTGTCGACAAAAACCACGGTACCCCTTGCAAGCGGGTTCGCCTCCTGGGCTTCACCGCGTCCACCGTCGTACCTCATAAGCCGGCCTCCCGTCCTCCAGGAAGACCCGGTCGATGCCGGGCCACGTATAGGCGCCGGTGAGCAGCCGGTAGGCGGGCTCGCCGGTGGGCAGTTCGTCCGGAAGCTGCAGTCCGAACTCGGTGATCAACACATCGTCGTCGCGCCAGTACCGGGTCGGCACGCCGGCACCGTCGATCTGAGCTACGAAGTCCTGCCCCCGCATCAGGTGGTTGAAGAGATGGTACTCCTCCGACGTGACGGCGCGGTAGTGCCAAGTGTGCACGATGTTCAATCGTTCACCGGGTGCAAACACCCCTTCGATTTGTGTGTCGATCAGACTCAAGCCATTCTGCCATCTGGCCTGTACGGGGGGCACGGGGGGGCGCTGATCGACGCAGCGAAAGGTCCAGGGCGGTGACGCCGGGATCGCCATCTGCGGGCGTTCGACGAGCTGCGGGGCGACCCAGGACGGGAGGTCTCCCAGGTCGTCCGGAGAAGCGCCTGGCCCGAGCAGATAGCAGCTTTCACCGGCGGGCACGATGAGGCCGGTCTCGGTCGATACGACGCGGACATGGTCGGTGTGCAGGAAGTTACGCATCCAGTCGAAGGGCGAGAGCTCGCCACCGTCGAAGTTCGTGAGGATGACGACCTCGTCCCCGGGGTGCTCGGTCAGGTAGGCGTCCAGAGTGTCGACGGTAGCGTCCATCAGCCAAGCGCGCGTCGGCGCCCGTAGTTTCCCCTGCTGCTCCAAGCCGATTCTCACGATCCAAAGGTGCGACCACCAGGTCGCCAGGACTATCGCACTCGCGGCTCCAATGGCGGCGACCGCGCGGGCAAATGGCCGACGGCCTTCGGGCGCTGACCGATGGGGACCCAGCAGACCGGCGCTGACGAGCACAAGAGGTGCCGGAAAGACGAAGAGCAGGTAGAAGTGCTGCAGGTGGATCCCGCTGCGCAGGAAGAGGGTGGGGGCCAGGAGCGCCCAGGCCAGCGTAAAGGCCAGTGGCACGCGGTGGGCGCGCTGCGTCGTCGCCAAGCGCCAGATGACCAGGACCAGCCCTACAACTAACAACGCCGGGAAGAGCGCGTAGAGCGCGTCAGGTGCCCAGACCGACGCGGCCCACAGGGGGTCGCGCGGCGTCCGTAGCACCTCCCGTCCCGAGAGCAGCTCCAGCGTCAACCGGTAGGTCGCCCAGTTCCACGTCGCCGCTCCATCACCGCCCAGCAGGATGGTGCGCACGTCGGCGAACCCGCTCCGGACCAGGAAGACGAGATAGGGTGTTGCGACGACAAGACCGCTGGCAAGTCCGATGAGATACCCGCGCCACAGTCTCCAGCGCCATGCCACGGCGAGCCCGACGGCGCAGAGCAGCGCGGCCCAGGGCAGGGGCGCCAAGTGGACCAGGCCCATCAGCGTGGCGCCGACCAGCCCCAGTCCGAGGTGGGCGCCTGCCACGGAGTCCTGCACCCCTGGCAACGCTTGAGACCCCCTCGCCCGTCGCCCACCGTCGATTGCTCTTGCGCCTTGCACCATGCCCAACAGCAGGCCTGAGAACGCCACCGTGGCGAAGGTCGGGATCAGCGACTGGTACCAGATCCAGCGGTTGAACTCGACGAGCCAGGGGTTGGCGGCGTAGAGCAGGGCCGTGATCAGCGCCGCCCGCCGTCCGAAGACGCGGCTCACAGCGCGGTAGAGGTAGGCCAGCGCCAGCAGGTCCAACGCTGTGAAGAACCACTTGACCGCGATTACCCGCCGGAGCACGACCAGCGGTATCGCCGCCAGGTAGGCCGTGACTGCGGTCTGCATGACGCCGACCGAGGACTTGATCCCGACCAAGGGTGCGTCGCGCAGCCCCGCGATCTCCGCGGCTGCCGCGAGGATCGATGACTGGTCCGCACCGACCAGCGCCTCGTGGAAGGCGCCCAAGCGAAGCAGGGCGCTCAGCAGCAATATGAGCGTGGCAGCGTAGGTGGCTCTTCGATTGATGGCAGGCTCCTTATGTGTGGCTTCAGAGCGCATTTTGCCACCGACCGCCTGGATGGCAAGGGAATGGGCGTATCCCAGGTCGGGCAAAAGGAGGCGTGTTCCGTGTTCTGCGGTACTGTCATACCAGTTCGCTCCCGACGTGAAATAGGCCCGGACCTTTGAGGTCGTGGCTGTTCGGTCTGGGATGCGCTATAATATTCGATAGCAGAATGCAGCTAACCGCCTTGGTCAGTTTGGAGCGGTAGCGGACAGTGTCCCCTGCGTAGACGAAGCCGTCAACGGATTCATCGCTCAAACGATCAACTGAATGGCTGATCACCTGGGTACGATAACTGGTCGACAGCCTGAGTTTCGGATGATGTTGAGCTATCACGGACCACTGAGGAGGGTATCTTGAATCGACCTGTCATCATCGTTCACGGCGGCGCTTGGTACATCCCGCCGGAGAAGCGCGAGGCCTATGTGGGCGGCTGCCGCCGGGCGGCCAAGGCGGGCTGGGCGCGGCTGACATCTGGCGCGTCGGCGCTGGACGCCGTGGAGGCCGCAGTGCGGATCCTCGAAGACGATCCGACCTATGACGCCGGGCGCGGCAGCCACTTCAACCGGCTCAATCGCGTGCAGACGGACGCCATCATCATGGATGGCGAGACCCTCGACTTCGGCGCGGTCGCCGCCGTCGAGCGAATCCGGAACCCGATCAGCTTAGCTCGGGAGGTGATGGTCCGATCGGAGCACAGCTTCATCGTGGGACCGGGCGCTGAGGCGTTCGCGGAGCTGGTCGGTCTGGCCCTCTGCGATCCGGACGAGATGATGGGAACGTACGATACCGGTGGGTGGGCGCCACCGACAGCCGAGATCGGCCTGCGGCCAGGCGACACCGTGGGCGCGGTGGCGCTCGACAGGGCGGGCCATCTGGCCGTGGCGACCTCTACGGGCGGGACACCGGACAAGTGGCCGGGCCGGGTGGGGGACTCCCCCTTGGTGGGATGTGGCGCCTATGCCGACGACGCGGCCGGCGCTGCTGCTGCGACCGGCTCCGGAGAGGCGCTGATGCGCATCGTGACCAGCAAGGCGGCGGTCGACCTGATAGCCGGCGGTTTGGCGGCTCAAGCTGCGGCCGAGGCCGTGATCGCACGCCTGTGGGATCGGGTCCGCGGATACGGCGGCGTGATCCTGATCGATCGGGCGGGACGGGTCGGGTTAGCGCACAATACTCCAAATCTCTCCTATGCTTACGTGACGCCGGAGGCCGGCCTCAAAGCCGGCGTGGAGATCGCGGGGCCGGGTACGCCGGGGTGGGTGCCGCTGGGGAGACCTCATGCCTGAGTTCCGCCCGAAATGCGGCGATGTGGTCCCCGACGGCACGGAGCGGCGCCCGGCTTGTGGGGTGCTACCGAGACGGTCGGGAGGCATCATTCGTTAGGGGGCAGCTATCCAGCACGGCGGTTATGAAGGTTGACGACTTACTGCGGTAGTCACCACTGCCTTGGCCGCCACACCGTGCTTGAGCCTATGACCGTTTTCAATACGTCAGAGTCCATGGTCGCCGTGAGGCGCTCCATCTTGGGGAAGCCTCTGTCCACGCGGCGATGGCCGATCGGCCCCTCAGTCCATGCCGGGGACGCGCAGCCCCAACTGCACGAGGCGCCTGGCAACCGCATACTCCGGGACCTGGTAGATCTCACTCAATCTATGGAGGGTGATCCGCGGACTGCGGGCCGTGGTCCTGATCCATTCGCGAGGCATAAGCAGCGCTGTCGCAAACTGCCGGGCGACGTCGTTGGTATAGGGGAGGTCACCGGCTCTGCCGCACCGGCAGAGCTCGCGGTAGAGGAGACGGCCCAACGCCAGACGATACTCATGCTCGTGCTCTCCCACGCCAAAGATGAGTGATAAGTCGCTGATGTCGATGCGGCTGAGACCGCGGGGGGGATCGGACAGGATTTTCTCTATCGGAACCGGGGGCTCTTCAGTGCTGTAGCCGTCTACGATTGAGGCAACGAGTGTCTCAATCTGCCGCTGCTGATAGGATTCTGGCTCGTCCATGTATGCCTCTCGTTGCTTCGTCGTCGCTGAGTGAGATCGGTCTCCCGCCCTTGCCTCTCCCGTTCAGAGACTGCCCCCGCGACCAAAGTGGCGTGCCAATTCCTCCGTCGAGATCTTCACGACCGTCGGGCGCCCGTGCGGGCAGGTGCGCGGATTCCGGGTCTGCTCCAGGTCCTTGACCAAGCGCGCCATCTCTTCGTGCGAAAGCACCTGTCCGGCCTTCACCGCCGCACGTTTGCAGATGTGGCGGATCACCATCTCCTCCAGCTCGGCGAGAATAGGGGAGCTTGCGCCGGATGTTTCCACGTCGAAAGGCTGCTCTGAAGACGCGCCTACGCCGGCGGCAGCCGAGGCTATATCCGCCAACAGATCCTCCGGCGATTGAGTCTGAAGGGGCGCCGGCACGGCCCGCACCAGGAAAGTCCCTGGACCGAACGGGTCTACCTCCAAGCCCAGTGCCTGTAGCGTGGGCAAGACCTCCTCCAAGCTGTCGGCCTCGTCTAGGGGGAGTGAGACCGAGACCGGCTCTAGCAACGGCTGTCGGGGTATCTGACCCTGGACCTTATCGGCGACCAATTCCTCGTAGAGCACACGTTCGTGGGCTGCGTGCTGATCGACCAGATAGAGGCCGTCCGGTCCCTCGGTGATGATGAACATCGTCGCGAGCTGGCCCACGATCCGCAGGGGGGGCAGCCCGGTGGCATCGTCGCCGCCACGCGTCGGCCCCGCAGGCCCTTGGGATGCCGGACCGTTTGATATTGTTTCGCTATCGGTTCCGATGCGGGTCGGTGACGTATCCGATCTCGCCGGCGTGAGTGCGCTGAGGTTAATACGCTGTTGCTGGGCGGGCGTCAGCTGCGCCAAGCGGCGTCGTTGGTCGAGTTGGGCATCGGTGAGTTGGTCTGCAGCGCGCGCGTCGGACGACCATTCGGCGGAGGCTGGCGCCTTGCTGATCACCGTGGCGCGTACGGCGCGTTGCACGGCGCGGAAGGCAGCGTCCCCGTCCCGGAAGCGGACCTCGGCTTTGGTGGGATGGACGTTGACGTCGACGTCCTCAGGCGGCATCTCGACCATCACAAAGGCGACCGGATAGCGCTTGACCGGCAACAAAGTGTGGTAGGCCTGGATGATCGCGTAGCTCAGGCGGATATCCTCGATCCACCGGCCGTTCACGAAGAGCGTGATGTATCCTCGGTTCGCGCGGTGGACCGTGGTCGGCCCGACGAAGCCGCTCACCCGGATGGTGTGCCCCTCGGTGAGCGAGGGCGGGATCTCCAACAGACTGCTGCCGAGGTCGAGGCCGTAGACGCTGATCAGGACTTCCTTGGCGTCCCCGGTGCCAGGCGTGGTCAACGCCTCGCGCCCGTCGTGAACCAGGGAGAAGGCCGTGTTGGGGTAAGCGATGGCGTAGCGGGTCGCGAAGCTGTCGATGTGACGGCGCTCGGTGCGCTCCGTCCGCAGGAACTTGCGCCGAGCAGGGACGTTGTAGAAGAGGTCCTCGACCACGATCTCGGTGCCTGGCGGGCGACCTGTCGGTCGCTCAGCGACGATCTCACCCCCCTCCAGCCGGATCTGGGTGCCGATGGGTTCGTCTCGCTGGCGTGTGATGCAGGTGAGTCGGCTCACCGCGGCGATGCTGGAGAGCGCTTCGCCACGGAAACCGAGGGTGCCGATGTGTTCCAGGTCTGCCGATGTCTCCAGCTTGCTGGTGGCGTGTCGGCGGAACGCCAGCGCGACATCATCGCTGGCGATGCCGGTTCCGTTATCGCGGACCCGGACCAGCTTGGCGCCACCGTCGCGCGTCTCGATCTCGACTCGCGTGGCACCGGCGTCCAGGCTATTCTCCAGTAGCTCTTTGACGACGGACGCGGGCCGCTCCACGACCTCACCGGCAGCGATACGAGATGCGACGTCTTCGGGAAGAAGTCGGATAGGCATAGTCTCTCCGCACAGAAGTTTAGCGCAAAGGGGGGGAACTACAAGGAGAACGGCGAGTGAAACGTGAAGGCGTGAAACGTGGGGCTCTGTGGGCGATCGCAGTTCTGTGGCCCGAATGAGCAACCAGGAACGAGTAAACGGCAGGTACATAGGGAGGACACCATCACCGGTCGATAGCCATCATTGACACAAGATCAGCCTTGTGCAATCAAGCCATTACTCGTTGATGGTTACTCGTCATCCTTTCGCTCGGCTGAACCATCATTCTCAACCTGTCCCCACGTCTCACGCCTTCACGGTTTATCGCTCTTGACTCCTGTCCGCGATGCATTACGATAGTCTCGTGACTGAAGAGAAGATGCCCCCGGAGCGCGAAGATGCGCGTCGCACCTTGGATGATTGGATGCACACGCAGGCGAAGGTCGTCACTGTCCCGTTAGCGCGGATGTTGGCGGCGGTCCATCTCACGCCCAATGCGATGACCATCATTGGGTTTGCACTCAACGTCGTCGCTGCCTGGATCGTCGCGTCGGGTCGCCTTCAGTTTGGCGGGGCCTTTATGCTCTTTGCTTCCGGGCTCGACGGGTTGGATGGCGCGCTGGCGCGGCTAACCAATGCGCAGAGCCGCTTCGGCGCCTTCCTCGATTCGACGTTCGATCGCCTGTCCGAGGGGGCGTTGTTGTTGGGATTGGCGGCCTGGTCTTTGACCGAGGGACGCACGCTCGAGCTCTATCTGATCTATCTCACGCTGCTGGGCTCGGTGATGGTCAGCTACACGCGGGCTCGTGCTGAGGGCCTCGGCCTAAACTGTACGGTGGGTCTGTTGACCCGGCCGATGCGTGTCGCGCTCTTGGGTCTGGCCCTGCTTACGTTATGGCTGCGACCGATCCTTGCGGTTCTCACAGTGTTGATCTGGTTCACCGTCTTCCAGCGCATCGTCCACGTTTATCGGGTGGCTCGGCGCGCCTAGGGACGCTCCAAACGCCCTATGGTCCAACGTCTACGGCGTGCGTTATCTCGGTCGCATGCGCTGATCCCACCGGTCATTCTGGCCCTCTTTCTGCTGCCAGCCCTGACCCACCTGATCCGGACAACGGCTCTGCCCTGTACGCATGACAACGTCTTCCACCTCTTCCGGATCGTGGCGATGCGATCGATGCTGCGCCATGGATGGCTCTTCTCCCGTTGGATACCTAACCTGGCCCTTGGCTATGGGTATCCCTTTTTCAACTACCGTGAGCCTCTGCCCTACCTGGTGGGGGAAGGGCTCTTCGCGGCGGGGCTGCCGATCGCGCTGGTTCTGGGCCTAATTTACGCTGCCAGCCTGGTCGGGGCGGCATGGGGTGCCTATCGACTGGCAGCCGACCTCTTCGGTGAGCGCGCCGCGTGGGTGGCGGGCGTGGCCTACGGGCTGGGTCCCTATCTTTTACTCGACCCTCTGCGTCGGGGAAACATGCCCGAGTCAGTGGCGCTTGCGCTGTTGCCGTGGCTCTTCGTGGTGGCGCGCCGGGTGATCCTGGGCCGAGGGCGTGGCGCCTTCGTCACGATGACCGTCATACTAGTGGCGCTCTTCCTCAGCCATAATATCTCCGGCCTCCTGCTGGCGCCTTTTCTGGGGGCCTATGTCGTGTTGTTGGCGTGGCGCCACCGCGATCGTCGCGCCTGGCCCTACGCCTTCGCTGCGGCGGCGATCGCCGCGCTGGTGACGGCGTGGTTCTGGCTTCCGGCGCTGGCTGAGCGCGACTGGGTGCAGCTTCATCTCTCGCGGACCACGCGGAACAACGACTTCCATTACAACTTCGTCAGCTGGGCCGAGATGCTGTTCACATTCCCCTCACCTTATGATCCCCTCTTCCTCAATCCACCGATGCGGGTCTACGTGGGGGTCGGACAGGGACTGCTCGCCCTGGTCGGCGCAGTCGTGGGGCTTTGCCGCAGGGGCCGCCCCGATCGCCGCGTTGAGAAGGGTCGACGATGCGAGGAGCGGCTGTTGGTGGGCCTTTTCGTCGTCGCGGCCCTTGTCTATCTGTGGATGAGCACGCCTGCTGCCGTGGGTCTGTGGGAGGCCGTGCCGCTCCTCTCCTTCGTGCAATTCCCCTGGCGGTTGGTTGGCCGCGCGCTGCTGCCCGTCAGTCTGCTTGCCGGCGTAGCTTTCGAGGCGTTGCCATCGGGAGATGACGACCCGGCGCCCCGGTGGCTGAGAATTGTCGCCCGCGCTGCGCTTCCGACGGTGCTGGTTGTCCTTGCCGTTCTGGCGTGGCCCGATACTGTCCCACCCAAGGGCATATGTCCCACCGAGCGGTACCCGGATATGAGCGATCTCTACCGGGTGGAGGCGGACCTTTGGATGGGTATGGACCCCGAGTCCAGCTATTTCCCGATCTGGGTCGAGGAACACCCAGACTCGATGGCGTTGGCTGAGGACTTCATCCGCGGCGAGCTGCCGGCCCGTTTCGACGTCGCCTCGCTCCCGGAGGGTGGTGAGGTCGTGGACGCCGACTACCGCCCGCTTTCGGCCGAGGTGGTGGTCCGGTCGCCTGTGGGCTTCCGCGCGCGCTGGCTCGGTCTCTACTTCCCCGGCTGGCGCGTCGAGATCGACGGTCAGGAGATTCTCGCCTCCCCGGAGGATGACACCGGTCTCCTAACCTTCTCTGTGCCCGCCGGTGAGCACACGGTGCGCGTTGCCTTTGCCAGCGCGACGCCCGCCCGCCGGACGGGGATTTTCCTCTCGGTCATCGGCCTAGTGGCTCTGGGGCTGGCGCTGTTCTGGTCACGTCGAACTGTGCCTGACGACGTGCGGACCCAACGTACCGGTGCAGGGGGCACGCCGCGACGGTCCGGCGACACGTTCGATCCCCAGTCCGAAAACACGGCGTTAGGTCGCGAAAGCCTCGTCAGCGCGCCCTCGAAGCAAGTCTGGCTCGTTGGGGGCGTCGCGCTCGCCGTTATGGTGGTCCGTTTGCTTGTCATCACCCGGCTCCCCGCGTCGTTGGGGCCACCGGACCGACGCGTCTACCGCCGTCTTGGGATCGACCGGCGCCTTGACCAGGACTTTGATGGCGGGCTGACTCTCTTGGGCGCTGCCCAGCATGGACGGCAGATGACCGGCGACGGCGAGCTCGGGGTGGGCCTTCTTTGGACGGCTCGGGAGCAACCCGCCGAGGACTACGCCACCTCGGTCCTGCTACGTGGTGTTGATGGCGAGATCTGGAGCCCGGCGGGCACGGTGCGCCCGCGCGGCTACGAGCCGCCGCCGCCCACGAGCGGCTGGGCGCCCTTTGAGTATGCGTACGATCCCCACATCGTCACGCCACTGACCGGCACCCCCCCCGGCACCTACGAGGTGGTTGTGGCCCTCTTCGACCGCCATACGCTCGCCCCTGCATCGGCGCTCGGGGATGACGGAACGGTCCAGGGCACGGATCTGGTGCTTGGCACCGTCGAGGTGGAACACCCGGTATCGCCCTATGATCTGCGATCACTCGGCGTGGTCGAGGGAGCCACGGTCCGCGCCTGTGGTGCGGTGGGCCTCTGGTCGATGACGGTCGATCGGGTGGCGGGTGCACCCGGCGATGTGGTGGCTGTGCGTTGGGTCTGGGAGGCGTTGTCAGTACCCGAAGAGCGTCTCACGGCGAGGCTGGTGCTGCGTGATGGGACCGGGGAGCAGGTCAAGGCCTGGTCGCTGCCACCGGTCGCGGCTTGGTGGCCGACGGACCAGTGGATGGTCGGGGATCGTTGGCTTGGACAGCACGTCGTCCGGCTGCCTGGTTCGCTGAAGAGTGGACGCTACACGTTGGAGACCCAGCTATCCTCCTGTGGTGATGCGCTGGAGGTGGTCGAGTTCGAGGTTGTGGCGCCGGAGCGGGTGTGGGCCGTCTCACCGGAGCTTGCCCCCCTGGACGTCGTCTACGGCGTACCTGCTGGCCTGGCAGACTCCGGGAAGTTCGAACCCGCGGTCCGCCTGGCGGGCTACGCCTTGGCGCGCTCGTCACAGGCACTGGGACTGGAACTGGCGTGGCAATCGCTCGCTGAGATGGACATGTCCTACCACGTCTTCGTGCACCTGGTGGATGCCGGGGGCAGCGTGGTGGCGCAGAGCGATGGCGTGCCCGTCGCTTGGACCCGGCCCACGACCGGTTGGGCCGCCGGTGAGGTCGTCACGGAGGTCCGGGAGATCGCGTTGCCGGTCGGCACGCCACCCGGTCCTTACCGGCTGCGAGTGGGCTGGTACCTTCCCGACCGATACCGGCTCGTCACCGAGTCCGGGGACGACGCGCCTGAGATCGACACCGTGCGCATTCCGACAGACGATGGCGCCGAAGGTCCTTAGCGCGGGATAGCCTCCGATGCGGCGCGAGCGGCTGATCCGATGGTTGCAAGCCTTGGCCCCCTGGGCGGCGCTGGTCATCGTCGCGCTGGTGGCTGGAGCTCCGCTGTTGAGCGCGGGGGAGGTCTCCGGCGGTTACGACACGCTATTCCACTATTGGCGGGCGGTGGAGGCCGGCGAGCTGCTCCGCGCCGGCGTTTTGATTCCCCGCTGGGCGCCTCACATGGCGCGGGGCTTCGGCTATCCTCTCTTCGTCTTCCAAGGTGCGCTCTCCGCCCAGCTGGCAGCCTTGCTCCACCTGATGGACCTCTCGTGGATCCCCGCGCTCAACGGCGTGTACCTGTTCAGCCTGGTGGGCTCAGCTCTGGCATGCTACCTCCTCGGACGGGAGCTTTGGGGCGAGACGGCAGGGTGGGGAAGCGCTGTGGTCTACCTCTTCGTTCCCTACCATCTCTATGTCGTCTACTATCGTGGGAGCATGTCCGAGGCTGTGGCATGGATTTTCCCGCCTTTGGTGCTCTGGGGCCTGACGCGATGGTCCGAAGGCGAAAAGACCGGTCTCGCGGTCGGTGCACTGGCGCTTGCGGGGCTGGCGATGACGCACGCGGTCTCGCTCTACCTCTTCGCCCCGCTTTTCCTTCTGTGGACCCTTGGCGAGGCCCTGGGTCGCGGTCGAGGGGCCTGGTCGGTGCTTGGGAGAGAGGCGATGCTCCTTGCCTTTGGAGGCGCAGTTGGGGCCTTCGCGTGGGGACCGGGGCTGTTGGAGCGCCAGTTCGTCCAGTTGGCGCGTGCCACCTCGGCCTGGGTCTTTGACTATCGGTCGAATTTCCTGCCGTTGTCGCAGCTTCTGGCACTCCCACGGGCTGCCGATCCGCGCCTGATCAACGACTGGCCCGCGCGCGGGCTAGGCTTGATCTTTCTGCTGGCTGCGCTGGGGGGCCTCGCGACGTTGGGGGGCGCCCAAGCGCTTGCCCGCGCGGGGGCTCGCGCGCGGCGAGTCCGCTCCCGTCTGCTGGCGCTAGGGGTGGCACTGGGCGGCACGCTTTTCCTGGCAACCGGGCTCTCGCGTCCGCTCTGGGAAGCAGTTCGTCCGCTGGCGAGCTTCCAGTTCCCGTGGCGCTGGTTGGCGCCGGCGACGCTGGCCGCTGCTCTGCTCAGCGGCGCCGCGCTGCGGTGGGTAGCCAGAAGAAGTCGGAAATTCGCTCTGGTTGCCATCGTCCTGTTGGCTACGGCGCATTTGGGTTGGCTCTACCCGGGCGGTGGTGGGCTACCCGGCCCCGCCTCGCCCGCCGGGCTCGTGGATTGGGAGTTGGCGACCGATACGGTGGGCACGACGGCCAGTAACGAACTGCTCCCTCGCTGGGCTGAGATGGTGCCGCGCGATAACCCGGTGACCGAAGCCATACTCAACGGCACCAAGCCCCAACGTCTCGACCGTGACACGCTTCCGGAGGGGAGTGTGGTGATCTCTGAGCTTTACAAGACCCTTGGCGCGAAGATAGCACTTAGCTCACCGCAGGACTTCGTGGCGCGGTACCGTGCCTTCTACTATCCCGGCTGGCGCGTGACCGTCGACGGTGAGTCGCGGGCGGTTGCCCCGGAGCCCCTCTCGGGATGGCTGGCCTTCGTGGTACCGGCGGGTGAGCACGTGGTGGAGGTGGTTTTTGGTGAGAGCCCCCTAAGGCAGTGGCTCAACGTCGTCTCGTTGTTCAGCTTTGTCGTCCTGATAGGATTGGTGGCGACACCGGTCTTCGGTACGTCTACCGTCAGCTTGGCGAGGGCGAAACGCGACACTGCGTCCGGGCTCGCGCCGTCATTCCTCGTCGCTGCCCTTCTCCTGCTCGTGCTCAAGGTCGTGGCCGACCGGCTCCCAGTGGGCTGGCGCGGATCGCGATTGCGGGCGGACTCGACGCTGCGCGGCGTGGTCCGCCCGCTCGACGTCAACTTCGACGGTCGGGCGCGCTTACTGGGGGTCGATCCGCTGCCTGCGTCGTTGCAGGCTGATGTCGTCTCGCGGCTGACGCTCTATTGGCAGGCGCTGGAACCGGGCGAGCGCGATTGGCACGTGGGGCTTACGCTTGTCGGTCCGGACGGCTCGCGCCGGCAAGCGGCGCTGCGTCCCTACCGCTGGTCTCGCACACCGCCGCCGCTTTCCCAATGGCCACGCGAGAGCTATGGGCGGATGGATTACGAGGTCCACCTGCCGCCGGGCATGCCGCCGGGCGCCTACACTGTCGAGCTGTCGCTCTTCGATCGCGCGTCAGCTGCCCCGGCCTCTGCCTTGGACGCCCTTGGCAATCCGCTTGGTCCAGCGCTGGCGCTTGACCGGATCACCGTCGAGCGCCCGGTGTCGCCACCCTCCCTGGACGTGTTGGGGGTGAGGGAGGATGCCGAGATGGTGCGGTGCGGCGCTCTCGGTCTCTGGCGCATGAGCGTGGATCGCGAGCGAGCTGCTCCGGGCGACCCGCTCCAGATTGAGATGATTTGGGAGGCCGTCGCAGCGCCCGTCGCGAACTTGAGCGCTACTCTGTCCTTGCGTGATGGAGCCACGGAGTTGCGATCCTGGGCGCTCCCCCCGGCGGCTCCCTGGTGGCCTACGAGCCGCTGGCGGGCCGGCGACCGGTGGCTGGGCCGGGCCGACCTCCGCGTACCGAGCTCTGTCACGAGTGGAACCTACATGTTGGTGTTGGCGCTCCCCGGGTGTCCGGACCTGGCCCTGCGTGACCTCCGTATTGAGGCACCCGACCGCGCCTGGAAGGTGCCCGACGACTTCGCGCCGCTGGACGTGCCCTTTGGCGCTCCGCCCGTGAGCGGCCCGACCTTTGAGGGCGTGGTGCGGTTGGCCGGCGTTCGCCTCGCGCCAACGGTTGTCGAGCCCGGTGAGGTCCTCGACCTGGCGCTTGCCTGGGAGGCGCTGACCGAGATGGAGCGGGCCTACCGGGTCTATACGCACCTATTGGACCCGGCGGGGAACCTGGTGACCCAGAACGACGGTGAGCCCGCGGGCTGGACCCGGCCCACGCCGGGCTGGGCGGTCGACGAGGTCGTCGTCGACCCGCGACCGTTGGAGGTGCCGGACGCGACGCTGCCCGGAACCTATACCATCCGCGTCGGGATGTACGAGCCCGGTGGCTCCCGTCTCCAGACGGGGGAGGGCGCGGACGGTGTCGTTGTCGGGACTGTGGAGGTGTCACCGGGCGAATGACCACCGTTTGCAGGAGGTATCCTGATTTCACAGGCTTGAGTCCGATATCATCAGAGAACCACTCCGGTCATTCGCTAGTTCGGCGTAGTCACAATATAGACCCGGGAAAGGGGGCCTTACGTGAGCTTTCTCCAAATCTACGGCATGGGTGCCGGGGGCATTCTTGCCCTTATGGTCGTTCTGTGGATAGTCAGCCTGATTATGGAGAACGCCAGCATCGTGGACATCTTCTGGGGCCCGGGCTTCGTGTTGGCCAACTGGATCTACTTCGCGCTCGGCGACGGCGCCGTGACGCGTTCATGGTTCATCAGCATTCTGGTCACCATCTGGGGCCTGCGCCTGGGTGGGTATATCCTGTGGCGCAACTCGGGTAAGGGCGAGGACTTCCGCTACCGCAGGTGGCGTGAGGAATCCATGGCCTCGTGGTGGTGGGCGAGCCTGTTTAAGATCTTTCTGCTCCAAGGGCTTCTCATGTGGATCGTCTCGGCGCCGCTGGTCGTCGTTCACGCCGCAGGCGGACCCACCAAACTGATCTGGCTCGACGGCATTGCCGTGGCTCTGTGGGGCGCGGGCTTCCTCTTTGAGGCCATCGGCGACCTGCAATTGGCGCGATTCAAGGTGGATCCCGCCAACGAGGGCCAGGTGCTGGACCGCGGGCTGTGGCGCTACACCCGCCACCCCAACTACTTCGGGGACGCCGTTCAGTGGTGGGCCTACTATCTCATCGCCATCGTGAGCGGCGGCGCTTGGACCATCTTCAGTCCGATTCTGATGACGGTGCTCTTGGTCCGCGTCTCCGGCGCGGCCCTGCTGGAGAGGTCGCTGAAGGACACCAAGCCGGCCTATCGGGAATATATCGAATCGACCAGTGCCTTTGTCCCGTGGTTTCCACGGCAGGAGGGTGAGAATGGTGAAGAGTGAAACGTGAAAGTAGCTTGCCCTGAACGTGGCGTAGGGTGAAACATGAAGGCTATGCGGCGGCGGTTGTCGGCATCCGAAGGTACAACGGGTAACCAGGAACGAGCAATGGCCTGTTCAGTAAGCTGCTCCCTAAACCCACCGAGTCCCCTAGCCGCCCGTGGCTGTGGTGGGCTTGCTGATCACATCGGAATCGTCGCCGGGCCGCTCTCCGAGAAGCTGGGGTGGCGGTGCTACGCCTTGGATCGGCTCCAGATGGTTGGGTGCTCCGTGGTGGCGACTCTGATCCTCGCCGTCGTCTGGTGAGCGTGGCACCTGTCGCTCTTCTTCGTTCCGGGGCCACTCGAACCTGAGCAACTGGGGGATGCAGATGACGCTGTTGTCTTCTGTCGTAGATTTCTGGCATGTGAAGTACTCAGTTGTCAATTCCGCCAGGCCGGCGCATATCCCAAATCCGCGGCTCGCGTCAGCGCCGCTTGAGCCTCGGTCAGCCGCCCGCTGGCCCGTAGGGCCTGGGCGCGCAGGTAGTACGCCTCTGCCAATGTGGGCTCGAGCTCTATAGCTCGGTCAAGCGCCGCTAGCGCGTTTTCGGTCTCGTCCTTCGCCAGATGGCTCCAACCCAGCAGCATCTGGGCCTCAGCGTCCTCCGGAGCCAGTGCCACAGCAGCCTCGACGGCGTCCTTCGGATACGCTCCGTGCTCCAGATTGCGGCTGAGATAGAAGCGGGCCACGGTCTTCCAGATCTCGGGGTCCAGCGGCGCTCGGTCCAGCGCGGCCTCGATCCACGTGGTGACCTCCTGGTAGCGGCCTGTGCGCGCCTTGACCTCCGCCAGTGCCAGGCACGGCGCGGGGTTCTCCGGGTCGAGACGCTGCGCGTTGAGAAGGGCCGTGCGGGCTGATTCGACTTGCCCACCGGAAAGATAGTAGCTGCCCAGGAGGAGCCACGCTTGGGGCGACAAAGGCGCCATATCCACAGCCGTCTCTAGATGGATCCGCGCAGCCTGCCTTTGACCCAGGCGGCTCAGGGCCTCGCCCAGCCATACGTGGGCCTCAGGCTGCGCAGGATTCTCCGCCACGGCGCTCGCCAGCACGCAGGCGCTCAGTCCCCAGGCCTCCTGTCGGATCAGAAGCAGGCCGAGAGTCCGGCTGCAAGCGGCGTCACAAGCCGTGGGCGCGTGGCCTTCGACGGCTAGACCCGTCGCCAGCGCGGGCGCAACTGCCTGGAGGGCCGTCACGTCTTTTGTAAGCGCCGCTCGGGTCTTCAGCGCTTCCTCGGACGACGGCGTGCGGTCCGCCCGGGCGACCTCTGCCCACCGTTCCGCGGCCTCCGTCGCCTCTGCACAGAGGTGGCGATCGAGGTGAGCCTGCGTCAAGGCCGCCAGCGCGGCCTCGTCCTCGGGATCCGCTGCCAGATGGCCTTTGGCCACTTCCGCCACCTCGTCCCGCCGCTCAGCTGCGACCAGCAGGGGAAGCCGCCGCTCGACCAGCGCCTCGGGCGCCGCGCCGAGGTCTGCCGCAGTCCGGAGTGCATCCAGGCCGGACTTGGGGCGCCCCCAGGTGAGATAGAGATCGGCTAGGCGCAACGCCGCTTCGGCGGCAGGCAAGTCGGCGCCTGTCGTCGCGGGACTTACGATCGCGGTCTGGGTCAGCGCCTGGCGATAGAGGGCCTCAGCGGCCGTGAGATGCCCTGCCTCGGCGTAGGCATCACCCTGCGCCAGTCGTTCCCCAACGGCGGTCTGGGTGGCAGCGGGTGCATCGATGTCTTCCCGGTTGTCGCTCGATGGGATGGAACAGCCACCGAGGAGCAGCGTGGCCACGACGAGGAGGGCGATGTACGTGTGGATCGACCTAGGGACGGGTGCTCGCGTGTGCATAGCACAATGTCTGCGGTCTGGGGGTTGGGTATCCCCGGCGTGGGGCTGTTGATGCGCCCCGCACGCATTCCCCATCAAGCCACGCCTGCGCTGTCCCACGGTCCTGCCCTCGTCGAGGTGCAACCAACTGACGGTCCCCGTGCCGGGCGGCACATCCCGACCATCTAGGGAGATCTTCGACAGGTGGGTCCTACTCGGCTGTTCAACCACTTCACTGGCTTCGTGTCACAATCGGCGCGTAGATGCGCGTGTGCACGGGTCTGAGCCCCAGGCTGACCTCTGTCGTGAAGGGCGAGAGACCGCCCGGAATCGCGATGCGGCGTCGCGCCGGTAGGTGATCGGTCGTCACGGCGTCGATCAGGTAGTCGCCGAACTCCACCGTCTCGGTGACCTGCCAACCGGCGCCTATCGTCTCGGTGATCGTCGTGCCGTCTAGCCGGCGCCACGCCAGGTGGGTGGTGGCGGTCGTGACCTCCCCGGGGTCCCACTGATGGTTGCGGTTGGCATCCAAATAGGTCGTCACCGAGAGCGCCACCGGACGGCTGAGGTGCACGGTAGTCGAGACCTCCGCCGCAGGCGACCAGCTCTCCCAATTGCCGACGCGGTCGCGGACTCGCGCGCGGAAGTACCAAATGCCCTCATTGGGAACCCCCACCAAGGTGCTGGTTACCTGGTTGCCGTGCGATCCGGTTTCGGTCCAACCGGCGGCCGTCGTCCAGGTGCCGGTGGGAGCCGGGGCACGGGCGACTTCGGCATACCAGTAGCCCGAGACGGTGTCCGTGACGTCCCACGTGAGCCTGATCTCCGATCCGAACGTGATCGTCGGCAGCGCCCTGAGCGTCGAGGTCGGCGGCTCGGGATCGGACTGGATCAGGATCAGCGGCGGCCCACCGATCAGGTAGCTACCGTCGATCGATGTGTTCGCTGTGGCTTGCCCGAGCGTCACGGTGAAGACGTTGCCCGTGGCCTGGAGTGTCTGCGTGTGGCCGTGATGGGTGACAAGCGTGGCGGTCGGCACCACGGCAGGATGCCCGTAGGCCGCCGGCGCGCCGGTGGTGTTCCAGAGCACGTCGATGCGTCCCCGCGGCGTGCCCCAGAAGGTGATGCGGCGCGTCGTGCTATGGCTGAAGGGCCCGGTGATCTGGTTCTCGCCCTGCAAGTAACGCGCTGCGACCTGGTAGGCGACGTAGGATGGGCGGAACGTTAGGTCGTCGCGGATCAGTCCGAAGTACTCCGGGACCTGTCCAGAGAAGTCGGTCATGTGGTCGTCGTGCGTCCGAAAGAAGAAGGACTTGTCGATGCCGGCAGCGCGAGCCTCGGCGTAGCCCTCGATCACGAAAGCTGCGGCTTCCTCAGCCGTCGCCCGATTGAGCTTGTAGTTGTTGTTGGCCTGATCGTACTCGTCCCACACCGGCACCCCAGTCTCGGTCAGCCACAGGGGGTGGGGGCCGACCCGCTCTGCTACGTTGGCTTGAATGGCGGAGGCGGTAGGCCGGATGATGTAGATGCTGCTGTAGAGGTGGAGCGACATCACGTCGAAATAGTAGTTACTCTCCGCCGCGCCTGGCATGGCTGCCAGCGCGTCCAGCACCTGGAGGTAGAAATCCGGGTCGTGCCAATACGCAAGGCCTGAAAAGAGGACCGTCGCGTCAGGATTAGCGGCCTTTGCCGCCTGGTAGCCGACTTTGAGCAACTGGGCGTACTGCTCGGGCGTGCCGGTCCAGAAGACGTCGTGGATGTCTGGCTCGTTCCACATCTCCCAGACGCTAACCTGGTCCTTGAAGTGGCTTACCGTCTGGTAGACGTAGTTGCCCCAGTGGTTCGCCGGATCGTTCCACGCCAGGTCGAGGTTGGTCGGTGGGCAGGGGCGCCACCAGAAGTCGTCGTCGGTGCTGAGGAGCGTCATAGGGGAGGCGAAAGGTAGGACGTCGTCCGGCTGAGTGGGTGCCGTCGCTGCCGTACTGACATCGCAGCCCGGCGCGGCCCAACGCGCCGTGGACCCCAGGATACCGACCACGTTGATGCCGTGCTCCCTATCTCTGGCGACGACCTCCTCGTGGGGGGCGAACTCGAAGGTGTCGGGCGTGTCCTCGATCGCGTTCCAGCGGAAATCGAACCGGTCCCAACGGGCGCCAGCAGCGTAAGCCTTGGGCGGCAGCGGCACGCCGTCCACTGTATGGAAGCTGTAGCAGGCGCCCAACCGTCCGTCCGCGTCCAGGACGTCGGTCAACGGGGCGACGGCATCCAGCTCGGCGCCGTCCACTGTCACTCCGCTAGTAACTGCCGCGGCTAGGGGCAGCGAAGCGCCAGGTAGCGAAGCGGCATCCATCAGCGCGGCGGTCGCGTCGGCCCGCGTACCGTCGCTGCGCCCTGTGACCGTTGTCAGCGCAGCTATCGCCATCGCCAGCGTCAGAGCTATCAGCAGTGTTCCACGTGCTCTCTTAGGTCTGGTTAGATTCATGTCTTCGCCTCCTTGACCGTTTCCATTCTACCATCGTTCCGCGTATTTCGCGTAATTGGCGCGATCGATCTTCTCTGAGCTGGCGTTGTCTCAAAACATGCGTGGCCCAAGACCGGCTCCTGTCATCGCGAGGGGGCCCGTGTCAAGTCAAATGATAATCTAAGTCAACGGGAGACGTTCTGTCAAAAGATAA
>JBNGDU010000115.1:0-11057 GCA_049975025.1 Anaerolineae bacterium
ATGGCGTGTCTACAAGCTCGGGAATAATATAGAGGTACCTGCCCTTCGCGGGCTCGATATGCAGATCGAACCTGGTCACTACATCGCTCTCAAAGGGCGCTCTGGGAGTGGCAAGACGACGTTGCTCAACTGCTTGAGTGGTCTGGATCGACCGACTGAGGGGGATGCTACGGTGTTGGGCTACACTCTATCCGAGCTCAACGATCGCGAGCTGACGCAATGGCGTCGCGAGCAACTGGGGTTTGTCTTCCAGTCCTTTGGTCTACTTCCTACGCTTTCAGCCTACGAGAATGTAGAGCTGATGCTTCGCATCAAAGGCACCGGTGCCAAAGAGCGGCATGAGCGTTCTATGTACTGTTTGGACTTGGTGGGCCTGCGTAAGTGGGTTGACCATCGTCCGTACGAGCTCTCAGGTGGTCAGCAACAGCGTGTCGCCATTGCCCGCGCGCTGGCGAACGAGCCCTTGTTGATTTTGGCCGACGAGCCCACCGGGGAGCTTGACAGCGAGACGGCGCGCGAGATCTTAGGTCTTTTCCAGCACATTGTGTTTGATGAGCATATCACGATTCTGATGGCATCGCACGACCCCTTGGTCGATGACTACGTCGATGTCATTCTTCAGCTCAAGGACGGTCAGATCGTCGCCTGAGGCTTGCTTCCATCTGGGTGCTCTTGGGTAGGTCGCCCTGGGTGTCATAGGTCTGCGGCTGGCATTCACGCTTTTGGTCTAGGGAAGGGCAAGGGGGAGGCATACTCCCCCTTTTTGCTGCTACTGGTTGGGGTGCCGATAGCTGAACTGCTTTGCCCTCCTGCTGAATGCACCTGGCTCTCGAACTTCACACGACCGGACGACTTGTCATGCTGTTGCCTCGCGACCGTGCACCAGCAGCGTCCAGGTTCCCTGCTGGACCACTTCATCGTCTTGGTTAAGGATCGCCGTCTCGAAGAAGACCAGGCCGCCTTGGTAGCCCGGAAGGGACCGCTTGCGGCGGAACTTGAGATGCACTCTAATCTCGTCTCCGATCCTGACGGGCCCCTGGAATTTCCAATGGACTTGCGTGAGGGCCTCGACGAACTTGTAGAAGTGGCCGATCTGCTGAGCCAGGCCCGTCGCAATAGCTAGAACCAGCGTGCCGTGGGCGACGCGGCTGCCGTATTGCGTTGTCGCGGCGAAATCCTCGTCGAGATGAAGCGGATGATCATCGCCGGAGAGCTCGGCGAAGCGCCGGATGTCTTGGTCCGTTATCGTGTGGGCCTCTGAGCTAAACTCGATCCCTGGGCCGAGATCTTCGAAGTAGAACTCATCGTCCGTCATAGATTCCTCTGCGATTGCTATGTTTTGGAGAACTCCTCCAGTTTTCTCCGGAATAGTTCTTCGTATCCCGCGACGGTCTTCTCAGTGGAGAATTGAGCAGCGATTTCGGATCGCGGTCGTCGGTAGGCCTCGGGATTGTCAAGCACCTTCAGTATAGCTTCGGCGAGTCCCTCGGCGTCCCCTATCGGCGCGACCTCGCCCATGCCGGTCTGGAGCACCGGCTGCCGGACTCCCGGCAGATCACTCGCCACACTGGGGGTACCGCAGAGCATGGCCTCAACCTGGACCAGGCCGAAGGACTCCGTCGAATTCAAGCTGGGCACGGTGATGACATCGAGATTAGGATAGAAGGCGGCCATCTGTACCGGATCCAGTATGCCCAGGAACTCCCACTTTCCCGCTTCTATGTACTGCCTGATCCTCGGCATAAGGCGTTGCGCATAGGCCTCCTCCGCGAGGACGTCTCGATATTGGCCTGCAAAGAGGATACGCGCGTCGGGGTAGTGCTCCAATATCCTGGGAAAGGCATCCAACAGAACCTCAACGCCTTTCTCCGCTGCGAGACGGGCAGCCATACCGATAAGCGGTCCCTTGCCCTTGGGATTGTGCATCATCTCAAACGCAGCGATGCCGGAATCGGTCATCTCCGGCAGCTCGACTGGTGGTGGGATGACATGAAGTTTGTCCACGAACCGTTGCAGGTAGGGCGAATGTCCCGCGAAGTCCTCGGTGTAGGCAACCACGCCGTGACTGAATCGTCCGGCCAGGTTGTTCATCAGCAGGACGGCTTGGTTGACGATACGGTTGAAGAGCCCCGGCGGCAACCTGAGGTCGCAATGGTAGGTGAGAAGCGTGGGCCTATGCAGCAGACGACCTCGCAGGGCTACGCCTGCCGCGTCAAATTGTGGCAGGTGCAAGCTGATGACATCCGCTTCGCGAACGTATTTCCAGGCCAAAAAGCCGAAGGTAGGCATGATGACGCCCTTGCTGATACGAAGCATGACGGGGGCTCGGACGACACGGACGCCGTCAAGCATCTCCTGGCGCGGCAGGCGCCGGCTGTACCGCGACGTCAGAACGGTGACCCGGTGACCGCGCGCGGCCAATCCCTTCGCCAGCCGCTCTGCGTAGATGGTCAGACCGCTGGTGTGAGGTCGGTAATAAGTCAGGACGATAAGGACGTTGAGGGGCATGGATTCTCCAGATGTTGCCAAATGACTGCCTCCGAATACCACATTAGCACGCAATACCACCACATCTCAGCCGCATCGCGGGTGGTATGCTGTGGTTGCACGCTACACTATTCTGTGAACTCGAGATCTAGGAGCCGGTCCGCAATGGGCCGGTATAGGCTTCCAACAAGTCCCGGTGATTCTGGACCCATCCATAGAGTTCGCTGATGCCCTCCCGCACACCCACGCCCGGGCACCAGCCGAGGTCACGTTGGGCCTTCCGGATATCGGCTACGAAGATGCGCTGATCTCCGGGACGCCAGGTACTCCATGTCACGGGGATGGACTTGCCGGTAAGCTCTTCCAGGAGCGGACCGAACTCTTTCCAGATCGACATCTGATTCTCCGGTCCGCCACCCACGTTGTAGATCTGCCCTGCGATGCGGTCGGCCTGCTTCACAGCAGCATCGTAAGCATCCAGGAGATCCTCGACGTAGAGCACGTCTCGCACCTGCTTGCCGTCCCCGTAGATCGTGATGGGACGACCTAGCGTGGCGGCGATGATGAACCAAGCCACCCATCCCTGATCCTCAATGCCGAACTGTCGCGGGCCGTAGATGCAACTTTGCCGGAAGACCACAGTCGGGAGATCATAGATGCGCGCGTAGTCGCGTACATACTGATCCCCGGCGCCCTTGGAGCACCCGTAGGGCGAGTGGAAGTCGAGGGAGTAGGTCTCGGGAATGCCGTGGGGATAGTCTCGATAGGCGTAGCGGGTGTCTGTCTCCTCAAGGATGAGGCCTTCCATGCTGCCGTAGACCTTATTGGTTGAAGCATAGACGACTAGAGGCCGGCTTGGGGAGAACCGCGCGGCTTCCAACACATTGAACGTGCCCAGAGTGTTGATCTCGATGTCCTCACGGGGACGCTCGACCGATGTGGTAACAGCCACCTGTGAGGCGAGGTGTACGATGACGTTCGCGTCGATCGCCATAGTTGTGAGCAAGGCGGCGTTGCGTACATCCCCGCGCACAAATCGGAAGGACTCCCTCCCGAATTTCTCTTGGAGCCACTTGAGGTTGACCTCGGCGCCCTTTCGGGACAGATTATCGTATACTGTGACGCGTTCACCCCGCTCGATCAGGCGATGCACGTAGTTTGAGCCGATGAAGCCGGCGCCACCTGTGACCAGATAATGCATGGATTAAGCCTCCGGAATAATCGTTGTGGATGGGTCGACTCTCGAAGTCCCGGCGTTGGTCACCACGACAATTGGGCTAAGACTCGATTTTCTGGCCCTGGACGACCAGATTCTTGAGCGACATGCCCCAGACCATAAGAGCCGCCGCGCCTAAGAGAATGCCTGTCACATAAGGCAGTGCATGGACGATCACGGCGTAAGCGAACCCTTGATCCCTGGGTAGGTCGAATCCCCAGAAAAGAGCTTCCCGAACGGCGAAGTGGAAGGATCCGATGCCGCCTGTCGCCGGGAAGACCATCCCAAAAGCACTGGACCACGTGGCGACCAGGCTCTTCAGGAGTGACGGCTCGGGGATAAAGGCCCGACAGGCCCACATCGTGGTCGCGAAATAGGCGGTGGTAACGCACCAGAGTGCCAGGGACCAGAGGCCGATCGCCAGTCCATCGCTTGGAGAAGCTAAGGCGCTCAGGCCCTCCACAACGCCCTGGACGGGCCTCAGCCATCGCTCGGGGTCCGGTGCTCGCAGAGCCTCGAGAAGCCGGCGGGCCAAGCGCTCGACCGTTGTGGGGAAGATAGCCACAAGCACGAAGGTAAGCAGAATCGCAAGGGCAAGAATGCCTGCAAGTGCCAGGATCAACTCAAACGATAGGACGTCACTGACGCGCTCGGTCGCCAGATAAGCTTGTAGTCCCGGGACAAAAGGCAGGGTGCCGATCAGGATCAACACGATGATGAGCATGTCAAGGACGCGCTCAACAACCACAGTGGAAAGCGCCCCAATCGCGGAGACCGAACTCCTCAAGCCTGCGCCCACGGCGCGAGCCGGATCGCCGGCCCGGAGAGGCAAAATGCCGCTGATAAGGTAACCGATACCGATAAGGCCAAACGTGTCCCTTAACGGCACCTTGCGACCCAGGAGGATACGCCAGCGCTCGGCCCGAATGACCAACGTTACAAGGATAAGCAGTCCCGTCAAGCTCATCCAGGCCCAGTCAACCCTCGTGAGCGCGGCGCCTACGTCCTCAAAGTCGATACCCCGCAGCGCAATGTAAAGGGCCAGTGCACTGAAAACGAGCGTCAGGACGATTTGGATAGCGCGTTTTTTCACAGCGATATTATACCACATAGCGCGCGACTGACTTTTTGCTGGCTTGCCAGGCCCGTTGTCTCCGCGATGAATGGGACTACACTACGATCCGTCAACACTCTAGGGGACTTTCAAGGATCATCTCTCGTGTCAACGTATCCCCGCGGGCATGCATGGCCCCGGGACGGGGACTAGGGGACAAAATCCGGGAAGTTAACCTTTTATCAGCCCTGGGGGAAAGGGGTACGAAATGCTTTTGGCGATGGACATCGGCAACACCAACGTCGTCTTCGGCGTACATGATGGCGCCCGGTGGATTCACCACTGGCGTGTCCGGACGGTGCGCGACAAAATGGCGGACGAGTACGGCGTATTGCTGCGGATGTTGTTGGGCGAGGCTGACTTGGTGATGACGTCTTTCGATAGGATCGCGATCTCCAGCGTTGTGCCGCCGCTTACCGGGAGAATGGAGGAGATGATCGCGGATCAGACATCCGTTGCGCCTCTGGTGATCAGTCATGACGTTGTCCAGGGACTGACCTTTGCCGTCGACAATCCGTCAGAGGTTGGGGCGGATCTTATGGCTAACGCGGTGGCGGCCTACGCTCGTGTCCGGGGCGCCTGTGTCATCGTGGATTTCGGCACCGCCACGACCTTTACGGCGGTCTCGGAGACCATGACGTTTCTAGGCGTGGCCATCGCGCCGGGGGTTAACCTTGCGGCGTCTGCCCTGGCCGGCGGTACGGCTCAGCTTCCCCAGATTCGTCTGGAGGTGCCGCCGCGCGCTATTGGGACCAACACGGTGCGTGCTATCCAGTCTGGCATCCTGCTGGGATACGTAGGGCTTGTCGAGGGGATGATCAGCCGCTTTGAAGCCGAGATCGGCGGTGATGTCCAGGTCCTCGCCACCGGCGGGCTGTCTAGCGTGATCGCACCGTTGACGAAGCGGTTTTCGATGGTGGATCCCTGGTTGACACTGGACGGGGTGCGGATCATCGTTGAGCATCGGGTCGGCTGATGCCCTTGAGGCTGCTGAGGCCGGTTTCCCGGTGTTGACGCAACTAGGAAGATGATCTGAACGTCCAATGGTATGGTACTGGCTGCCCTTGCTGCTGACCGCGCTCGTCCGCGTGGTGTGGCTGGAGCTTGTGCCTGTTGATCCCTTGGGGCTGGTGGATGCTGAGGGTTTCCACCTGCTGGCAGTCAATGTCCTCGACGGCAAAGGGTTTGCTATCGGCTGGACTGCCCCGTTCTGCCCGACAGCCGTACGCACGCCGGCCTATCCATTCTTTTTGATGGGTGGATACGAGTTGCTGGGTCGTTCGCCCGAACGGATCGTGAGGCTTCACGTTCTCTTGGAGGTCCTGACCGCGGCACTCTTAATCGTTTTGACCCGCGATACCGTTCGAGCGATTAGCCGGCCCCGGCTTCGACTGGCAAAGCGGTGGTCTTTGCCGCTTGGCTTGATAGCCGGCACGATCTACGCTTTGAACGGCATGACGCAACGGTTCACCGGCTATCTGTTGTCAGAGACGCTTCTGTTGCCGTTGCTGACGGGCGCTCTCTGGTCGACGATGCGGCTCACCCAACGGCCTTCGATGCCGCGGGCTGTATCTGCGGGCGCCCTCTGGGGTCTGGCACTTCTGGTCAAACCCAATGGGCAGTTCTTGGTTCTGGTGATCGGTCTGGTGCTCGCCGCACGGTTGCTTGCCGGCCCGCGTGCCCAAGGGAGGCAGCGTCGCTGTCCGGTGGTAGCGCTCACCTTCTGGGTTGCGTTGGTTCTTCTGGTGTTTCCCTGGCTTGTTCGTAACCGGCTGCTGTTGGGGCGCTGGTCCATTTCGGCCGCTTTCGCCGAGAACCTCGCGAGAGTCAGTGCTGTGGCCACCTTGGCGGAGATGGAAGGCGTCCGCGCTGAGCCTTGGACGGATACCTGGGAGCACCTCTATCGGAACTTCGTTGCTCGTGTCGGCGCGCAACACGGCTGGGGCGACTGTCTGCGTGCTGGCGGACCTCTTGGGCCGCTCACCTGCGTCGAGGCTGTCCCAGACTGCGCGCTGCGCCTGCATCGCACCGCTCAGATTTGGGATGCGGCTCGGTCCTTCGTGCTGCGGCATTGGCGTGTGTATCTGCGCGTCCATCTGAAAGGTGCCCTCAAAAGCCTCTTGAACCCAGGTCATCGTCTGTGGTATCATATACTCACCGGCTGCACATGGGATGCCACCGGGGTGGTGCCTGATATTTGGAGGCGTATGAGTTGGTCGTTCGCCAGGGGCGCGGTGGGCGATGCGTTGCGTGCTTTCTGGATGGAGCGCGTTTCCCGCGTTTCCCCGTTGGCCGGCCTGTTATGGTGGGGCTTGATCGTTATCAGGACGACGCTCTGCGGGTTGGGGCTGCGCGGCATCTGGCGGCTGCGATCGCGCTTGATACTGGCCTTTCTGCTCGGCGGCACGCTTGTCTACCATCTTGTCCTTCCGGGACCTATTGCTCATGATCGACTCTACGCGCCGGCTTTGACAGCCGGCATTGTCCTGGTGGTCATTGGCGCTTTACCTGAACATTTCATCGATGCAGATAATTGACTTAGGAGCACGAGGGGTATAATAGGATACAGAGACCACCTCTGTTATCCACTCCTCGTCGGCTGGGAGGTCATCATGATTGAGGTCACGTTAGAGACAATACAGGTTAGCTTGGTCTCCTCGCATCGCATTGTTGTCCTGAAGGAGCTGGGGACGGACCGCTATCTTCCGATCTGGATTGGGCCGTGTGAGGCTGAGGCCATCTCCTACGGCGCCAAAGGCGTTGAAGTGCTCAGGCCCTTAACCCACGACCTGATTGTCAACATATTGGAAACGTTGGACGCTGAGCTGCTCTATATCCACGTCAATGAGCTCGCCAACAACACCTTCTACGCCAACCTTGTCTTGCAGGTGGGCGCTGAAGAAGTCGAGGTCGACGTTCGTCCAAGTGATGCGATCGCTATTGCCGTGCGCTTGGAAGTTCCTATCTATGTCGCGCCGGAGGTCCTTGAGGAGGCCGGCGTCGTACCGGAGCCTGACGTCAGAGAGGGAATCGACGGTGAGAACCTGGGGGTTTTCCGTGACTTCCTAAGTTCTCTCGATTTTGATCCATCCAAAGACAACTGAGTCGCTTAGTATAGGTAGATTGGTTGTATGTCATTACCGGACAAGACCGTACCCCACAATATTGATGCAGAAGAGGCTGTCCTAGGCGCGCTCCTGATTGACCCAGAGGGCATCTTTCACGTCCTACCTTTCCTGCGGGTGGAAGACTTCTATCTTCAGAAACACCGATGGGTTTATGAGGCCGTGATCCGCATTCACGAGCGACGTGACCCGATTGACTTCCTGACCCTGACCACCGAGCTGGAGCAGCAGGAGCGTCTGGAGACGGTTGGTGGCGCTGCCTATATCTCGCAACTGATCAACGCGGTCCCCTCAGCTATCAGCATTGAGTCCTATGGACGATTGGTGGAGCAGACCGCGGTGCGACGGCGCCTGCTGGATGCGGCGAGTGACATCGCCCGTTTTGCCTACAATGAAGCGATGCCGGTCGACGAAGTGGTCGATCACTCCGAGAAGGCGCTTTTCGGCGTGTCGCAGAAGCGTTCTACTCGAGACCTCCAACCCATCCAGGATATCGTGCCCCGTTATTACGATCATATTGAGAATCTCTACGCTCATCGGGGCGAGCTCATGGGCGTGCCTTCCGGATTTCGCGACCTGGACCGTCTGCTGGGTGGGTTTCAGAAGTCGGATCTGTTGATCCTCGCCGCTCGCCCAGGCGTCGGCAAGACCTCGTTGATGCTGACGTTTGGTCTGCGCGCCGCGGAGCAGCACAAAGTCGTGGCGCTTTTCAGCCTTGAGATGTCGGCTGAGCAATTGGTACAGCGTCTGGTCGCTCAGGTCAGTGGGATCGATGCCCAGCGCCTGCGACTGGGACAACTCAAAGACGAGGAGTGGCCGGCTTTTGCCGAGGCGATCGGGCATTTGTCGGAGTTGCCGATCTACATCGACGACACACCGTCAATCTCGGTGCTCCAACTGCGCACCAAGGTGCGACGGTTGGCCTCGGAGCGAGGTTTGGATATCGTCTTCGTCGATTACCTGCAGTTAATGAACGCGGACATCCGCAGTGACAACCGAGTTCAAGAGGTCTCCTATCTCTCGAGGTCGCTCAAGGGCCTGGCACGGGAGGTAGATGTGCCCTTGATGACCCTCTCCCAGCTCTCGCGTGCCGTTGAGCAACGCCAGGATAAACACCCGGTTCTCTCGGATCTGAGAGAGTCCGGCTCGCTGGAGCAGGACGCGGACATCGTGATGTTTATCTACCGTGACGAGCTCTATCATGAGCACACGGAGGATCCGAACATCGCCGACGTTATGATCGCTAAGCATCGCAGCGGTCCGACGGGAACCATACAACTTTACTTCAACAAACGCCTGACGCAGTTCGCCGACGTCTACACGCAGGTAGCCCCAGAGGATTACGGGGCGGTCGCGCCGCCTGTGGGATTGCCGTGAACCCTGAAGCTGCTCATCACTTCTCCGGCTTTCCGGAGGGCAAGCTCTCTCTGGTGACGCTGCCGGAGTTGGTCTACACCGAACTCATCCCCAACATCGACGAGCCGGACGAGCTGAAGGTCACCTTGATCGTTCTGTGGCGCTTGGCCAAGATGCGATCGAACGTGGCGCCATGGGTGACCGCTGCTGAGCTGCAGCAGGATGCTGTCATCAGCACGGCTCTGGGAGGTCAGGAGATCAATCGCCGCCTGCGACGGGCGCTGGCTCAGGCTGTTGATCGCGGAACGCTTCTCGCGGCGCCCTGGCGGCGCGCTGATGGGGAGGTCGAAGTCCGCTACTTTGCCAACAGCCCCAAGGGACGGGTAGCGGTCGACGCCATGCGAGAGGGCGTGAGCCCTCGGCGCGCTACTGTGGAGGAGCGCCCCAACATCTTCTCGCTCTATGAGGAAAACGTCGGTCCGTTGACCTCCCTGATCAGCGAGGAGCTGATGGAGGCGGAGCAGACGTATCCCGCTGCCTGGATTGAGGAGGCCTTCCGCGAGGCTGTGAGGGCGAATAAGCGCAATTGGAGATACATTCGTGCCATCCTGGAGCGATGGCAGACTGAGGGACGTGATGAAATCGATAGAGGAGCTAAGCGACGAGATCGTGAGGCGGATGCGCGACGCTACATCGAAGAGGCGTACGAACGACTCGTCCGAGGTCGATCAAAGACAGATAGCTGAGCCCGACACGCCGATCGAAGAAACTGAGCGCAGTATTGGCGATCCCGATTGCCCAATCTGCCACGGTATGGGCTATGTGCGCCTCGACGTGCCGGTGGACCATCCTCATTTCGGCAAGCTATTTCCCTGTACGTGCCGGATGGATGAGCTTCAGGCCCGGCGCAGCGACACGCTGCGTGCGCTCAGTAACCTCGATGCCCTGGGGCGTTTTACTTTCGAGACATTTTCCGTGGACGGCGGTCGCCTGTCGCCGGAGCGTCAGCGCACTTTGCGACATGCTTACGAGGTCGCGCGCGCCTATGCGCGGGATCCCCAAGGATGGCTGCTGTTGATCGGAGGCTACGGTTCGGGGAAGACCCATCTGGCGGCGGCAATCGCGAACGAGACCCTGGAAAGGGGTATCATGCCCCTCTTCGTGACGGTGCCGGATCTACTGGATCACCTGCGGGCGGCTTTCGCGCCTAATGCAGCTCAGCCCTACAGCGACCGTTTCGAACAGGTGCGTAATGCTCGACTGCTGATCCTCGATGATCTGGGGACCGAGAACGCTACCCCATGGGCTCTGGAGAAGCTCTTCCAACTGCTCAACCACCGCTATATGTCTCGGCTCGCCACAGTCATCACCACCAATCAGGAGCTGGAGCACATGGAACCCCGCTTGCGCTCCCGGCTCGCAGATCCGGACCTTGTTGAGATCGTCACGATTTTGGCGCCGGACTACAGGCTGGGCGGCGTCGATCGACTGGCACCGAACCTGAACACGCTGACCTACTATTCGGATATGACGTTCGGCACCTTCAACTTGCGACGTGAGGAGCTGCCGGCTGATCAGGTGAGCGTGCTGGCGGAGGCTCTCAAACTTGCCCAGACCTACGCTGCGGATCCGGAAGGGTGGATTGTCTTCGCCGGTCAAGTTGGCGCGGGCAAGACGCACCTTGCCGCTGCCATCGCGAATGAGCGCGTCAGGCTGGGGCATCCTGCGTTGTTAGTGGTAGTGCCCGACCTATTGGATT
>JBNGDU010000115.1:11067-21194 GCA_049975025.1 Anaerolineae bacterium
ACCTCAGGGCGGCGTTCAGTCCGCAGGGCAACGTCTCCTACGACGAACGGTTCGAGGAGGTGCGCCGAGCGCCGATGCTGGTCCTCGACGACCTCGGCACCGAGAGCGCGACGCCTTGGGCCAAAGAGAAGCTCTTTCAGTTGATCAATTACCGATATGTGGCGCGGCTGCCGACGGTGGTGACTACCGCATTGGAGGTGTCGAAGCTCGATACCAAGATCGGTATTCGGTTTATGGATGTGTCACGCTGCCGGATTATGGAGATCGATGTGCCGCCTTATCTAGGGGGTTCTGGGCTGTCAAAAGCCCGTTCCAAGGGTAGGCGTCGTTAGGACGATAGGATTCTCTGGTCTGATTGAATCGAAACCGGTCTTGTGATTTTAGAACGTTTGTGCTATAATAGGGGCGATTCGACAGCGCAAAGCTAGGGAGGCTCAAGATGGCGGAAGGACGTGAGAAGGCACTTAAGCAAGCAGTAGCTCAGATCAAGCGTCGTTTTGGTGATGGTGCATTGATGCGCCTGGGCGATGCTTCACATCTGAACGTTGAGACGGTCCCCACGGGATCACTGGCTCTGGATATCGCCTTGGGCGTGGGCGGTTTGCCCCGAGGGCGAATCACCGAGATCTACGGGCCGGAGGGTTCTGGGAAGACCACCATTGCGCAGCACATCGTCGCTCAAGTGCAGAAGCACGGCGGTGTTGCGGCGTTCATCGATATGGAGCACGCCCTGGATCCCAGATATGCGGCTCAGTGCGGCGTTGATATCGACAGCCTCTATATCTCCCAGCCCGACACGGGTGAACAGGCGCTGGAGATCGCCGAGGCTCTGGTCCGCAGCGGCGCGGTGGACGTCATCGTGATTGACTCGGTCGCAGCGCTGGTGCCACGGGCGGAGATCGAGGGTGAGATGGGGGATTCCCATCCCGGCCTTCAAGCGCGCCTGATGAGCCAGGCGTTGCGCAAGCTCTCCGGTGTTATCAAGCAGAGCAACACGATTATGGTCTTCACCAACCAGCTTCGTATGAAGATCGGTGTGCTCTTTGGCTCCCCGGAGACGACAAGCGGTGGGCGTGCGCTGAAGTTCTACGCTTCGGTCCGCCTGGATGTCCGCCGGATCAAGTCGATCAAGTACCAAGGCGAGATGTTGGGACATACGTGCCGCGTCCGGGTGACGAAGAACAAGGTCGCTGCGCCTTTCCGCGTGGCCGAGTTCGACATTATGTTCGGCGAGGGAATCAGCCACGAGGGTGATCTCCTGGACGTCGGACTTGATCTGGGCATCCTGGACAAAAGAGGTTCCTACTACTACTTCGAAGACGAGAACTTCGCCCAGGGACGCGAGAACTCCAAGACTTACCTCAAGGAGAACCCCGAGTTCGCCGACAACATCGAGGCTTTGATTCGCGAACGATTGGTCGAGATGGATCGGTTGCCGCTGGAGATGGGTACCGGTGACGATGATGAGGACGAGGAGTTCCTGGATGACTAGGGCGCCTGATCGGTAGCGATAGCAAGGTAATGCAAGGGCGCGGTTCTCCTGCTGGAGAGGGACCGCGCCCTTGTGTGTAATAGTTCGGCGCCTTGGGTCGTGCGGTCATTTGCAGTGTCTGAGGCAGTCAGCGGACCAAGATGAGAGAAACTGTCTATGGTGAATGACGAACGGGTTGTGGCGGAGCTAATCAGCCATCCCAACCCTTCCGTGCGCGTACTGGCCCGCACAAAGCTAGCCGCTGGTTCGTTCGATGATGCCAGCGTTCGTGAGGATCGAGCGCTCGTTTCAAACTATGCTCCAGTCCGGGATATCCTAGAGGCTCAGTATCCGGAGGGCTATTGGATGCATTCGGGTTTCGGCGTCTCACCCCGCTACCGCGCGACGGTCTGGCAACTTCTTTTCCTGGCCCAGTTGGGCCTGGGGCCGGTACCGGAGGCTCGGCGTGCGTTGGGCGTTGTGCTTCGTGATAACGTCGATGAGGAAGGGGCTGCGCGGCTCCACAAGGGAGAGGATGGGCGCTCCCTCGCCCTGACCAGCGCGCTCCTCTGGTCGGCGGCGTCTCTCGATCTCGCCGACGAGGTGAGCAGGGCGCGTTTCCGCGACGCTTGGTCCTGGGTGAACCGTCAAGTGCTCGGCAGAGCCATAGCCGGCCCTGAGGCGATATGGCTCGCCCGCGCGATCGCCGCCTGGCGTTGTAAGGGCTTAGTGTTTCCTGATGTCGCGCCCGTGCGCGCAGCCCTGAAGGCGACTTTGTCCGAGGACCGTACGGCGCCGCTCTGCAATGCCCTGACCTTTCCTCTGACCCTCCAACCCGACGCGCTGGGCTGGATGGAAGCCTGGGTGGCGTTGGGGCAGCCTACCAGAATTCCCTCGCGCGCCTTCACTTGGCTGATGTCCCGGCGTCTGCCGTCGGGCAACTGGCCGGCGGAGCACGTCCCCGGGCCCCTGTGGTGCGACGTTGGTCGGGCGGGCGAGTCTAACCCCTGGGTGACCATCCGCGCCCTAGTCGTCGTGCGTGCATGCAAGGTGACCTCTGCCTAGCCAAGACCAAACGCCTGATATCCGACTCCCTAGCCCGCGTCCTGCTGCTTAACCAGACCCACCGCGAACCGATCGAGGACGCGCTGGATCGGGGTCATAATCGTGACCCTTTCCGATCCGGCGAAGAGCAATCCTACGGCTCTGCGTTCCGTGTCGAAGATACCCGCCCCCGAATCGCCGGGCTTGCTCATCGACGTCAAAAAGACCTGATCGACGAACCGAGCTGTCCGTCCTAAGTAGTCGACGTCGACCGTAACGTCAACCTGGGTGATGAAGCCATGGGTCAGCCCCGTGGTACGCCCCATCTTCTGGACGCTCAGGCCCAACTCGGGCGCTGCAACGTCGGTCGGCAGGCCAATCTCCAGGACGTCCGGCCTGACGGAAGCCGGCTGATCAGGCTCTGCCAGCGCGGCGTCCATCAGATTGACGCCTGGCGTCTGCTTGAATGGTTGAAGCCGGTGGCTGGAACCGGTGGTGCGTGCGAGGAGATTGAGGAACGCAGCCAGTGTCTCCGCCACCTCACACTGCGGGGGGGTCTCACCGAAGTCGATGGCTTCGAACTCCGCAAGGGCGCCAATCCGGTCGTTGGGGGTCCCTCCATCCGCCGGCCCCGGTTGGTAGATGGGATCGCCGATGCTGCCGGCGTTGGTGTCTGCCAGCACGTGGTTATTGCTGAGGATGTACGGTTGACCATCTCGCTGCACCAACATGCCGAAGGTGCCGGCTGTGATGTCCCGATGGCCCAGGGACACACCTGGCGGTGCCGGGCGACGCCGGACCCGGGGGTCCTCGGACATCAGGGCTCGGATTGGGCCTGTCTCTAGAACGTCAGTGCGCAGTCCGGCAAACTGCTGAGGAACCAGGTCCTCGGGGGCTAGCTCTGCGGCCGGTACCTTTTGTATGACGGAGACGACCAGGCTGAGTTGATCGGTGCGCTCACCGTCTTTGATCTTGTAGCCAAGGCCGACAGCGACGACGTTTTTTCGCCGGAAGATGTCCTGTATGACGTTCTGGTAGATGCTACGGGCGTTTTCAAGTGTGTACGATTCCATGATCGTCTCCTGTTTCTGCCTCCTCGTCAGCCTTGGAGGCCGATACATCCTCCAGGGCTCGGGGCCAGCCAATCGCCTCTACCCAGACCCGGACGTCCTCCAATACTCGCGGTACCAGGTCTTCTTCCGCGAGTTCCTGGGCGGGGACCTTATGGGTGACACTCACGATGATGCCGGGCTCCCCGGCTGGTTGGCCATTACGGATCGGCACGCCGATACCGACACCGACGACATTGGTCTTCTTCATCAGCTCGTCCTCATATCTTGCTTTCACAGCGCGGAGATGTTCGAGGCTCTGAGCTCCTCCCGTCATGGTCTGTCCTCCTTAGACTTCCGCTACAAGCGTGACCTGAGCGTCTCGTACCAAACCACGAGTCCGATAGCGCTCATATTGATCAGGTAAACCCAGAAGCCCCAGCCGGCGCCCACGTGCGCTGCGTGCAGTTCTTGCAAGGCCGGTCGCAGACGAGCGTAAGTCACCGCGGCAGGACAGCTTCCGATCATTGCCACAGCCAGCAGCCACCAATGAAGATAGCGATTCATCTTGGGCGCCAACCAGATGGTTATGAGCGATACCGCCATGCTACCGATCCCCCACCAGAAAGGGACCTGCCATCCCGGGGTGTGCCACGCATTGATGATCTCCGGATAGGGCGGAAGCGTTGTGGCTGCCAATCCGCAAGCCAAGCCGCCCCCGGCTACCCTGAACCATACGCCGGTTTCCGCCATAAGCGCAGGTAGCATGAGCGCGAGTCCGATCAGTGGGAGGCGTAGCGCGTGGAGATTGACCGTAAGCGCTCCGGTCTCAATACTCGGTAGGAGGCGCAGCAGATCGAATAGGTCGTAGGCGTTCCAGGCCAGCCCAGCGGTCATCGGGCGACGAGCCACCCATGGCGCGAAATATCCCATCAGCGCTCCGCCCCACAGGGCTAACAGCCCCAGATGCCTGGCTCTCGTAGAGCGCGCAGACGGCGCGGACGGAGCAGAGGGCAACAGGACCATGAATGCCCTCAGGGCTCCGCCATGACGAAATTATCGAACGCGGCTACCACGATCTCGTTCCTTTGTACGGCGTCGGCGAAGAGCGCCACCGTACCCGCCTCTGCGATCCCGTTGTCGGATCGCGTCGCCAGGAGCGCGTCGTTTACCCAGAGCGTAAGCATACTTCCCCGACACCGTGCCCGCAGCGTGTTCTCAGCCTTGCCGGAGCGGATCACGTCGCTGTACTCAGGACCGGCGAGAGGCGTGGCGACGCCATCGATGACCTTGAGGATCAGGTAGTAGCCGTCGGCGCTGATTGCCAACATATAGTAGTCTTCCTCATCCTGATGCCGGCATAGCACGCCCATCCAGTTGTCAACAGATCCCTGAACGTGACGAACTTGAACGTCTACGACGACGTCTTCGTATTTGTGACCGACAAGGGGGGAGTAGACCGCCGTCCCCTTACCCCGGTCTTCTACATATAGCTCGCCGGCCAGTGCGTAGACGGCGCCCTGCTCCGTGTCGAAGCGGGCCCAAGCCGGGTTGGGGCGGGCAAAGTCGTCGGCGATGATGTAGGAGTCGGGCAGCGGCATGGGTGGGCTGGCCGGTGTCGGTCCTGTACAACTGACGACGACCGAGGCCAATAGGATACTCACCAAGAGCCGCCATCGCTTCCATTTGATGGACCCCGATGTCACGTCGCCTCCCCGCCCTCGTGAACCGGCAAGGCTATCGTGACGGTGGTTCCCTTCCCTTCACCCCCACTTTCGGCCCAGACCTCTCCCTTGTGACGTGTGACGACCTCACGAACCAAAGAGAGACCGAGGCCCATGCCTCCGTGGCGTCGTGTGGTTGTCCCGTCGACTTGATAGAATCGATCGAAGATGCGCTTCAGCTCAGCACGTGGTATGCCGATGCCCTCATCCTTGATCTTAAGCCAGATTCGACCGTCGCGTTGAGCGGCCTTGACCCAAACACGCCCTCCTTTCTTGTTGAACTTCACCGCGTTGTCCATCACGTGATTCAGCGCCCGGAGCATATAGGTCGCATCCACGCTGACGTCCGGCAGTTCCTCGGGGATGTTGGCAATGATCTCGACTTGGTGGCGCAGAGCCTTCTGCCAGTTCGCCTTGATGGCGGCCTGACAGATGGGCTGGACGGGCTGCGGCACCATCTCCAGCTTACCCACGCTGGAATCCTCCAGCGTCGTGATCGATTCCACCAGAGCTACCAGGTTGTTCGTGTGGGTGTGAATGGCCTGAACGGCCTGTGCCAGCATCGGATCGAGCGTCTTGACGAGATCGCCCTCCATGATCAAGTCGACATATCCCTTGACGATGGCCAGCGGCGTGCGGAGTTCGTGGGAGACATTCTGAATGAACTGCCCTTTGACGGAGTCCAATCGCCTGAGCTGCTCATAGGTCTCTTGGGTCTGGGCCCGCGCCTCCTCCACCTGCTGAAAAAGCCACGCGTTCTCGAGAGTTGGGGTGATCGCTGCAGCCATGAGTCGTACCAGGCGAGCCTCGTCTTCCGTGAACTCGCGCTTGACAGGGGATTCTACCTGCAAAAAGCCGATGGTAGCGTCGCGCATCTTCAGCGGCATCAGGAGCGCGCTGCACGTCGCAGGGCGGAAAAGATCCCGAGCCAACTCGGGTGCCTCGGCTTGCACATCGGCAAACCGCCGGGCCTCTGTGTTTCCGGATAACTCTCTCAAACGCGATGCATCCTTGATCGATATGACGTCCGTGGCGAGCTCAGGATAGGAGGCGTCTCTGGCCTCGCCGACCAAGCGAAGGCGATCGCCGTTGAGCAATCTGGCGCTGACCAAAGGCACCCGGAGTGCCCTTTTCGTCTCGTCGCAGATACTTCGGAGGATGTCCTCGGGATCGAGGGTCGTGCTGGCTGCGTGCAGCACGCGGTTCAGCGTCTCGGTCTCACGTAGTCTTTGGCGCAGCTTCTGCATAAGCACTGCTTTGTCGATAGCGATGGCAGCCTGATTCGCCAGCATTTGGGCGATCTGGACCTCTCGTTTGGACCAGGCCCGGGTCTTGTCGTCGAGCAGAGAGATACGCCCAACCAAACGCCCCTGGAGCCAGAGCGGTACCGTCAGCACAGCTTTCACATTCTCCGTGTGGGCCCATTGCCGAAACTGCCTGGGCTCCACTGGGATCTTATTCGAAGCCCAGTTTCCCCGTGGATATTCGGTCTCGTCTTGCCAGTAGGTGAGGATAAGGTTTCGCGTCGCCTCGGGGTCTTTAAGTCCCGTGGAGTAGACAAACTGGGGCTTGCCCCCGTATGGGGCAACCGCAATAATCCCCTTGGTAAGTTGCATCAAGGCCAGCGCGTGATTCAGAATCGCCAGGATTGCTTGCTCCGGGGAGTCGGAGATGGTGAGGATCTGCTGGTCGATATTCGCCAGAGCGAGAAGCTGATCCCGCTCCTTGACCAAGGACTCGTGGGCCTGCTGCTCTCTCGCGTAGAGCCAAGCGTTGTGCAGCGCGATGACTGCTGGGTGAGCTAGCGTCTCCAGTCTCTCGATGTCCTGGGCGCGGAATGCGTTCGGCGTAGCGCTTGCGGCGTCCATAAAGCCAATCAGCTCATTGCCCAGAAAGAGGGGTACCGTGAGATAGGATCGGATCCACTCTAGCCCAGGTTGTTGGATCCAACCTTTGTACCGCCGGGTATCCCGGACCAGCACCGAATGACGCTCTTCCGCTGCCTCGCGGAGATGTCTCATGGTGCCAAGTGAACAGCGCAGGCCATCCACCGGCTCGTCGGAGAAGGCCTCAAAGCCGTGGCTGCGACGAATGCGCACCTCATCCTCGCGCACCCATCGGATATCCGCGGCATCGCAGCGGACGAGCTCCAGCAGTGCGATCAGGAGCTGATCGAGCACCGTGTCCAACTCCAGTGAAGCTGTCAAGGAAAGGGTGATGTCGCGCAGGCCCTTGCCCCAAGCGTTTTCCGGCAGGAACGCCGTAGGTGGGGGTTCTAGTGGGCGGATCAGGTGGCTCAAGAGCTTGGCGAAGTAGGGGGTCTCAAGCTCGGCCGGTGTAAGACAGGCGACGTTGGATCGTGCCGTGAGCGGCTCGACAAATCTGTAATGACCGTCTCGTACCAGCAAGACGTAGAACTGACCTGGTGAGGCTGCGTCCAGTGTGTTGAACCAACTGCGGACGCTGGGATGCGTGGCAAGTAGCACGACCTCAGGCTGCTGTTTGCTCAAGAAAGAGCTAGCCTCCTCAAGGCTCGTCACGGCGTGCACATGCACTTTGCCGTAACGTTTAAGTATGGTTTGGGTGCTGACAACGTCATCCTTGTCTGGGCTAACAAAGAGTAGCTTCATAGGTTATCGTCGTGTTTCTATAGGTGGCTCAATAGAACCGAGCGTCCAGTATGGTTGTTGGGTAGACTAGATGCTATTGTAGCATAGTTTTCATCTGATAACATCCAAAGCTTAGTGAAACTTGCAGAAAGGATAGACCTTGTTTATGCTATGGTCAGAGTATCGTGCTTCCTTTTGCCCGGCGCTTTGTGCGATCCTCAAGATGATGGCTTTGTTCTGTACGCCTAGGAGGGCTGACTATGATAACATTCAAAAGATCTCTCGCCTTTGGGCTCGCGGTTATCCTCGGCGCACTGGTAACTGGTACGGCGTTGGCTTTGCTTGGCGATCTGGACGTGGACGGTAGGGTCGATGCGGATGATATGGTGATCATGTCTGCAGCGTATGGCGGCAAAAATACCGTTTCGCCCTCGCCCAACTGGGACCGGCGCGCCGATCTCAACCACGACGGCTATGTCGATTTGGAGGATTTGGCCTTGGCGGGGCGCAACTACGGCGACGACTTCAACTTCCACTGGCGGCGGCGTATCTCTAACGGCCGAGATGGGGAGCTGGACGCCAACAACGTCTGGCATCAGGAGATGGTCGTCGATAGCCGGGGACATCGTCACATCATCTGGTATGATGATCGCGGCGAGGATCTCTACTACAGTCAGGTTGACGCGGTCGGCAACCCGCTGGTGGAGGATCTTCGTCTCGGTGGGGTGCAGTCTCAGTCCACCGACGAGATCGATGTCGCCCTAGGCCCTGAAGATCAGGTCCATATCGTCTGGAAGGGGAATTCGGAGTTTGATTACGGCATCGCGTATGCGCGGCTGAGCCCGGATGGGACCTTCCGGCTCCTACCCCGAGGGGTATTGGAGGCCGGATTTACCGCCTATCACAACCCTGTGATTGACGTGGATGCGGAGAATCGACTCCACCTCTTGGATAGTTCCGCTACATACGATCCTCTCTACTTCATTCTGGATGGGGAGGGGGACCCGCTGCTCGACGGCCTACGGTTGAACACCCGGGTGCCTGCTGGATATCACAACGAGGTGCAGCGCTTGGTGATCGACGCTGCAGGTAGCCGCCACTTTCTTTGGCACGCACCCGATGATGACAATGGGATACTCGTCTATTCGCGAATCCTCTCGAATTCGGTTATGGCCGTCAATCAGCTCACAGTGACTCAACTTACGGATGACTGGCATCGGGGTGGTCATCCGGACGACTCCCCTCAGTTGCTGGTGGATGCTCAAGGGGCTGCCCACGTGCTCTGGCGGGCGGACGGAGATCTGGGCACGCACGTGTTGTTCTGGCGTCGGATTGGCGCTAATGGCACGCTTTCCGCGGAACGACAGATACCGCTGGGCGACTACACGGACGTCGTCGGAGGTGTCAAGGCGGCCATCGATGCCCAGGATCGATTACACGTGCTGTTGGAGAGAGCCAGATACAGGACGTCAAGCTATGATCTGGTATATGGGCGGCTGGATCGGGACGGGAACGTGCTACGTCCGTTTCATACTCTGTATATTGGAGAACAAGACCCCCGCCGAGCGCGCCTGTCCATTGACGAGAACGGCGAAGCTGTTGTCACTTTCGTTGAGAACGCCGATGGACTGAATGCGCCGCTCTATCTTCTCAGCACGGTGCCGGACGCCGCGGCTAACGACACGACCCGCGCCGACCTGGTGGTGGACGCCGCCCACGCGACCATCACGCCCACCATTGCTCGCATCGACGAGACGGCGACACTCACCGTCACCGTCTGGAATAGCGGCTGGGTCACGGCGACGGACGTGACCGTCGCCTTCACCGAAACCACAGGTCAGGCCAATATCGCCTCGGCGACCATCGCGGCACTGCCTGCCATGAGCCACACGGTGCTGGTGCGCACCTTCGATGTGCCGGACGTCGAGGCGACATCATTGGTCACGATCAGCATCACCGTCGAGAGCACTACCCCGGAGACCACGCTGACCAACAACGCGGCCCAGGTGCCCATAGGCGTCATTCCACCGCCGCAGCACGTCGACTTCCAGGTCGTGCTGGAGGATGAGACCTACGTGCCGGGTGAACGGTCGCGCGCGGATCCGGTCTACGGCAGCGAGCTGCACCTGGCCTCCAACGACGTTGGTCATCAACGAACTGTCACCTCCGCCGGACACGTAGAACGGTTTGTGCGGGTCAGCCACATTGATCAGAAGGCAGAATGGCTTCC
>JBNGDU010000115.1:21204-37205 GCA_049975025.1 Anaerolineae bacterium
CGCGCCGCACACGGCGATCTACACCCTGACGATGAGCAAGCCAGGGTACGCTACCATCCAACAGACGATCATGGCCCAGCGCAGCGTCGAGGACGTCTATCGAACCGTGCTCACGCCCACCTCACCGATTTACATCTACACCAACCAGTGGGGCGCTATCGATGGCACAGTCTTCTCCGAAACCACGCCGCTGACGGACGTGCTGGTCACGCTAACAGGCGGCGAATGGGTGACGACGACCCAAACGGGCGTCGGGGGGCACTTTGGTTTCACGCAGGTGCCTAGCGATACCTACGTGCTGGAGACGCTGCACGCCGGCAACGCGCCGACCACGCGGACGGTGCACGTGCGCACTGAGAGGACGGCGATGCCGGAGATCGTCATGCCGCCCACGACAAAGGGTTTCGTGCGCGGCATGGTGAGCAACGACCTGAGCCATCCCTATCAGGGCGCCACGGTGGAGCTCTGGGCGGATAGTTCGAGGATCGACACCACCACGACGGATGGAAACGGACGCTATGAGCTGGTGGCGGGCGACGTTGGCGCGTACGGCGCCTTCACCATTGAAGCACACGAGACTTACGCGCTGGATTACGGGCCTCAGAGTGTCGCGCTGGTGGCTGGGCTGCCGACGGAGCATGATTTCGCCCTGCCTTGGCAGACGGAAAATGGGAAGGTCACAACCCGCAAGCGGATCGTCTCCTGGACCTTCCGGCAGACGTGGATGAAGGTGAACCTTGGCGGTTCGCCCGTCGCGGATCTGGTGGAGACGCTGCTGGATAAGATCAGCAAGTTCGATTCCTTCGAGATCAAGGGGTCGTGGTGCGAGTATTACGCCGATCTCGAACTGGCCTACACAGAAGCAGGTGGCAAGAAGCTGCCTCAGGAGCTGAGCTTAGGTCTGTTCAACGGGCGATATATGTACGGACACGAGGAGGAGATTGAGGAGACCGGCGGGCCATTCGTCTTCGACCCCGACGACATCGAGCAGTATCCGGGGGAGCGCACGGCGGAGCGGGTCGATCGGATCGAGGTGGTTGAACGGGATAGTGCCGGGAACGTCGTGAAGTCCACGGTGATCGACGACCAGCCGCGCTACTCCGGGGGCACCGAGGGTTCCGATAACGCCTGGACCTTCGAAGCCAGTGGGGTCGGGGAGATCGAGGATTGGGAGAACGCCGAGATTCGCATCTACCTACGTGTGGGGCGTTACGATGTTTCGCCGGACCCCTGGGATGATCACTGGGAGCCCTGGCATCCAATGGTTGTAGCCGAATCCTTCGGTGGAGTTGGATCTGCTGTGGGAGCCGATCTTCAGGTCATCGTCTGGAATCTGTCCGCTAACGAGGTCGAGGTCGAACCGGCGGTGGTCGATTATCCTATGATGGCGTCCACGTCGGCGACCGGGATGAGCGCAAGCGAGAAACCCACGGCGGATGTCCAGCCTGCGCCCGAGGTGGCGAGCAGCCCTCAGGTGTCGGTCACGCTTCCGAGCGCGGAGCCGGCCCAGGTTGGGGAGCCATATACAGTCGCACTCCGCCTAGGAGGGGCTGGGAATCGTCCCATCTATGGGGTGCATTTTGATCTAGAGTACAATTATCACAGCTCTGATCTGGACCGGCTCTTTCTGCTTGAGATCGTGGGCGCGCCGGACCTGGCAGTTCCGGACGGGACCTACCAGGTGCATAATCCGCTTGCCGGCTTCAACTCCATCAGCGAGATCACCGATACCGCCGTGGTGCGCTTGGGCGGCGATCAGGGACTGGCGAGCGGAGACATGGTCCAAATCATATTCCTACCACTGACGCCCGACGCGGATACTTTCTATGACAATGATCTCTATCTCAAGGGCGTGCGGGTGGCTGATGCAGAGGGGCGCCAGTTCTCCCCGGACTATCGGAATCTCACTGCCTTCCCTATTGAGGCGGGGGCGGCATCCGCGACAGTCGTCGATGCGGAGACCGGGGGCGAGATGACGTCGAGCACAGGATTGACCGTGTCGGTGCAGGTGCCTTCAGGGGCTATGCCACAGACGGTCGCGCTGGTCTACCGCCCGCTGGATGATCCGAGTTACCCGGTTCCTGCCACGCTGCGCTTCGCCGGGCGCGCCTTCTCCCTGGAGGCTTACGTTGCAGGCGGCGTCACGCCCGAGGTCACCTTCGACACACCGGTCACCGTGACGGTTCACTACAGCGCCCCCGCCGTCACCGAGGCTGGGCTGCTGGAGTCCGCGCTCGCGCTACAGCGGTGGAACGTCGAGACGGGTGCCTGGGAGGACGCGGCGTGTGGAGTCTATGAGCGGAATGCGGAGGAGAACTGGATACGTGTACCTGTATGTCATTTGAGTGACTTTGCGGTCTTTGAGAACAGCCAACAAATCTATATGCCGCTGGTGTTGAGGTAAAACGTATATGCTAGAATCGGAACCAGCGGGCTACAGTCATCGCGGATACATCAGGTTGCGGCTTGGAGAAGCAGATGGTGCGTGTTTTCTGCGCAGCGGCAGCGCAGCAGCTTCCAGTCCGGAGAGACCGGCTTCCAGGAGGGCGTCGAGGGTGACCTCAGGCCCGTCCGTCTGGGCTTTCTTTCCTTATGCTGAATGCGCAAAACCCTTGCCAAAGCTCGAGTCTATGGTAATATAATAACCGCCTGCGGCCCGCTAGCTCAATTGGGAGAGCAGGGGTCTCTTAAACCCTTGGTTACAGGTTCAAGTCCTGTGCGGGTCACACAGAATGGCCCGGCATTGTGTATCGCAACACAGTGCCGGGCCGTTTTGCGCATATCCTGAGCTTCGCAGTTTGACCATTGAGACGCCCAAGATCAAACCCACGATGGGTTGGAACTGGATCTGCTCTTTTCTGTCTGATGTGTGGACCGCTGAGCTTGCAGCGACTTCAGGCGATGTCGTACGTTTCCTTCAACGCTGCTACCACCTTCTCCGCGTGGGCGCGGGTGCGGTTGTGCACCCGGTCTTGTGACGGCGCCTGGTCGCGGTCGCGGAGCCACCGTCCACCGTATCGCTCGCGGTAGGTCTTGGGGAGCTCGTCGGCGAAGGTCTGTCCGGACATCACGCCGAAGGCCAGCGTCCACGAGCGGGGGACCACGTCGAGGTTGTAGCCCCCGCCGCCGAAGGCCAGCCACGGCATCGTCGCCAGCTCGGCGAAGGCCTTGAAGATTGCTTCGTGCCCGTTGTTGGTCAGGCCGAGATAGGTCAGCGGATCGCGGTAATGGGTGTCGACGCCGAGCTGGGTTGCCAAGACGTCCGGTTGGAATCTTTTGACGAGGGGGGTCACAATCTGGCGAAAGGCCCACAGATAGGTCTCGTCGTCGGTGCGTGGGAGCAGCGGAACGTTGACGCTGTACCCCTTGCCGTCACCGGTTCCCGTCTCGCTCACAAAACCTGAGCCGGGAAAGATCGTACGCCCATCCTGGTGCAGTGAGATGGTCAGAACCTGGTCGGTGTCGTAGAAGGCGTTTTGCACACCGTCACCGTGGTGCGCGTCGATATCGACGTACGCCACGCGCATTCCTTGTTGGCGCAGCCAGGCGATGGCTACGGCAGCGTCGTTGAAGATGCAGAAGCCCGAGGCCTGGGACGGTCCGGCGTGGTGCAGACCGCCGCTGAAGCTAAAGGCAACGTCACAGGCGCCTTCGAGCAAGAGTCGGGCGCCCATTAAGCTGCTCCCCGACTTCAGCCGGCTGCTATCGTACATGCCCCGAAACACAGGATTGTCGCCAGGGCCAAAGCCGTAACGGTGGGCGGGCACGCCCCTGTCGCCGCGGCTTAGCGCCTCCACGGCGTCGATATACTCAGGCGTGTGGAACAGGGCCAGCTCTTCCTTGGTTGCCAGGCTGGGTTCTTGCATTTCTGCGTTGGATGTGGCGAAGGCCTCGTAGGCGTTGAGGAGGGCGACGGTTCGCTCCAGACGCTCGGGTTTAAGCGGGTGGTTCGCTCCAAATCCGTGTTGCCAAAGGTCGGGTGATGAGAGAAAGACGGCATGGCGTTTGACGTCGTCGGACACAGGTGCTTCCCCTTTCGTCTGAGTTCTCACCTTGATGATACCCCAGTACCAAGTCTTTGTCACACATCGTTTCCAGAGCGCGATTGGTTAATCGTCGATTCTCTCACGTTTCACGCCTTTACGCTTCACTCGGTCCCCATTCGTTACTTGTCACGTGATATCTTGTGTCATCTCACCCTACACTTTATCGCTTTGTCATGGCAATATGCATCAAAGGCACCCGAGCGAGCGGGCGACGAAGCGCCCCCCTCGGTCAATGCGATAACAGGTTTGTCAATAGCCAGGAGGGCATGAATGGCAAAACAGAGTGTCTATGAGACCGTGATGGTCCAGTTCAATAGGGCGGCGGACTTGATGGAGCTCGATCCGCAGATTCGCAAGATCTTGTCACATACGACGAACGAGGTTGTCGTGAACTTCCCCGTCGTGATGGACGATGGTTGTGTGCAGATGTTTACCGGCTACCGGGTACAACACAACAACGTGTTGGGTCCTTACAAGGGCGGTTTGCGCTTCCATCCGGCGGTCAATATCGATGAGATTCGGGCGCTGGCTGCATGGATGACGTGGAAGACGGCGATCGCCGGTATCCCTTACGGCGGCGCCAAGGGCGGCATTCAGATGAGGCCCTGGGAGTTCAGTCGGTCGGAGCTAGAGCGCATCACGCGCCGGTTCACCTTCGCGCTGGGCAGTAACATCGGCCCGGAATACGACATTCCGGCGCCGGACGTCAATACCAATCCGCAGATCATGGCCTGGATCCTGGATACGTATCTGCAGATGATGCCGCCTCTGGAGCGCAACCGCAACGTCCATGTGGTCACGGGCAAACCGGTTGAGTCTGGCGGGAGCGCCGGTCGCGATAAGGCCACCGGACAGGGGCTGGTCTTTGTGTTGGAGGCGTGGGCCAAGGATCACGGGCTCGATCTGAAGGGGGCCACCTACACCATCCAGGGCTTCGGGAACGTTGGGTCTTGGACTGCCCGGCTGCTCAAGCCGTTGGGCGCCGTTATGGTCGGTGTGGAGGACCACTCGGGAGCCATCGTCGATCCGGCGGGCATCGATCCCGACGATCTGGCGATCTATGTGGAGGACCAGGGCCGATTGCAGGGGTACGAGGGCGGCGAACCGGTGGATCACCAGAACTTTTTCGAGACGGAGGCCGATATCTTCATCCCGGCGGCGCTGGAGAACCAGGTTACGGCGGAGACGGCACCCTGGCTGAACGTCGATCTCGTGGTGGAGGGTGCCAACGGACCGACGGATATCGAGGGCGATGAGATTCTGAGATCCAAGGATATTCAGGTGATTCCCGACGTCCTGGCTAACGCCGGGGGCGTGATCGTGAGCTACTTTGAGTGGCTGCAGAATAAGCGTAGCGAGTTTTGGGATCTTGAAGAGGTGGATGCCAAGCTGCGCAAGCAGATTCTGAGCGCTTACTGCCGGGTGAGGGATACTGCTGCGCGCCACGAGACCGATTGGCGTACGGCTGCCTACATCGTGGCTTTGACGCGACTGGAGAGGGTGTATAAAGAGCGCGGTATCTTCCCGTAGGACGCAGCCGCTGGATGAGCGGTCGGGTGGGATGCATCTGCCTTGGTGCGTCCCACCTACACCTCGATCACGACGCGTGTTCGCCTTGGTGCGCGCTTGGTCTCTAGGTGCAATCCACTAACGGCCCCCGTGCCGGGCATCTGCGACAAGTGGGTCGCACCTGGCGGGAGGCACCTACGACAGCTGCCCCCACCTTTTGTCGTTCTCAAGCGACCGTTAGGGGGATGACCCTGTTGCCGACGACGTTCATCGCGGCGCCGTCTCGTTGGATCTGCCCCTCGACGATCATGAAGCGGGCCATGATCTCGCGCCGGTAGGTCTCGACGGTGGTGGGATAGAGAACGACGTTAACGATCCCCTGGGCATCCTCCACGGCCAGAAAGGCGACGCCATTGGCGGTGGGCGGCTGCTGGCGGGCGACCACGGCGCCGCCGACGCGAATCCCGGTGCCGTCGGGCCAATTGTCCAGCCGGTCGGAGGGGGTCGCGCCCATCTGTCGCAGCTGGCGAGCTATCAGATCCGTGATGTGGGCGCTCGCGGTGGCCCCGGTGTAAGTCTGTTCCAGCCAAAGCCGTTCGTGGCGCGGTAGGGCAGCGAAGGTCGGCTCGCCGCGGGCGCTCAACCCCAGCATTGGGGCGCGCCTCGCCGCTTTGAGTGCCGACTGAAGCTCCCAGAGCAGCTGGCGACGCGGCTGCTCCCAACGATCGAGGGCGCCGGCCATGATCAGCGCCTCCGCCGCGCGGCGTCCCAATCCGGTGCGGCGACAGAGGTCGGTCAGCGATTGAAATGCCCCCTGGCGTCGCGCATTCACGATGGCTGCGCAAGCCTCTGCTCCCAGGCCTTTAACGGTGTCCAATCCCAAGCGGATGGCCCCGAAGTTCGATGTGGTTTCCGCGGCGCCTTCCATTGTGAACTCCTCAGAATCAGACGATACCTGCCTCTCAACCGTGGCGCCGGCTTCGGAGGCGTGAAGGTCCACCCCGCGGATCTCCACGCCGTGACGGCGCGCTTCTGCGATGATCACGTGAGGGGGATAGAACCCCATCGGTTGGTGGCGTAGCAGCGCCGCGAAGAAGGCGGCGGGGTAATATCGCCGCAGCCAGGCCGATTGGTAGCTGAGCACCGCGAAGGCCGCGGCGTGACTCTTGGCGAAGGAGAAGCCCCCGAAGGCCTGGAGCTGCTCGAAGACTTGCTGTGCGACGTGCTCCGGCACGCCGTTGGCGCGCGCGCCTTGGATGAACCGCTCCTTGAAGCCCGCCACGGCTTCTTCCGCGCGCTTGTTGCCCAGCGCCCGGCGGAGTTGCTCACCCTCGCCGGGCGTGAAGCCCGCCAGGTCCCGGGCGACCTTGAGCACCTGCTCTTGGAAGACGATGACGCCCAACGTCTCCTCCAGTGCCGCTTGCAGGCGTGGATGGGCATAGTGGACCGGATCCCGCCCTTGGCGACGGCGCAGATAGGGGCGGACCATGTTACCCTGCAGCGGCCCCGGTCGTATCAGCGCGATCTGAATCGTCAGATCCCTGAAGGAGCGCGGCTTGAAATTCGGGATGAGACTGGCTTGTGCCCGGCTTTCGACCTGGAAGACCCCGACGGTCTCCCCGCGTTGAATCATGTCGTAGACTTCGGGATCGTCAGGCGTCAGGGCGTCCAGATCCGGGCGTCGACCGTGGAGTTTCTCGATGATGGTCACGGCGTCCTCGATGGCGGAGAGCATCCGCAGGCCGAGGATATCGATCTTGATCACGCCCGCCTCCTCTAGCGCTTCTTTGTCCCACTGTACGACGGTGCGGTCGGGCATCGTGGCCGGCTCCAACGGTATCCGTTCTGCCAGCGGGGGGCCCGAGATCACCATCCCGCCATTGTGAATGCCGAGGTGTCTCGGCAACCCCTCCAGTTGGGGCGCTAGGCGCATCAGATGGTGCAGTGGAGCGCCGCTCAGGTCCGCGCCAAAGCTCTCGACCCACCGCTCAGCGTCCTTAACGCTTTGAGCTCGGCGGATGTCCAGGGCGCCTGAGAGCCGCTCCACCAGCGCCGGTGGGAATCCCAGGACTCGGGCAACGTCGCGCACCGCCGATCGAGCTCGGAAGGTCACGAGCGTGCAAGCCATAGCTGCGTGGTCGCGTCCATAGCGTTTGTAGACATATTGGATCACCTCCTCGCGCCGGTCGGCGGCGAAATCGATGTCGATATCGGGCGGGCGCGGGCGCTCCGGCGCCAGAAATCGCTCGAAGACCAGGTCGGTGGCGACCGGGTCAATGGGCGAGATGTTGAGCAGATAAGCGACCAAGGAGTTAGCCGCGCTACCCCGACCCTGGCACCGGATTTGATGGGCGCGGGCGAAATGAACGATGTCGCTCACGATAAGGAAGTAGTTGGCCAGATGCAGTTGTCGAATGACGCGCAGTTCTTTGTCCAGTAGGGCGCGTGGGGGATCCTTCGGGTACCGCACGCGCATAGCTTGATCGCAGAGGCGGCGCAGATATGCGTTAGGTTCGATGGAATCAGGTGTTTTGAAGACCGGCAGGATCTGGTGATCCTTGGGTAAAAAGGTCGCGGCCGAGGCGCACCGCTCGGCGATCCGGACGGTGTTGGCCAGGGCCTCGGGCGTATCGGCGAAGAGCTCCGCCATAGATGCCGGGCTCCGAAAGACGTACTCGTCGTTGGGACGTAGGCGGTCCCCTGCCTGGTCGAGAATCGTGTGCGTTCGAATGCAGGTGAGCACGTCGTGCACCTCGTGTTGCGCGGGCTCTAGATAATGAACGTCGCCGGTCGCCACAACCGGCAAGTGGAGGTGATCCGCCAGCGCCTTGAGGTCGCGTACCAGGTGCGCATCGCCGGGATGGTAGTGACGCTGGAGTTCGATGAAGAAATGGTCCTTCTCAAAGAGCGCGCTGTAATGCTGCGCCGCTTCCAGCGCTTGTTCCGCCTTGCCGGCGATCAGATGGCGGGCGACGACGCCCTTGCGACAGCCGGATAGCGCGATAAGCCCTTCTTTGTGGGGCGCGAGATGTTGGGGCGGCAGCCGTGCGGTGCCTTTGGGTTGGTCGCTATGGGCCAGCGTGATCAACTGTGAGAGATTGGCGTACCCTTCAGGGGTTTCAGCCAGCAATAGAAGGTGTGCGTCGTCCGTGAGGGTCAGCTCCGCGCCCAAGATCGGTTTAATGCCAACCTGCTCCGCGGCGCGGATAAAGGGAACGGCGCCGTAGAGGCCGTCGTGGTCTGTGAGGGCCAGAGCCGGCATGCCGGACGCTGCCCCCTGAGTGACCAGGTCCTCAGGCGCGGGCACCCCGTCCAGGAGACTGTGACTGGAGTGGGCGTGAAGCTCGATGTACCTGATGTCTTTCATCAGCTATGGGATGATCTTACGTCGTTCAAGCCACCACTGGGACGTCAGCTGATCCTGGTAGATGAGGCGCACTTGGCCCGTCATGTCTTCCAAGCGATAGTAGTTCCGTGCCACCGGTTTGGCCCACCAGTAACGTCGCTCTCTCCAGTGTTCATAGATATGTCGTACCTTGTAGATGCGATCGGTCCAAACGATCGCGAGAGGCACGTTGTCTTTGTCCGTCGTCACCTGGATCGGGCGGGGGTTGGGCGGATGGATCAAGGAGGCCACCATAATGATCACCTCGCCGAAACGGACGCGCAGGCGCCGCAGGGCCTCCTGTAGGCGCTGCAGGCGTTGGTCCCGGGGCCCCGAGAAGAGCGCCAGCTGTGTCGCGCCGAGATAGGCCGGGCGCAGGGGGTAGACGATAACGTCGAGACGGCTTACCGGTGCTCGGACGTAGATGCGCTCGATGAGCGCCCAGACAAGACGCTCGATCCGCCCTTGATCTGACGTGGGTGGCTCGACCGAGGTGGTGGCTGTCTGCGGACGGTCGACCTCGTCTGTCAGACTCAGGCATAGCCCCTGAGCTTGGTAGCCCTTCTGGCGCAGCGTCTCCGCAAGGGAGGCGGCAAGGCGCTCTCCGACGTTGAGCAAGATGCTGCGGCTACGAGCCGGATATTCAAAGATGTGGGTGTGGCGTAGCTCAAGGGGTGGGGCGTCGGGGCGGACCGGGCGCGGATCGCGACCGGAGCTCAGATCATGTAGGAAGCCCGCCTGAGGGCCGAATTGCCGAATCAGGGCCTGTCGTGGGAGTTTGCTCAATTCTCCCAGCGTGCTGACGCCCAATAGGTTCAGACGTCGTATGATCTCGTCCTCGGTCGGTAGAACGTTGAGTGGCAATGGGGCGAGAAAGGTTCGGTCGCGCTTTGAGGACACGACGAGGATGTCGTTCGGCTTGGTGGATCGGGCTGCCTGTTTCGCGGTAAAGCGCCTTTCGGCCAGGCCGATCTGGAGGTCGAGGCCACATCCCTCTCGCGCGGCTGCAAGGATCGCCTTGGCCAGCGCTTTATCCTCGGGATAGCGACGTTGGAGCCCGCTGACGTCGACGAAGAATGTTCCCAGCCCGGCCGTTTCCACGCGGTCCGTAAACTGACGCAACGCGGCGTCCACGCGTTGTTGGACGTCCTGGTAGGCGTCGTGGTCGGCGGACAGGAATCGCCCCTTCGGACACTTCAGCGCGGCACGACCTAAGGCCATGCCCGGGACAACGCCGGCGGAGGCCGCGATGTCGCAGCAATCCAGCACGACCTGAGGATCCCAGGGGCGCCCGCCGACGATGAGCGCTGCGTCCTTGCGGCTTCCTCTTCGGCGTTCCACTTGTATCGGGAGGTGAGGTATAACAAGGTGGACGATTTTCATAGTTTATGTGTCACCTTTCGAGTAGTAGAACATTTGTTCTCATGATAGAAGACTTATAGAGGCCAATCAAGAGGACAGCTTTGATCAAGCTCTGGATCTGAGTACAATGTAGATGTCAGCACACAAAAGGTAAGGTATGCCCACTATCAAGGACGTTGCCAAGAGAGCCGGTGTCGCGCCCATCACCGCGTCGCGCGTGATCAACAACTCGGGCTACGTCAGCGACGCGACGCGCCTGCGCGTCGAAGCTGCCGTCGAAGCGCTGGGTTACGTGCCGAATCGCGTGGCCCGCAGCCTACGCTCCAAACAGACTCACACGTTGGCCCTGGTGTTGACCGACATCACCAACCCGTTCTGGACGACCGTTGCTCGGGGCGTCGAGGATGTCGCGAGCGGCGATGGGTTCAGTGTGATCCTGTGCAACACCGATGAGTCCGCGTCCAAAGAGGAGAGCTACGTCCGCGTCTTGCTGCAGAAGCAGGTCGATGGCTTCCTGCTTGTGCCGGCGCACAGCGCCGCGCGCACGGTGGCCTTGATCCAAAAGCAGAAGGTGCCATTGGTCGTGCTCGACCGCGCGGTTTCAGCTGCTGTTGACATCGTACGCTCCGACTCCATCGGTGGCGCCTATCAACTGACGCAGCATCTACTGGATCTGGGCCATCGACGCATAGCCATGCTGAGTGGGCCAAAGGAGGTCTCGACCGCCGAGGATCGCGTGATCGGTTACCGAAAGGCGCTCATGGATGCTGGAATCCCTGTCGACGAGCGGATGGTCATCTACCGGGCATTCACTCAGGAAGGCGGCTACGCGATGACGCAACAGGTGCTCGCGCTGTCACCCAGGCCCACAGCGCTCTTCGCGGCAAATAACTTTATCGCGATCGGGGCCTTCAAGGCGTTACGGGAGGCGGGTTTGAGCGTGCCGGAGGATATGGCGCTGGTGGCCTTTGATGATCTGCCGCCAACCTTCACGATGGATCCTTTTCTCACGGTCGCGGCTCAACGAGCGTACGAAATGGGCGAGCGCGCCACACGCCTTCTCTTGGAGCGGCTCCAAGGCGAGGCGAGGTCCAAGGAGGTAGCGCCTCCACACCAGGAGGTAGCGCCTCCACACCAGGAGGTGGCTCCTTCACACCAGGAGGGAGCTCCTGAACCTCAGGAGATTGTGCTCCAGACTGATCTCGTCGTGCGCCGCTCGTCTGCGAGCGCCTCGTCTGCGAGCGTCTCGTCCGCGAGCGCCTCGTCCAAGGTCGAGGGATGAGCAGATAGAGTTCACCATCATCTTCTGGGAAGCTGCAAATGGAACTTTTCATCTAATCGGCATAGTACTCTAAAGACACTCTCCGGCTCAAGTAGGCTCTCAACTTCCCGGGAGGTTTGCGGAGTCCAATTGCACACATGCTTAAGTACACCTAGCGAAGGAGGCACTATGATCTACCGTGAGTTCGGTAAAACTGGCTGGAACGTCTCTGCTATCGGTTTGGGGACTTGGAACATCGGCAATCAATGGGGCGAAGTTGACGACGCCACCGCGTGGGCCACAGTTCGCAAGGCCTTTGAGTCGGGCGTCAATCTCTTTGACGTGGCGGAATCCTACGGCGTGCCTAACGGGCTCTCTGAGGAGCGCCTGGGCACGGCGCTGGCAGGCATCCGGCATCAGGTCTACCTCGTCAGCAAGATCGGTCACTGGGGCCAGCGCACCGGACAGGGTGTGCCCAAGACCACCGTCGACATGATTCGTCTTTGTGCTCACGCGTCGCTCCACCGCCTGCAGACCGACTATCTTGATGTTGAGCTCTGCCACGAGGGCGACATTGAGGACCCCAGCGTCTACCTGGAGGCCTTTGAGATGCTCAAACAGCGCGGTCGCATCCGTGCCTATGGGATCTCCACCAACAGCCTGGAGGTCCTCAAGCGCTTCAATGTCAATGGCACCTGCAGCGTCGTCCAGGTGGACTACTCACTTCTGAACCGCGCGCCGGAGAGCGAGTTCCTTTCCTACTGCCAGGAACACAATATCGCGGTGATGATCCGAGGGCCCTTGCATCGCGGTTTGCTGGCGGGCAAGTACGACCTGGACTCCGAGTTCACCGACGATGTCCGCCAGTCCTGGAACAAAGGCGGTGCCCGACGGGAGGACTATGAGGCGAAAATCGCCCAGGTTGAGAAGCTCAAGCAGCGTTTTGAGCCCGGCGATGAGATGGTCACCGTCGCGCTACGCTACGTGATCTCGCATCCTGCCAACCCGGTAGCCATTCCTGGCGCGAAATCCCCCAAGCAAGCGGCGATGAACGCGGCAACGGGCGACAAGCTCCTCTCACCCGAGGAGCTGGAGGACCTTCGCTCGCTGTTGGATTCCTAGGCATTTCGATCGGACGGGTGGGCCCTGAGCTAAAGGGAGCAGGGCCCACCCGCTCCTGCAAAGCGTGGCGCACGATTTGTCTTTCATCGTAGCGCTTCAGATCGCCACCTCCTGGTAAGTCACGGGCACGTCTGTGTTATGACAAGCTCGATAGCCTGCCCTGGCTTGCGAAATAGCCTGGTGGCTTCCCGGAAGCTTCAGACGCGTACCCTCTGAGTCGTCTCTATGTTCTTGGCTTCCTAGAGACATCGTCGTCAGGAGAACCGCATGCGGACACATGGTATACGAGCTTTGATATTTCTCCTGTTGCTTTTGGTTGGCTTGGGTCTTCTGCTGCGTATCCTGGGGCACTTGGTGGGAGCAGCGCGTTGGCGCCACGTACCCCTTTCGGCGGGGTCAATCCCCGTGCCCCAAACCCACGCTTTGGTCTGGAAGACTTCGTCACCGCTGACCGAGGAGCTGCTCATGGACTGGGCCTCGCAGCCGCTGCCCGACTGGCAGGAGGAGGGCAAAGTCACCGCCCCCCGCGTGTTGATGGCCAAGTTTGCGCTTCAACAGGACCTGGACGCTGCCAATGCTTACCTGTTGGCACAGGTGCCCTGGGGTCGGAGTGGATCGACGTGGGAGCTTCACGAGGAGGGTGACTACGACTTCACGCTGGCTGCGCTCACGGCAATCCTCTATCTCTACGGTGATGAACCCGAGGTGCTCTATCCCGACACGCGGGTGCACCTGCTCGACACATTGCTGGTTGAGGAGGGCGGGCGCCCACGGGGCGGACGCCTGCGCACAGCGGTGCCGCGTACGCTGGGCCTCGTTCGCGATACCGAGAACCATCTGCTGATGACCGAGGGATCACGCTATCTCAAGAACCGCTGGCTGGCGCTCCACGGCAGTGAGGATCCCGCCTATGACAATCGCCGCAACGGGCTGGAGGCCTGGATGCTCGATCTGCTGGCAGAGCTGCAGACGGCGGGCCTCTACGAGTTCAACTCCATACCCTACATGGGGTACACGTTGACGGCTTTGATGAACCTGGAGGCCTGGGGTTCTGAGGACGTTCGTGCCGCGGCTCACGAGGTCCTAGACCGCGCGAATTGGGTCTACGCCCTTGGGAGCCTGAACTATCGCCGCTGCGCGCCTTTCCGCCGGCAGCTCAAGCGCGCCGATCTCGCCTCGCTGGACGCCGACTATCACACGGCCCTGATCAAGACGTGGATGAGCCTCCATCCCGACACTCCTCCAGTCCCAGATCTGACCGAGGGTCGGCACCACGCGCTGTGGGCGGCGCTTTTGCCGTATCGCTTGCCGGATGATACCGCTCGCTGGATCCTGGCTAAGCCGGGGCCTTACTTCGTGCGCCTGGGTCACGGGCCCTGGTCGTCACCAGAGCTTTACTCCGGTGGGCCTGGCTATCTGATCTCCGCCGGTGGCGTGCACCGTGGCAAGCGCTCGATGATCGCGGCTCGTCCGATCACGCTCCTGCTGGACGTGGCCCTAGATGGCGAGGCCCGGAAGCTTGAAGATGTGTTGCACCTGGCGGGTCCCGGCGAGGCGTTCACCGAGTGGAACAACACCGGTGTCCATCAAGACTTCGCCGTCGCAGCCGGACCGGTTCACGTGCCTGAGAGTTGGACGGCCGGCTTCGCCAATGAGCTGTGGGAGATATACCCAGTCGCCGAGGATCTCTCGATAGCGGTTCACAGCCAGACGGACCTCGGCATCGTCGCGGTTTTCCAGGATGGTGATGCCAGGGCGGTTCTCAACGCCGTCTCAAGAGTTAACGGCAGTGGAATCACGCTGAAGCGTGCCTTTAGATGGCCCGACGGCCCTGAACTGACCTATAACCCGCACGCACCCAAGAATTGCTGGGTGATGATCGCCGTCGACGGTGAGCCGCTGGATCGGGCTTTCGATGACTGGCCGCTGCTGGACGGGTGGATCGGCGAGTGATGGTACGATATTGAGAGGTTGTGTGAGTCGTCACGTCACGACGGATGCTGCGTTGTCCGCTTCCCCATCCTCGATCGCGTCGGGAATCTCCAGCTCGAGCCTGCGAATGCGGGGTCGGATGAGGAGGCTCAACACGAGCAGCATGTAGATCGCGCCGGCTAGGACGAAGATCAGTGCGATGCCGTGGCCCGGCCCTGTCCCCATCAGAGGCCCGAGCGAGGTTGCCAGCGCGCCGTCCGCAGCCATCCAGGGCTCGAAGAGATGCTCCGCTAGCGGCCCGGCGATGGCGTAGGCGAGGGGCATGATCGAGAAAGCGATCATCCGGCGGATGGCAAAGACCCGCCCCTGGATATCGGGCGCGACCTTGGTCTGCCAGATCGCCTGGCTGCACACGTTGGTGATCGGCATCGCCAGGAGAAAGACGAAGTTGTTGATCGCCATCAACGGGATCGACAGGCGCAGCCCGAAGAGCAAGGTTGTGATTCCCAGCACCATCTCCGCCACGAAGATGCCGTAGATTCTGCGCTTGGGACCACCCCAGGCGCTCATAATCAGGGTCCCCACCAGCATGCCCAGCCCGCCCACGGAGTTGAGGTAGCCTAACACATCCGGCGTCGTGAGCCCAAGGATGAGGGGCGTGTAAAGCGCGAAGGTGATGCTGATCACGAAGTTCATCACCGCGAAGGTCGCGAGGAGGCCGAATAGACCGGCTCTGCCCCGGATGTAGGTCCATCCGTAGACGGCCTCTTGCCAGAACGATCCTGCAGCCTCGCGGCCGGCGTCTGTGGTCTTCGGTCTCGGGAAGCGCACGAGGAGGAGCGTCATCAGAGCGATAAGGTAAGTCGCGACATCAACGAGCAGCACCGCTCGCAAGCCCGAGATGACGAAGAGTGCGCCGGCAATCGCCGGCGAGGCGAGCTGGCTGATCGCGTCACCGATCTGGGTCAGCCCACCTGCCCGACCGAGGTGCCGTTTGGGCACGAGCAGCGACGTCGCAGCCGAGTAGGCGGGCCACTGGAAGGTGCTGAAGGCGGAGTTGAAGAGGGTGGAAAGATAAACGTGCCATACCTCAAGCCGTCCGGTCAGGAGCATCACGATGACAAAGAGCGAACTCAAACCGGCGCCGGTGTCGCTGAGGATCATCACCCGGCGGCGATCCCAGCGGTCGGCGATCACGCCCGCTACCGGTGAGAGCCCAATCCGCGGGAGCGTGTGGACGACGAGGGTGACGGCGTAGAGTGTGGGTGAGCCCGTGGTCTCGTAGACCCAGACGCCGAGCGCGAAACTGGTCAGCGCCGAGCCCAGGGTCGACACCAGCTGTCCGATCCAAACGATGATGAAGGTCTTCACGACGGTGCTGAAC
>JBNGDU010000116.1:0-36624 GCA_049975025.1 Anaerolineae bacterium
GAGCAGCACCTTGTCCCCGGCGTCGCCGAATTCGCGGTCGACCATGATCTTGCGCAGAGCCGACTCGGCTTCCGCCTTGGTGTTGCAGACAAGCACTCCCTTGCCGGCCGCGAGGCCGCTTGCCTTCACAACGAGCGGACCGCTGTGTTGCTCTAGCGCTGCGTGCGCTGCTTCGTAGTCCTCGAAGATCTCGGCCGGCGCGGTGGGGATGTTTTCCTCGATCATGAATTGCTTCGCGAAGGCCTTGGATCCCTCCAACCGAGCGGCTGCGGCCTTGGGGCCGAAGGCGCGCAGGCCTGCTGCCTCAAAGGCGTCGACGATGCCGTCGACGAGGGGCGCTTCGGGGCCGACCACCGTGAGATCAATCGCCTTGTCGCGGGCGAAGGTGACCAGTCGCTCGATGTCGCTGCTGTCAATGGGCACATTCTCCGCCAGGGCTGCCGTTCCGCCGTTACCCGGCGCGACGAAGATCCTGTCGACGCGCGGCGATTGGGCCAGCTTCCAGGCCAGGGCGTGCTCGCGACCGCCGGAACCAATGACTAGAACTCGCATAAGTTCGATCCTCTCATTCTGGCAAACGACAAATCATAAACCAACAAATCACAAATCACAAACCAACAAATCACAGATCACAAATCACAAACCGGCAAATGACAAATCAGAAATCGCGAATCACAAATCACAAATCGGCAAATCACGGGTCTCGGGAGCAGCAAGATGGCTATCCTGCGCAGCTCGTAGCCTCAAGGACCAGCGCCTTGTTCTTGTAGCTGAAGTCGTAGTGCTTGGCGTCGACCGTCAGCCGCACGCCGGATCCGTCGATGGTGCAATCGACCTTGGGATCTCCGAAGGTGAGGAGTGCCACGTGGACGCTGTGGTCGCGGTCGTGCGCGTCCCGCCACGAGATGCGATGGATCGGCTGCCCTCGATTGCGCCGGTGTGTCCAATTGTCGGTGCGGTGAAAGCCGCTCTCGCTGAGCACGCGGACCTGCAGCGTGGCATGCTCGCCTGCGATACGCCATCCGTCGCTGGTCGCCTCGGGCTGGAGTCGGGTCTGCAGATAGGCGCGCGTATAGTTGCGGAAAGCGGGGCGGCAGAGCACGTCGTCGATGACCAGGACGTGAGCATCATCGATGAGCAGTAGATGCCGATTGTAGCGGGCCGTCGCCAGCGGGAAGGCCTCCTGGATGTCACAGCGGAGGTAGAAGCCGCCATCCAAGGGGGCGAGCTGCGTTATCCGAGCCGTCGCGTAGTCGGTCTGCTCGTAGTCGCGCACGGTGATGCAGTTGTGCTCGCTGGCGAGATTGACTCGATAGCCGGGATCACAGAGGAACCGCTCCTCGTCATAGCCCAGGACAAAGGTACCGAGATCGTCGTTGTCGTGGTTGCCGCCGTTGAACCCCGACCGGAATCCCAGCCATGTGTGCTCACCGTGCCATGTGAGCCAATCGATGCCCTCGAAGTGACGGAGGGGGGCCAGCTGCGGGGGCTCGGTTGGTGCGAAGGACTCCCTGTACCAGAAGCTCTCGATATCGTGGAAGAGGCCGGGACGCCCGTGCTCTGCCGAGATCCGCCGGTCGTTGTCCCACGTCCAGTCGGGTCGATGCAGGTGGTGCGACCACCAGTAGAGATGGGGAAGCCCCAGCGGCCACGTGAACTCGCTGACGTCCGAGAAGTTGAGCACCCTGTCGTCGCCGCCCCACATGTAGAGCTTCCAGGTGATGGTATCTTGGATGTCGACGTTGTTCAACACGCCGAGATCCTCGCCCGTCAGCCGGTGGAGCGGCGCCACGAAGTCGGTTAGGTGGCCGATGGCGGTGTTGAAGTACATCACGCCCTCGATCCAGCCGCCATCAGGATAGAAGGCCTCGATCATATGCGGCAGGCCCGCCAGAACGTGACCCAGCACTTTATCGGACAGCGCGCGGTCGATGGGCCGGACGATGAGGGCCGCCAGACCGGCGTTCGCATGGAGGGCAGAGTTCCAATTGAAGTCGCAGTCCACCCACCAGTCTTTGAGCTCAACACCCTGGAGGTAGGCGCGGAGCCCCTCGTCGATCAGGGTCCTCAGACACCGCTCTTTGAGGGAGACCGGCAGATAAGCATAGAGGGCGTCGACGCCAAAAGCCACGTTGTAGAGCATCTCCCCCGTGGAGAGATCGGCAGCACGCAGCCCCTCGACGTAGTCGCCGCCGAACCACCATAGCTCGGTGTGTTCGCAGCAGAGCTCCAGCGTCGAGAATGCAAGCTCGAGATAGCGCTCGTCCCCAGTGAGGTACCAGCCGACCACGGCGCGCTGCAGGCGGCTCTTGAGCGGACGCGATCCGATCCGGGGCACCTCCCTCAGCAGCGTCTCCAGCGCTGCGACGTTGTCCTGGTGTAACTGCGCGAAAAAGGGGTCATCGAGCTTGTCGGACAAGCTCTTCCAGCCTTCCTGATCCAAGAAGAGGCAGGGAAACGCCAAGTCGCCGAGATCGAGCTCTTCAGGTGTCATCATCGTACCTTTCGCCTATCGACTCCACTACGAGAAAGACGATTTGCCGCGGAGATCCTCACACGGCGTGCTCAAAGATTTCCTTAGTCAGCGTCATCTCCACATCAACGGGATACTCTCCGCTGAAGCAGGCCTGGCAATGCCCACGTCCTCTGTGAGGCACTGCGCTGCGTAGGCCCGCCAGTGAGAGGTATCCCAGGCTGTCGACTTTGATGTGTTCCGCGATCTCGTCGACTGAGAGACGAGCCGCGATCAGCTCCTGTCTTGATGCCATATCAACGCCCATGAAGCACGGGTGCTGAATCGGCGGCGATGCAACCCGCATGTGGATCTCCTTGGCTCCCGCCTGGCGCAGCAATGCGACGATCGGCCCACTGGTCGTGCCCCGCACGATCGAGTCGTCGACCAGGACGATCCGCTTGCCGGTGAGGTCTGGGAGGGGATTGTACTTGAGTGCGACCTTGCGCTGGCGCAGCCGTTCGTCGGGTTGGATGAAGGTCCGTCCGATGTAACGGTTCTTGATGAGTCCCTCGCCGTAGGGGATACCGGCTTCCTTGGCATATCCGATGGCGTGGGCGGTGGCGGAGTCGGGCACGCCGACGACCATGTCGGCGTTGACCGGGCGCTCCTGGGCCAACCGAGCGCCCATCCGGCGCCGCACCCAGTGGACCGACTTGCCCTCCAGCACCGAATCGGGACGTGCGAAGTAGACGTACTCGAAGATGCACATCGCTGAACTGGGGGCGTGCGCCGTCTGCCAGGAGGTGACACCGTCCTGATCCAATCGCACGATTTCGCCGGGGTGGATCTCGCGTTCGAAGGTAGCGTCGATGGTGCCGAGCGCGCAAGACTCCGATGCGATGACCCAGCCGCTGCCGTTGAGCTTGCCTAGGCAGAGGGGGCGGAAGCCCCAGGGGTCCCGTACCCCGTAGATCGCGTCCCTGGTCAGGATGGTGAGAGAGTAGGCACCCTCGGCGGTCTCCATAAAGTCGCGTATGCGTCTCTCCCAGGTCGAACCCTCAGCGCCCGCGAGCATTTGAGTGATCACCTCGCTGTCGGACGAGGAGCTGAGCCCCACGCCACGCTGGAGGAGATCCCGCCGCAGCTGCGGCGTGTTGGTGAGGTTGCCGTTGTGTGCGATCGCCAAAGGCCCCAGCGCCGTCTCGATCAAGTACGGCTGGGCGTTGGTGAGCCGCACGCTGCTTCCCGTCGTCGAATAGCGGTTGTGTCCGATGCTCATGTTGCCCCGTAGCACGGCCAGGTTGTCCTCGTTGAAGACCTGGGAGACCAGGCCGATCCCCTTGTGGATGTGCGCGACCCCCTGCTCCACCGTGCAGATACCGGCGCTCTCCTGGCCCCGGTGTTGGAGCGCGTAGAGTGCGAAGAAGGTCATCCTCGCCACGTCCATGCCCGGCGCGTAGACGCCGCAGACCCCGCAGGCTTCCCGTGCTTTTTTCTTTGCTCTATACATTGCGATACTCACTCCCGGCTATCGTGATCGCGGACCAAACTGCCCTGTGTGACTGTGCGCTTGGTGCAGAGCGTTTGCAGCGGGCGTTTTGATGGCGTGGTTTGTGTGAGAGGCGCGGCGCTGAAGCGCCTACTACGAACCCCTTGAGCCGCTTCAGTAGCGTGGGTCACGCACCCTGATCCGCGTTGTACAGCCTCTCCCGCTGGATCTGCTGAGCCTACTACGAACCTCTTGCGCCGCTTCGGGAGTGTGGTCACGCGCCTTGGTCCGCGTTGTACAGCCTCTCCCGCTGGACCTGCTGAGCCTGCTGCACCGCGTGCTTCACATCGCCGTCGACGAGCCCCAGCATCTTGGCGGCCAACAGCGCAGCGTTGCTCGGTTCAAGCACCACCGCGGGGGCCACGCCGGAGGGCGCGCGAAGGGAGGAGTAGATGTCCGCGCCGGCGAACTTTCTCGAGTAGGGCGGGCACGCGATGACCGGCGCTGTCACGGCAGCATCGACCATGCCGCTGAGGGCATTGCTCCGTCCGGCCACGGTAATGTAGACTTTGGGCTCGTCCTCCGATTCGTATTCCGCCAGCATATTGAGCAGGTACTTCGGTGTCTTATGGGCCGAGGCCACGCGGGCCTCCCACGTCAGCCCCAGTGCCTCCAGCGCCTCGGTGATCTGCTCGACGAACTCGCGGTCGCTGGGCGACCCCATTATCAAAATGACGTTCATGGGTCCATCTCCTTCGAAGTTGGAACATCCGCCTGTTGAAACATTCCAACGTCTCACTCGTCAGTCATCTGTGGACAAACGTCGCTGTATCACAAGCACAACCGGGTCTCCCGTCTCCCCAAACGGATTCTCCACCATGGTAAGCCAGCCGGCGTCCTCGATCTCCACTTGGCGGCGCTCGCCGGTGAAGACGTCCATCCATTCGCCGGGGATAGGTGTTTCTGCTTTGAGGATCTGGCCGCGGTCGCCACGGGTGGCAGGCATTTCCGTGAGATCGACCAACACATCGCCGCCCTCAGGAAGATAGACGAGGTAAGCCTCGCCGGGCGCCGCGAGGCAGTAGCCCTGGTCCACCAGTGTGTTGAGCGACGTCATATGGTTGAAGGGCAGCTCGTCGAGCAGGTCCCTGAGATAGCGGTAGCGTTCCCACCCTGGCGGCTCTGGTTTGAAGCGGATGAGATCCCAGGAGGTGTTGGAGTAATAGTAGCAGGCGTAGGCCCCTGCCAGGTAGATGGCATAGGTCCAGAGCAGCACGTCCTGCCAGGGCGCTGTTGTGCGGCTCTGGTAGGTCCTGAGGGGCTCGACGCCCATCTCATAGCCGTACTCGATGTTGATGTAGGGTTTTGGCCGAAGCTGTAGCTTTCGCCGCGCCTCGCGGTTGTAGCGGTCGATGTGGCTGAGGTGGATCTGGTCCGAGATGACGTCGCTGGCGGCGTCTGCCTCGGAGTAGCGACCTGAACTTCCTGCCTCGGCGTCGTGCACAGTCACCAGATGGCCATAGGCGTCGGTCTCGCGTATGAGCGCGATCCTACTGAGCGTGTAGTCGTGGCTGCCTGTCTCCCGCAGCAGATTGTAGCTCTCCTTGCCTATGTCCCAGATCACATTACCAAAGGCCTGGTAGCGAGCCACGACGTAGCGCCAGAAGGTCTCGTCCTCGAGAGAAAGCCGGTCGGGCCAGTTGACGTGTTTGTTCTGTACCTGGATCATGATGTGTGCCACGATGCCGCGCTCGGCCAACAGACACATCATGGCGTCGTAATCCTTGAAGAAGTCGACGTTGAGCCGGCTGTGGTCCGGGTCATCGTTAGTGCCCTCGAAGACGTACATATCGGGCGGCCCGTAGACGGTCCCCGGGATGATATCTCCTTCGAATCGGGATCCCGGCGTGGAGAAGCCGGTGTGAGCGTAGACGTTGGTCACGACGGCGTCGAAGCCGCGATCCGCGATCAGCCCGATGTGTTCCGCCGCCTTCTCCGGTTCGCGTTGATGGTACGCAAAGAGCCAGTCACACTCGAAACCCAGGTAGACCCAAGCTGTGCCGTCCTGCCAAGCGAAGCGCTGCGCGTTGGCGGGATCGATGCCCAGCGTGCCGTGCGCGTTCGGGTTCTCGGGCGGTGTGACCTCGATGGGCTCCAGCCAGACACCATCTAACCTCGGATCGTCCGACGAGGTCTGTCCCCGCCACCCGCCCTGCAGTGGGGGGCTGAAGCGGACGACGAATTCCTCGTCACCGTTGTAGAAGCCCGGTACTCGCTCGATCTTGACGCCTGATTTGTGCTCGAAGGTGGCCTCGAGCCGGAGGCGGAACGGATTGTCGTGCTCGGTGTCGCTCTGCAGCGTGAAGTCATAGATGCCATATTGGGGAATCTTGACCATGTCTTCATCTCCTTTCAGAATGCCCGATCTGGACGATCCCAACCTTGGCGGAAGCTACGCGCGTCGCCCTGAGGGCGAGTCGATGGAGCCATCCAACAGCCCTGGGTTGAGAAAGCATCCCCGTGGCCTCCCGGAAGCTGATCCATCTAGCCGAGATACGATCGCAGGACGGCTTGGATCCGTGGGTCTGCGGGGTAGTCGCCCGGCTCAAAGGTCTGCCCGGACAGCCCCTCGTAGAGGCCAATGTAGCGGCGGGCAGCCTCCGCGATCACGTCGGCGGGCAGTTCCGGCGGCGTGCCGTCGCCGCGGTAGTTCTGCTCCGCGTACCAGAGGCGGACGTACTCCTTGTCCCACTGGTCCGGCTGAGGCTCGTCCATCGTGTCGGCCCGCCAGAAGCGGCTGGAGTCCGGCGTGTGCACCTCGTCAATCAACATCAAGGCGCCGTCGGTTCCTCGACCGAACTCGTACTTGGTGTCCACGAGGCAGAACCCTGCGGCCTGGGCGATCGTCTGGCCCCGTTCGAAGATGGCGAGGGCAGCGTCCTGGACCGTTTCCCAGGTCCTGGCCTCGAGAAAGCCGCGGGTGACCACCTCGTCGCAGGTGAGGCGCTCGTCGTGCTCACCGGGGCCGGCCTTGGTCGTCGGTGTGATAATGGGCTTCGGCAGTGGATCGTTCTTCTGAAGGCCGTCGGGGAAGGTGTGACCGTAAATCTCGCGGTGGCCCGACGCGTAGAGCGTCCAGAGCGACGTCTTGGTGGAGCCGGTGATGGAGCCCCGAACGATGACCTCCACCGGCAGCGGCTCGCACTCACGGACGAGGCTGACGCTGGGGTCGACCACCTCCAGCAGGTGGCTGGGCACCACGTCCGCGGTCCGCTCGAACCAGAACGCGCTCAACTGGTTGAGCACCTGACCCTTATAGGGCAGGGCCGCGAGCACGACGTCGAAGGCGGAGAGACGGTCCGTTGTCACAAGCAGCCGCCGATCGTCCGGCAGCATAAAGGACTCGCGGACTTTGCCGCTCTTGCGATCGTACGGCCAATCGAGATCGAGGCTTCGGAGAGCGTGGGGTATCATGGTTTTCAGCGTTTCGTGATCAAGCATATGACCTCCTACTCTTGTTAGGGTGCGCCCCACCTATCGTTGGTGGCGTGTGCCTGGACGTCAGACATGCCCCGCATACCAGGTTCAGCGCACTTGGTTTCAAGATCTCATCGCCAGCTTGGTTGCGAAACGTCAGACGACTTCCCCAGATGAGCCCTACCCGAGTGCGTCGCACCGATATCACTACAGCTCGGCGGCGTACGCGACGCCGCGTTGGAGCAGACTGAGCCCTAAGTTCCCTCGCTGACCTCGGGTCCAGCGGGGATGCTGCTCCGGGTAGATATGATCCTCAGGGTGGGGCATCAGGCCGAAGACGGTGCCTTGCACATTGCAGATGCCGGCGATGTCCGCGGTGGAGCCGTTGGGGTTGTCGGGATACTCGGGCGCCCCGCCGCTAGCGGTAGTATAGGTGAGCGCGATCTGGTTGGCGTTGCGCAGCGATGCCAGCACGTCGTCGTTGCGAGGCACAAAACGGCCCTCGCCGTGGGCCACGGGACACGTGATGCGCTCCGAGAGGCCGCGGGTGAAGACGCACGGGCTCTCGCGGTTGGGCTCCAGCCAGACCCACCGGCACTCGAAGCGGTTCGAGACGTTCCGCGTGAGCGTGGCGCGCCCCTGTTCTCTGGAGGCGGCTGCCGCCATATCTGGAGACGTGTCTGCGGACGTGTCTGCGGACCCTGACGCTATCCCGGCTTCGGGTCCCGGAAGCCAGCCGCTTTTGACGAGCGCCTGAAAGCCGTTGCAGATGCCGAGGACAGGTTTCCCCGTCTCGACGAAGCGGGCCAGGTGCTCTTGGAAGAGCCACCGCATATCGATTGCCAGCAACCTGCCGGCGCCCAAGGCATCGCCGTAGGAAAAGCCGCCGGGCAGTACCAACATCTGGAAGTCGTGCAGGCGGTCTGGGCTCTCGCGAAGCTCGTTGACGTGCAGGATCTCGGGAGCCCCGCCGGCAACGGTAATGGCCTCAGCGGCGTCGCCGTCCCGGTTGGTACCGGTGGCCTGCAGAATCAAGACGTTCGGTCGGGTCAAGAAAGCCTCCACGATCGCACCGTCGTGCGTCCCACCTGCGCAAGGCGTGGTCTGTAGTGCTGGTGGGGTGCACCTGCATCCGTGGGATGTCTCGCGATCAGGCGCAACGCACTCAGGTTCAAGACTTCATCACCGGGGCGATGGAGCGCCATAAACGTGTCTCTCGATTTAGTCCTCTCGCATGTGCGTCGCACCACTACACAATCTCCGCGGACTGCCAAGCTTCGACGAGGTCATCGACGGCGGCCTCAATTGCCGCCTGACCGTCGAGCCCTTCCATTCTCAGCACGGGCGACTCGGTCACTACCCCGATGCGGGCGCAAGGTCGCCCCACCATCTGAGCCTCGAAGGCCTCGGCGTCCTCAGACGACACCTCGACCAGGAAGCGGCTGTTGCTCTCGGAGAAGAGCAGGGCCCGAGCGGTGTCAACCACACGGTCGGCATCCATCGCCGGATTGCGCATCATCTTGATCAGTTCTAACTGCAAACCCATCCGACCTGCGATCGCCATCTCCGCGGCGGCGACCGCAAGGCCGCCCTCCGAGAGATCGTGGATCGCCCGCACGTATCCTGTACTGACGGCGCTGTGGAGGGCCCGGAAGGTCTGCGGTGCGTCAGCGACTGGAGTTGGGGGGGCGCCGCCCAAGGCGCCGTGAAGCCGGTGGTAGAGCGAACCGCCCAGCTCGGCGCGCGTCTCGCCGATCAAGTAGACGACATCGCCTGCCTGCTTCAGGTCCATCGTCACAGCTCGGGTCACGTCGGGCACAATGCCCAGCGATGAGATCAGCAGCGTCGGCGGGATTGTACGCTTGTCGCCGTGGGCGTCCACGAACTCGTTGTTGAGGCTGTCCTTGCCCGAGATGAAAGGCGTGCCATAGGCCAGGGCCGCATCATAGCAGCCCTGGGCCGCCCGCACCAGACTGCCTAGGCGATCCGGAAGGGCCGGGTTGCCCCAGCAGAAGTTGTCCAGCAGCGCGACCCTGTCGGGATCGGCCCCGACGCAGACCACGTTTCGTATGGCTTCATCAATCGCGGCCCAGGCCATCGCGTAGGGATCGACCCTGCCGAGATGCGGATTGACGCCACAGCCGAGGGCGATACCTCGTTGCCCCTCCGCCATAAGGGGGCGCAGGACGGCAGCGTCCGAGGGACCGTCGTCGGCGACGCCAACCAAGGGTTTCACCATCGTGGCGCCTTGCACCTCGTGATCATACCGGCGGATGACGGCCTCTTTGCTGGCCACGTCGGGATGGGCTAGTGCTGCGAGGAGGATCGCGGTGAGCGACGCATCGTCCGGGATCTGAGGTGTCGGATGATCCGGCGCGGTCCAGACGGCCTCCAGCTCCGGGCGCGGCCATCCCTTGTGGACGAATGCCATCGGCATGTCGGCGACAAGCTGGTCGCCGTAGTGGACGCGGAGCTGACCGTCGCCGGTAAAGCGACCGATCACCGTCCATTCCACATTGTAGATCGCGCAGATCTCGCCTAACCGGGCCAGATTCGACTCAGGCACCGCCAAGACCATACGCTCCTGGGCTTCGGAGAGCCAGATCTCCCATGGCCGCAGGCCCGGATACTTCAGCGGTACGTCCTGTAGTTCGACGTCGACGCCGACCTCGTGGCCCATCTCGCCGACCGCGGAGGAGAAGCCGCCCGCGCCGCAGTCGGTGATAGCGCTGTAGAGCCCCTCGTCCCTGGCTTGCATCACGGCGTCGAGCACAGCTTTCTCCGTGATCGGATCGCCAATCTGCACCACGCTGCCGACGGTCTCACCGGTCTCGTGAGTGAGTTCAGCCGATGAGAAAGTGGCGCCGTGGAGCCCGTCGCGTCCCGTACGCCCGCCCAGCGCCACGACGAGGTCGTTGGGCTGGGGCTCCGTGCGGTGCACGCCCTTGGGCGCGATGCCCACGCAGCCACAGTAGACGAGCGGATTGGCGACGTAGTCCTCGTGGTAGAGGATCGCCCCGGAGACGGTTGGGATCCCCATTTTGTTGCCGTAGTCCTCGATCCCGGCGACGACGCCGCGCGCGATCCGCCGCGGGTGGAGCGTGCCCAGCGGGACCTCCGAGCCCCTCATATCGAGCGGGCCGAAGCACAGGACGTCGGAGTTGGCGATGGGGCGGGCGGAGACGCCGATGATATCGCGGATGACGCCACCCACGCCGGTATTTGCGCCACCGAAAGGCTCCAACGCCGATGGGTGGTTATGAGTTTCCACTTTGAATGAGATCTCGTACACGTCATCGAATTCGACGATCCCGGCGTTGTCGACAAAGGCCGAGCGAACCCACGGCCTCGCGAGGCTCTCAGTAGCCTCGCGAAGGTAGGAGCGGATTAGGCTCTCTATCGTCTCCCGGTCTCCTCGGGTCGCGGATGTGTTGCCCGCACCCTCCGCCTCCGGTCTCAAGCGCGGCATGCCGCCGCTGCAGCGGTAGTCGATCCGGGCCTTGAAGGTCTTGTGAAGGCAGTGCTCGGACCACGTCTGGGCAAGCGTCTCCAGCTCAACGTCGGTCGGTTCCCGCTCCAACTTGCGAAACTCCCTCCGGATGGCGCGCATCTCGGGGAGCGAGAGGAAGAGGACGCGGTTGACGCTCAAGTCGACCAGTTGCGCGTCGTTGAGATCGAGCAGCGGGATTGTATCTACAGCGCTGCTGGGCGAGGCGTCCGGGACGAACTCCGGCGTCATAGGGCCCACGCTATAGGATTGGATGACCTCGTTGGCGAGGAGCTCGCCTGCGATCTGGTGGACCTCGATTGGGTCCAGTTCGCCCACGATTTCGTAGCGCTGACCCGTCGTCACGGCCTCCAGACCCTCGAGGTCGAGAAGCTTGGCCCGGCTCAGCAGATGGGTGGCGACCGGATCGGTGACCCCTGGATGGAATCCTACCTCGATCACGTGATATCCTTCTGGCGCCTGGTGAGTGGCGGGTACGGAGCTCCAACGGTACCCCTCGACAACGGGGTCAACGAGGAGCTCGGTCGCGAGGAGATCGATCTGGCCCGGGGTCAGTTTACCGCGAAGGAAGTAAAGGTTGCTGATAGCGGCGTGGTCGACTTGGTCCAGGCCCAAATGGGCGATCTGGTCCAAGAGATCGACGACGCGACCGTCGATACCTCCACGCCAGAACACTTCAACGCGATAAGTATCTGTCATGGGCTGCGTGGGCGCCGATTTGGCGCCTCAAAGCCTCCTACCTACCAAATGTTGGGGGTAATCACTACCTTACCCCTAGATGGAGTGGTCATTCCTTGGCTGAAACCGTAATCAAACATGAGCATCATACTATAGGGAGTCGCGATGTCAAGGGGAGACGAGGACGATTTACGATTGACGATTTGCGATTTACGATTGATGGAAGCGCTAGACGTGGCGGCGCGCATTCTGAACGGGCGAGCCATTCCCGTAATCGATGGCGCATTCGAGATCGGTCTCACAGGCTGCGCGGCATCGCAGAGCAGACGGCGTCAACGGAATACCTCGTCCTGGCTGTGGGTTTGATGTCGCTGCACATCTGTCATCCCAAATACCGGCGCGTGTCTCTTGGTCAGTTCGTCTACCGCTTCCATCAAGCGGCCCGTCCCTCAGTGCTCGCGGTCGCGCCCGACCGTCCCGGCGTCGGTCGTGCTCAAGAACTCCGCGACGAGAAGCTTGGCCTTGGTCACGTGATCGGGATCCGAGGCATCCAGCCAGTGGACATCCGGAGACGTGGGACGAAACCAAGTGTACTGGCGCCGGATGAAATCGTGGGTATCGAGTTTAATACGCTCGATGACGTCCTCCAGGCTCGCCTCCCCTTCGAGGTAGGGACGGAATTGAATGTAGCCCAGGCCCGACATGGCTGGGATCTCCCAGCTATAGCCCCTTTCCAGAAGGCTTTTCACCTCTTCGACCAGACCTTGCGCCACCATTGCGTCAACACGGGCGTCCACGCGCGCGTACAGCGCATCCCGATCCATCGTCAGGCCGATCTTCAGCACGTGGTAGGGCGGCGGCACGCGTCGTCGCAGCTCAGAGAAGGGTACGCCGGACTTCAGCGTGACCTCCAGGGCGCGGATCACCCGCCGTAGGTTGTTGGGATGGATGAAGGCCTCGGCATCGGGGTCGAGCGCCATCAGGCGGTCCCAAAGGCCCTCAGGGTCGTTCTCGGCCGCGCGCTCCAGCTCCTCGCGTAGCTCAGGGTCCGGGGGGACATTGGGCACCTGCCAGCCTCGCAGCAATGCTCTGAAGTACTGCCCGGTACCTCCGACGAGGATCGGCAGCCGCTCCCGCGTCGCGATCTCCCGGATCGCGGCCCGGGCCAGCTGTAGGAACTGTGCCAGCCCCACGGTCTCATCGGGATCTGCGAAGTCGACGAGGTGATGACGTGCAGCAGCCAGCTCCGCAGGCGTCGGCTTCGCCGTGCCGATATCCATATACCGGTAGAACTGGCGTGAATCGACCGAGACGATCTCGCCGTCGTATGTCTGAGCGAGCTCCACACCAAGCGCCGTTTTGCCGACGCCTGTCGGTCCGATAACGGCGACAAGCGGGATGAGGTCGTTTGGATTGCCGAGGTGTTCGTCGTTCATATGGGGTGATTCTACCGGACACGAAGCAGATGAACAAGGCAGGAGGCGTGATGGGTGGTGACTGGTGGCGAAAGGCTGAAACGTGGGCGCATCATCTCAGAACATCCGACGGCGCGATGCGCACTTGCTCCCTCAAACACGTCCAGCACCGCAGGCCTAAGTATGAGTTTCCGACAAGCCGGCGTGTCGCCATCGGGCTGCGGACTTGCATCTCCGCCGCGTTGGACTATGATCGATGCACCACAAATCTACAGGGGGGCGCACGGGATGTCTTACACGATGTACTCGCAGCTTGACGACCGCTGGCAGCGTATCAAACTCGGCGAGAGTGGCTCAACGATCGGCAAATATGGGTGCTTGCTATGCGCGGTTGCCTCGGGTCTCACCGATATGGGCGTGCTTATCCACGAGCTGCCGCCCGATCCGCCCCGGTTGAACCGCTGGCTCGCGCGGAACAAGGGATTTACCGGCTCGTCAGGGCAGCGCAATCTGTTCGTCTTCGATTCGATGCGAGAGCTCGACGTGCGATTGGTTGACTACATCGACGCTCGCAGGCGAGCGGCTCCGTTCGAGCGCATCGAGCCGGCGCTGGCTCTGGACAATCGATTTGCCGTCATTCAGGTCGATTTCTCACCGGGCGGCTCCACGGCTGAGCAACATTGGGTGCGCGCCATAACCTGGCACGACATCGACCTAAAGATCATGGATCCATGGATCGCCGGGCCAAGCCAAGAGGCCTACTTGATGACCCGTTACGCTTTGCCCTCTTGGGATGATATGTCGCGCTCGATCTACCGAATCGCGATCTACCAGTACGGAGAGGAAGAAGCTGAGTTCCCTGTGTCGACGCGCCCGCACCTCTCGATTGTGCAGGAGGCGTTGTCGCCTTACCAGCCGTACGAGCTTTGAGGCCGGCCCGGGCTATGGATTTCGAAGCAGATCCTCGGGCTCACCGTCGAGGTCAGGGTAGAGTGTGATGCGATGGAGGCGTCCCGCACGATCCAGCGCAACTGCGACAAAGGCGAGATGCCAGGAGACGATATCGGAATGTGCGTGGGTGCCCAGGTAGGTCCGCGCGACCGTCTCCATGCGGGCGAGTTTGCGGGACGTCAGACTCTCCTCAGGTGAGGGGCCCCCGGTCGTGCGACGCGTGCGCACCTCGATGAAGTAGAGCTCGTGGTTTCGGCGCGCGACAAGATCGACCTCACCGTGCGGACAGTACCAGTTGCGTTCGATCACGGCATATCCATGTCGTCGCAGCGCCCGTACGGCTAGTGTCTCCCCCCGGCGTCCGAGACCTACCTTGCCCCGTGCCATTATAACTGCATGGTACAGCCATCGGACGCCAGCGCAAGTCTCAGCTGTTTCTTGGTTTATTGAAGTTCTGAAGGAGCGTGGTAAGATGGGTCGAGTGCAATGGAATATCCTACGATTCACTGTCAGGCGCAAGGATGATGGATCGACTCATCGAGCTCTGTAAGTGGCTGGTTTTCATCGGCATAGTTGCACTCGTCCTGGTGGGCGTCGTTGCCTGGGCTTCTGATTCCGCAAGCCAGGGCATCGTGGTTGTCACCCCAACACCCTTGCCGGCAACGCCGCTTCCGCCTACCGACACCCGTACGCCGACGGTAATGACGGAGCCACCGCCGACGTGGACGGCGACGGTAGCTCCCACCAAGACACCGGTTCCCACGGGAAAGCCGACCTTGATCCCGACCGTTGCCGAGACCGCCACACCTACGGAGACACCCGAGCCGGGCCCGATCGTGTTGCCGGATGGTCGTACGCTTCCCGAGCTTGCAGGCACTCCCGTTCTGACATCATCGCTGCCTCAGCCTTCCCCGATGCCACAGGTAGAGCAACCCGACGGCACCATCAACGTTTTGCTCCTGGGCATGGATCGGACCAGCGGCGATAGCATTGCCCGGACCGACGTTTTAGCCATCGCCTCTGTTTTCCCGGACGGTCCCTCGGTCGGCATGCTGTCCATACCTCGCGACTACTATGCTTGGATTCCCGGCTGGGGACTGGACAAGATCAACACCGCGTACCTGCGGGCAGGCCGGATTGGTTATCCAGGTGGAGGGCCTGCTCTGGCTAAAGACACGATGATGTACAATTTTGGGGTGCCGATCCACTACTATGCGTTGGTCGACTTCTCCAGTTATCGACAGATTGTCGATGCCGTAGGGGGCGTTGACGTCGTCGTGGAGTGCCCTTTCCACGACACCTACCCCGATCCTGAGTCCCCGACCGGCCAGACCGACATCGATCTCGAGCCAGGCGTCCACCACCTTGACGGCAAGCACGCGCTCTGGTATGTTCGTTCGCGTTGGAACACCTCGGACTTCGATCGCCACCGGCGTCAGCAGCAAGTGCTTCGCGCTATTCTGCGCCAGGCCCTCAATGCCAACATGCTGGTCCGTGTACCGGAGCTCTGGGACGTCTACAAGGAGGCTGTGGAGACAGATATGGGGCTCAAGGAGGTTGTCTACCTGGCCTCCGTCGCGGGTCGTCTGGACGAGCGCGACATTCACAGCTACTTCATCCGTGGGAACACGCTCCTCGAGTCCTGGACGGCGCCCAATGGTGGCTACGTGCTGGTGCCGCATTACGACGTCCTGCAGGAGTTCGTGCAACAGACGATGTACCCGCTATCCACGAGCCGCGCGTCTCAGCGCGCATATCGCGTGGAGGTGGTGAACGGGTCGGGACGCACAGGTTGGGGGACCGTCGCCGCCTATAGGCTAGGGCTCGAGGGCTTGATTGTGACCGCAATCACAGAAGCCGAGCCGCAGCCTAGGACGTACGTCACCGATTTCACGACGACGTCCAAGGGGTCGCCCCTTTGGAAATTGCGGGATATCTACCGCCTTAGTCCGGGCGACGTGGCCTCGGAGCCCACCGAGGACGCTGAAGTCGACTTCCGGGTTACGCTGGGCTGGAACTACAACCCGTGCCAGGGGACCGATACGGCGTACTGGCGTCCGACGCCTACGCCCACGCCCATACCCTAATGTCGGTCCGAAGATACTGCGTCAAAACGGAGAAGTCGAAAGCTAAGCGTCACGACTGAACAGTCACGGGGCAGCATCCGAACCGTTGTCCGTTAACGTACTCGATCCTGACGCCTTGGCTTTTGGCACGATATCGAAGAGCGCGTCCAGCCGCCAACTGCGCGGCGCCATTGCGCACCGCTGCTACGGAACGCCACCACAGCGGTTGAAGTTCGCTAGATGCTCTTCCTCAGTCCTCGAGAAGACGTGGCTCCCGTCATCCTTAGCGCACTCCACCATGAAGAAGTAATAGTCGGTCTCGGCAGGTTGTGCGGTGGCTTGAATAGCGCCGAGCCCAGGATTACAGATAGGCGCGGGGGGGAGTCCTGCGTTACGGTAGGTGTTGTAAGGTGACGCGATCTCCAGGTCGTCAAAGGTGAGTTGCGATTTCCACCAACTGGCCTCATCGGGTCGATAGCCAAGTGCATACTGGACGGTTGGGCAAGCGCTGAGCGTCCAGCCGTCGCGGAGGCGATTATGGTAGACGCCTGCGATCAGTGAACGCTCTTCTGCAAGAACTGCCTCGCGCTCCACAATCGAGGCCAGGGTGATGCCCTCGTGAAGGGCTAGCCCCTCCGCGGCAAATTTCTCCTGGATCTCAGGTGTGACCTGACGGGCGAAGTTGGCCAACATCCGGTCAACCAAATCGTAGGCCGTGGCGTCGGCCGGCAGCCGGTAGGTGTCGGGAAAGAGATAGCCCTCCAGCGTAGAGGTCATAGGGAGTTGAGCCAGGAAGCTGTAGGTATCCACAAGGCCCGTGGTATGCCATCCAGTCTGGGTCAGTTGCAGGAACTCGTCCGAGACGATGGTGGTCTCACTGCCGGCGAGCGCTGCGATCTCCTCCAGACGCTTGCCCTCCGGGATGGTGATCTGCTGCTCCGCCGTCTGCCCGCTCTGCAGGATGCGGGCGATCTCGGGGATGGTCATGGTCTGTTGGAGCGTGTAAGTGCCGGCTTGAATGCCCGCGTCGAGATTCTTGGACTGGAGGTAACGACGGAAGAGCTCAGTGTCGGAGATCAGCCCCTTGGCTTTCAGATTCCCCGCGATCTCGGCCACACTCTGGCCCTGCTTGATCGTGAAGACCACCGGGGTCTCCTCCGTGCCTGCCGGTGCACGGAGCTCCTCGGATTTGCTCTCGAGATAGACGTCCAGATAGACCTGCTCCAGCGCGCAGCTCATCGCGAAAAGGGCCGCGAGGAAGCACAGTGCAATCTTAGTCCAACGGTTCATTGTGATCCTTTCTGGATGGCGCGCTTGCTGTGGGCGATCCCCTGCGCCCTATCCTTGGGCGTTTAGGTAATTCTGCAGAATCACAGCCGCAGCGACGGCGTCGATCCATTCCGTGCTGGGCGGTTTTCCCTGTGCGCGCATGATATCCTTGGCCTCCTCAGTAGAGAGGCGTTCGTCCCACAGGATGACGGGCACGTCGATCTTGTCCGCGAGTTCTGCGGTGTAGTCCCGCACCCAAGCTGCCTGTGGCCCCTCGGTTCCGTCCATATTGATCGGCAGACCGGCGACGATGGTGTCGACATCGTATTCCGCGACCAGCACACGTATATGCTCCTGATCTCCCTCACGGGAGCCACGAGCAAAGACCTCAAGGGGGCGGGCGATCATGCCGAGAGTATCGCTAATGGCGACGCCGATGCGGCGATCACCCAGGTCAAGGGCTAGATAGCGCATTGCGTTGAGCGCATCACACGCTGGGGCGCCTAGGGGGAGCTAAGCGACAGATCACCCGGAACGACCTCCACATCAAGTTTGACGGGCGTGAAGGGGACGTAGGGAAACCATGGAGGGGAGACGTTGATCTCCGGGGAGCTAGATAAGGAGAGGGCCGCTTCGAGTGCATCCGCAGCCTCATTGATGGGCTGTCCCATCACAAGTTCCTCAACCTGGGCCGGATCGATCTTGCTGGAGGCATAGCCGTGCGCCGTGACAAAGAAGGTGAAGTCACCGGGTCCGATGTCCTCCTCGGCGGCCTCACCGTACTCGAAGCGAGCGTCGGTGAGTGTGTAACCTTCGGGAAGCTGTCGGACCAACTGCCGGTAAGCGATGGCCTGGACATCTCCGGCTCGCACGGCCTGGCCGGTGATCAGCAAGCGCAGTGAGAGACCAAGCTCGTCCGTGCGCTCCCCCACCAGGTGAGTATAGGCGGCCTTGGGGGCGGCCTGGATGACCATCGTCTGCTGGGGTAGGAAACGTCCGGGCTCCTGCGAAGCGACTTCCTGTAGTCCATTGTAGGCCTTCGCCAGCACCTGCTCGGCCGCCAGGTCCCAGGCGCGCGCTCTATCGGCTTCTGAGACAACGCGTACCGCGCTGCTCTCGGCGCCGCTGATAGGTTCAGGATTGGTGACCCGGACGGCAAAGCCCACGACGCCCTCGATCAGGTTGATCTGATAAGCCGCAGCGTTGCCACGGGGTCCTTCCACGAGCGCTTGCACCGGGGCTTCCATCTGTCCGAAAGCTGGCACCGTGACGTCGGCGGTGGTCTCATAGCGAACAGGATAAGAGCCGGCGGATGTGCGTACCACTGTGCCCTCTGGCACCCGGTAGTCCTGGCCTAGCAGGTTGGTGAAGAGCACACTGCCCGTGGCGGTGCCCGAGAAGGCGAGTCCCCTACCGCTGGTCACGACCTCAGCGTACCCCTCGAACTCCTCACCGACGCGCTCCGACGGGACCACGCTGCGCTGGAGATCGACCTGCTCAAGGGTAGGATCCACCGAAATCGGTACGATGCGCGAGTAGGTTAAGCTGGACGGATGGAGCACGATCTCTGCAGATGGCACGGCCAGCAGGAAAGCAGCAGCCACGACCACCAGTACAACAAGGAGAACAACGCCCTCGATCGCAAGTAGCCAGGCCGGCGGACCCTCGCGCGGAGGCGCCTTAGGGCGCTTCGGCAAAGGCGCCCACCAGGGATGCTTGGGACGTTCGAGCTCAGGCTGCGACGTCTCCTTTGTGGGGTGCCCGTTGCCGAGTAGATGCCTCTCGGCGGCCTCCGCCGACCGGAAGACCCTGAGGCCTGTGTCGCGGGCGACCGCCCGGCGTGCTGGATCCTGGATCACCCACGCCGTCCGCAGGTCTCGCTGTTGCGCTACACGTCGCTGGACCTCGAAGTCCAGCGGCTCCATCCAGCCCTGGTTCACGCCCCAGGGCAGGAAGAGCAGGACGCGATCTGCCTCGACGCGACGCAGTATCTCGCGGACCGTGTAACGGTCGTCCGTTGCTTGAATGTTGATCGTCTCCACGGCGCGCAGTATGCCACAACTCCGTGATTTGCCAAGACGGCAACGAGTAACCAGTGCCGATTAACCGTCGTCCATCAGGACATCGTAGAACGCTAATACAGCCAAACCACAAGACATCGTGAGAGATGCTAACACGGATCCCATTCAGTTTGCGGATCTCCCTCGCACTCTACTGTATCGCCGCTTCTTCCCGACTTGGGATGCGTACACCCTGGTTGCTTCTCGCCGTTGACACCTTCCCGCCTTCGGGTACACTAAATAGTGTTTTCTAGATGGATATCGTTGAATTCGCGCTGACGGGGGACGGAGTGCTCTACCTCGGGAGGGATGATATGGCAGACTCAGGCGAAATCCAAACGCAGACATTAGGATATCCTCGCATCGGCAAGGACCGGGAGATCAAGCGGGCGCTGGAGGGATACTGGAAGGGCAGCGTCGATCTTGAGACGCTGACGCGGACTTTCTGGGAAGTTGCCGAGGCGAGCTGGCGCACGCAGCTGGCCCAGGGCATCGACCGCGTTGGCGTGGGTAGCGCGACGCTCTACGACCAGATGCTGGACTGGGCGGTGCGCTTCGGGCTCGTGGCCCAACGATTCCAGCCGCTCGAGGGGTTAGAGCGCTATTTTGCGATGGCCCGTGGCGTCCCTGACGTTCCTGCCCTCGAGATGACGAAGTGGTTCGATACCAACTACCACTATCTTGTGCCTGAGATCGACGCGGCGCCCAAGTCCGAGACTGACGTCGCGGACTTCCTGGCGCTCGTCGAGCGCGCTCGGAAGATTCTCGGTGATCGAGCTGTGCCCATCGTTATTGGCCCCGTCACTCTGCTTGAGCTCTCACATCTTGAGGTACCGGCAGATACTGCGCTGGACGTGATGTTGCCCCGCTATTTGGAGCTCCTCGATGCGCTGTCGTCGCTTGGCGTCAAGGAGGTTCAGCTTCACGAGCCGATCCTGGTGACGAGCGAGGCGAATGAGCTTCAACGGTATTTTGAGGGTCTCTACAAGGCACTAGCGACCTCTGGTCTGACGCTCAATCTTGTGACCTATTTCGATGATCTCGGCGAGACCTATGAGTGGGTGACTGCGCTGCCCGTCGATGTCCTGTCGCTCGACTTTACCCGTGGCGATAACCTAGCTCTCATCGAGGCCCATGGGTGGCCGGAGGACAAGACGCTGGCAGCCGGGGTGGTGGACGGTCGTAGCGTCTGGCGGGTTCGGCCCGACGAGATGGGCTCGTTATTGGACAGGCTGAATGACGCCCTTCCAGAGCAGATTAGGAAGCGCCTGCGCATCGCCGCTTCGTCGTCGCTGCAGTTCATGCCCTACACGGCTGCGCGGGAGACGGAGCTTCCTGATGCCTTGCGGGGAGTTTTGGCTTTCGCTGAGGAGAAATTGGGTGAGCTGCGCAAGGTGGCTGACGGGAAGTTGGGTGCCATGGCGGCGCCCTGGTCGCAGTTCTACGAGTTCGCTCCCGCTGATGAGGAGGTGCAGGCGCGGGTGGATGGCCTGACGGATCGGGACTTCAGGCGGGATCTACCCTATGCCGATCGCCGTCCGCTTCAGGTCTCGTTGCCCCGGCTCCCGATGACGACCATCGGTTCTTTTCCGCAGACCCGCGAGGTCCGCCGCCACCGGGCGAAGTTCCGTCGTGGTGAGATCGACCAGGCGGCGTACGAAGCAGGGATCGATGCCTTCATCGGCTATGCCGTCGGCGTCCAGGACGGCCTTGGGATGGACATGCTCGTTCACGGTGAGTTCGAGCGCACCGATATGGTCGAGTACTTCGCGCAGAAGATGACGGGGTTTGCTTTCACCCGCCATGGGTGGGTGCAGAGCTTCGGTAGTCGTTACGTGCGCCCGCCGATTATCTATGGCGACGTTGCCCGTCCGGAGCCGATGACGGTCCGCGAGTTCGAGGTGGCTCAGTCCTACACCGAGAAGCCCGTTAAGGGCATGTTGACGGGCCCGGTGACGATCATCAACTGGTCCTATCCGCGGACCGATATCCCACGGCGGGAGATCGCCTACCAGCTTGCGCTGGCGTTGCGAGACGAGATTGCTGACCTGGAGGCGGCTGGAGCCCGGGCGGTGCAGGTGGACGAGCCCGCGCTGCGCGAGGGGCTGCCGCTGAAGCGGGCGCGTTGGGATGAGTATCTGACTTGGGCCGTCAACGCATTCCGGCTGGCGACGGGGCGCGCCACGCCCGAGACACAGGTTCACACACACATGTGTTATTCTGAGTTCGGCGACATCTTGGAGGCGATCGATCGGCTGGATGCCGACGTGATCTCTATTGAAAACGCCCGGAGTGATGACGCGACGCTGCGCGAGTTGGCCGAGTACGGCTATCCCCGTGAGGTAGGGCCTGGCGTCTACGATATCCACAGTCCGGTAGTGCCGACGGTTGACTTCATCAAGCGCAAGCTGCGCACCTTTGTCCAGCATCTGGAGCCTCAGCAGATCTGGGTGAACCCCGACTGTGGCCTGAAAACCCGGGCGTGGGATGAGGTTATTCCCTCGCTGCAGCACATGGTCGAGGCCGTGTACGCGATACGCGAGGAACTTGAGGATTGACCGATCCATGTGCACGTCTATATCTGCAACTGTAGGACCACGGTCTAGCCAGGTTGAGGCTCCCTGATGGAGACCAAGGGATTCCTCAGTCTACTGGGCGATGCCGATGTGCCGGTCATCGCTGACGGCGCCATGGGCACGATGCTAAACGTCAAGGGTGTGGCTTTCAGCACCTGCTTTGACGCTTTGAACCTATCCCAGCCAGCGTTGGTTGCCGAGATCCACCGGGCCTATATCGACGCCGGGGCCCAGATCATTCTGACGAACACCTTTGGTGCCAACAGGTACAAACTGGATGAGCACGGACTGGGGGAGGCCGTAGCAGAGATCAACCAGGCTGGTGTGGATCTCGCCCGGCGCGTCGTGCTGGCGGCCTTCAGGAAGGTTTTGGTCGCGGGAGACGTGGGACCCTTGGGCGTGCGCATGGTCCCCTATGGGCGCGTGCAGAAGGCTCAGGCCCGAGCTGCCTTTGCCGAGCAGATCTCGGCGCTGGCGGAGGCCGGCGCCGACCTCATTGTCATCGAGACGCAGACAGATCTCGAGGAGGTATTGGCTGCCGTGCGCGCAGCCCGTGATGTCTGCGACCTACCTCTCGTCGCTTCGATGACCTATACTCGCGATGACCGTACGCTCCTCGGCGACGACCCAGAGGCTGTGGCCCATCGTCTTGCCGAGGCGAGCGTTGATGTGATCGGCGCCAACTGCTCGAGCGGGCCTTGGCAGCTCCTGCGAATCCTCAAGCGGATGAAGTCGACCGTGCCCGAGGGCCGCTTTTGGGTCAAGCCCAACGCCGGTTGGCCAGAGCAAGTTGGGGGGCGCATTCGCTATCCGGCGTCGCCTGACTATTTCGCCGACTATACCTGGGCCTTCTACGGGGCCGGAGCGAGCGTCGTCGGCGGTTGCTGTGGCACCACGCCGGACCACGTCAGAGCCATGCGCGACGCCGTTGAGGCTGGACGGCCATCGTTCGTCCGGATACCTGAGCGACAGGGCCCGAGCCGCGCCGTAGGCATCGACATCGCGCCGGACCAACCGTCAGCGCTCTCGCAGAAGCTCGCGGGGGGCAGGTTTGTCTTCGCCGTGGAGGTCGATCCCCCTCGAGGCTTGGCCACCCATAAGCTGGTGGCGGGGGCTAATCTGCTCAAGGAGGCCGGGGCTGACGTCATCAACGTCGCCGACAGCCCGATGGCGCGGATGCGCATGAGTCCCTGGGCGGTCTGCGCGCTGATACAGGATCGGGTCGGGATCGAGACGACGCTCCACTTTCCCACACGGGGCCGCAACCTGCTGCGCGTCCAGGGAGATTTGCTGGCGGCCCATGCGCTGGGAGTTCGTAACGTCTTTGTTGTGATGGGCGATCCCACCTCCATCGGCGACTACCCGGAGGCGATGGACGACTACGACGTCGTGCCGTCCGGCTTGATCAAGCTGATCAAACAAGGCTTCAACGCCGGGGTGGATCAGGCCGGCACGAGCATTGGGCAGCCTACCTCCTTCTTCGTCGGGGGCGCCCTGAATCTCACGCCCAACGACCCCGACCGTGAGGTGAGGGTCATGCGGCGCAAGATCCGGGGAGGCGTCGATTTCTTCCTGACCCAGCCGGTCTACGACCCTCAGGCGGCCCAGGATCTGCTGCGGCACTACGTTGAGCGCTATGGCAGGCTGGATGTGCCCATCCTCATCGGGGTGCTGCCACTCTACGGGGTGCGGCACGCGCGCTTCCTGGACAACGAGGTGCCGGGCATCACCATCGCGCCCGAGATCTTCGATCGCTTGGAGGCCGCCGGCGACGACGCGCCGCAGGAAGGCGTGCGCATCGCGGTCCGGCTGATCGACCGGTGCCGGGCTTTCGCGCAAGGCGTCTATCTTATGCCGGCGTTCAACCGCTATGACCTGGCAGCTGCGGTGGTCGAGACAGCTCGGAAGCCCCTTGCAGGCCGTAGGTGACTTCAGGTTGCAGACCTGTCACGTCTCACAAGCCTGACAGGTCGTATGTGCTCAGTCGCGACCGGGGCTTAACCAACGTAGAGCCTCGACCGTGGTGGTAGTAACCCGGATCTCATGACGCCGAGATCCCGCGCATAGGCCGTCACGTTGGCTTGAGAGACTCAAGATCCTCCGACACGCAAAAACCTCCAGCCCATGGCGGGGTGGAGGTTTTTGCGTGTCTTCCAAATATCAGGCAATCATCTCGCGCAGCAGGTGCGGCACCTGACTGAGCGCGTGCGGCAGCTTGTCGGCGTCGCGACCGCCGGCATGCGCCATATCCGGTCGCCCGCCGCCACCGCCGCCCACCATCTGAGCGAGTTTTCGTACGAGATTCCCGGCGTGCACGTTGCGTGACTTCGCAAGCTCCTTGGTCGTGGCGGCGATCAAGAGCGGCTTGCCGTTGGACACAGTGCCCAAGACGATCACGCCGCCCTGCATCTTGTCGCGGAACCAATCGGCCATCTCGCGCAGGGTGTCGGCGTCGGGCGCGTCGACCTGCGCCGCGAGCACCGGAATCCCCTCGATCTCGGTCACGTCATCCAGCAGCGACCGGAAGTTGGTGCGGGCGAGTTTCCGGTTGAGGCTTTCGATCTCCCGCTCCGCGTCACGCAGCTCCTCCTGGAGCCGCAGCGCGCGCGCCGGTGCCTCGTCGACGCGTACGCCCAGGATAACTGCCGTTTCCTCCAGGCGTCCGCGCGTGGTTTGCATCGCCTGTAATGCGCCGCGACCGGTGACGGCCTCCACACGGCGGATGCCGGACCCGATGCCACCCTCGGTGAGCAGCACGAAGGCCCCAATGTCGCCCGTCCGATTCACGTGGGTGCCGCCGCAGAGCTCCTGGCTGAAGGGCTCATCTTTCGGCCCTACGCGGAGCACCCGCACGACGTCTCCGTACTTCTCCTCGAACAATGCGATCACGCCCTGTTCCAGCGCGTCACGGTACTTCTCCTGGCGTGCGTTCACCTCGTAGTTGGCCAAGATTGCCTCGGTGACGATGCGCTCGATCTTGGCACGTTGCTCCGCCGTCATCGGAGCGTTATGATTGTAGTCGAACCGCAGACGGTCTGGGGCGACCACGGAGCCGCCCTGCTGGACGTGGCTGCCCAGTACCTCGCGCAACGCCTTGTGAAGCAGGTGTGTGGCCGTATGGTTACGCATAATGTCCCACCGCCGTTCGGCGTCGACCCCCGCGGTGGCGGCTTGTCCCACTTTCGGCGTGCCGCTTGCGACGGTGCCGATATGCACAACCATATCCTCGACCGGGCGTCGGGTGTCGGTGACGCGTACTTCCCAATCCGGACCGACGATCCGGCCCGTGTCGGAGACCTGCCCCCCTGATTCCACGTAGAAACACGTGGTCTCCAGCACCATTTCCACGCCGTCGCCCTCGTGGGCTTCGGTGGCGATCTCATTATCTCGCAGGATCCCTACTACCTTGGTCTCGACCTGCATCTGGCCGTAGGGATCGTACGCCAGCTCCACGTCGGGTGATTGGGACGTCACCCAATCGTAGAGCACCGGGTAGAGCTGGGCGTGTTCGTCTGCCTCCATCTCAAACTCGCCGCCCGCGCGTCCCCGAGCCCGTTGCTCCTCACGCGCCTCGTGATAGCCAGCCTCGTCGACCCTGAGACCTGCCTCTTCCACGATATCTCGCGTGACCTCAAAGGGGAGGCCCAGTGTGTCATGCAGGAAGAAGGCCTGCTCGCCGGGCAGCACCTGCTCGCCTGCGTCCTTGACCTCAGCTATCGTTTCCTCAAGGCGCGCGAGTCCCTGGTCGAGGGTGCGCAGGAAGCGCTCCTCCTCGCCAACGATCGTGGCCTTGATGAAGTCAACGCGTGTGGGCAGCTCCGGAAAGACGTGGCCCATCCGCTCAACCACAGTATCCGCCAGCTCTGCCATAAAGGGTTGTGCAAAGCCCAGGGTGCGTCCGAAGCGCACTGCGCGGCGCAGAATCATACGCAGGACGTATCCGCGACCGTCATTGGCGGGCATAACGCCGTCGCCGATGAGGAAGGTCACGGCGCGAGTGTGGTCGGCGATCACGCGGTAAGCAGCGATATTGGCCTCACGCTCTTCATCGGTGTGACCTGCCATCCGCTGAACTTGCTTTATCAGGGGCCAGAAGAGGTCTGTGCGGTAATTGGAGCTTTTGCCCTCCAGAATGGAGACCAATCGCTCGAAGCCCAGACCTGTATCAATGTGGCGGGCAGGCAGGGCGTCCAGATCCCCCGTGCTCTGGCGATTGTACTGGATGAAGACGAGGTTCCAGATCTCCGTGAAGCGCGCACACTCCCCGTTCACCTCGCACACGTGTCCGGGTACGTCCTGCATATCACAGGCATCGGCACCTCGATCGTAATGGATCTCGCTGCACGGCCCGCAGGGGCCGGTGTCGCCCATCTCCCAGAAGTTGTCTTTCCGACCGAAGGGCAGAACGTGATCGGGCTCGATAGCGGTTTCACTGTGCCAGTGTTTGACGGCCTCCTCGTCAAGGCCGAGGTCCCCCTCATCGTCCTCAAAGACCGTGGCGTACAGACGCTCCGGCGCCAGGCCGTAGACCCGGGTCAGCAGATCCCAGGCCCAGGCGATGGCCTCTTTCTTGTAATAGTCACCGAAGGACCAGTTACCGAGCATTTCGAAGAAGGTGTGGTGCGTGGTGTCGCGACCCACGTCCTCGAGGTCATTGTGTTTGCCGGCGACCCGCATGATCTTCTGCGTATCCACGGCTCTGGTGTAGGGGCGCGTGCCCGTGCCCAGAAAGACATCCTTGAACTGATTCATGCCGGCGTTGGTGAAGAGCAGGGTGGGGTCGTCCTGAGGAACGAGGCTAGAGCTCGGCACGCGGGTGTGACCGCGTTCCTCAAAGTAGCTCATATATGTCTCTCGGATCTCGTCGCTGGTCCAACCTTTGCTCATCGATTCTCCTCGCTCCATACTGAGTGTAACATCTGTGTTGTGCGCCCCGGGGCCAGGCGCGCACGTTGAGATGCTCGCATTGTACCGAAGATAGGGCTTTAGTCAACGATGGTGGGGCGTGAAGGGCGATGAGCGGAGCGTGATGGCCGGTTCAGTCTTGTGTCGCGCTCGGTCCAAAGGTGACGAGTGACCCCTGACGATCGACGGGTGACGATACGACCCGGATCTCCCACGATGTTCACTCGTCACGTTTGATACCTTGGTGGAACGCATTATACTTTTCGTTAGATGAATCGTTGGAATTGAGGCGGGAGAGTATAGAGTATGCGCTCATATTTCGAAGACCAAGTCTCACGCTCTGATCGAGGCGAGTACGGCTCGTTGTCGCCACTGGTCGGCGTTTTGCGTCAGGTCGACCTCTTCCACAACATACCTCGGAGGAATCTAGTTCAGATCGCTGAGGCCTGTCGAGAGCAGGTCTACGAACTGGGTGAGATGATCATGGAGGAGAACACGGCGGGCCGTGACCTATTTGTGATCACAGACGGTGCGGTGGAGATCCTGATCGATCCGCGCCTCCTGGGGCTCGATTCCTCACAGGCGCAGCCTGTGGTCATCGCTACGCTCTGGCCCGGTCAGACCTTTGGTGAGATTGGACTTGTGGATCAGGGTATGCGTTCGGCTTCGGCCCGGGCCGCCGCTGAGGAGACGCGGCTCCAAGCTTTGAACCGCGCCTATCTTCTCCAGCTTTGTGAGGAGGATCATCGATTCGGCTATCGTCTGATGCGCAATATCGCTGGAGACCTGGCCTTCAAGATTCGCAACACCGATCTCATGTTACGCCAGAGGATTCTGTGGGAGTATCATCCTGACGAGGTGGAGAATCCCTTCGAATAACGCGTTGGCAGACCGTCGGTTGGCACCGGTTGGTCGCATTGCCGGAATCACGACTGTTGAGCCGGATGCTGGCTCCGTTAACCCCACTGTGGTGGGGTTTTTGCTTTCTCGAGCACTTCTTCAGATTCCTCCGCTTGAAAGCCGGATGCCTTCGCTGAACCCATCACGAACTGACCCGCGCCAGAGCGACCGAGTCCTCTTCGTGGACCACTCCACTCGCTGGATTGCGGGCTGTGCCGCCCTGCAACCAACCTCCTATTAACCTATCACCGATCCTTGGATAGCTCGACGCCGGTGGTATAATCTCAGTCGATTACGCATTGAAAGGAATAAAGTTAAAGTGGATTTGTTCGATGTCTATCCTGGACTATCTGGAAAGGAATCTCCGACCATCTCTGGGCGTTCGCTGCGTCTGATCGCGCTGGCTGGCTTTGTGTTCGATGGTAGGCACATGTACTTTGAGCTTGGCGCGGAGCGCTATTGGGGGCGGCTTCCCAACGGTCGTGTTGCCGTTGGCGTTGGTGCGCCCAGAGTTGAGCCGGATGGCACATTCCCGCCTCACCACGCGCTTGTGCGCTATCTCCGTTCAGCCTGGCGCTGCAGTGTGGATTTCCTCCCGGCAGGTTACAGTTATCTCCTTGACGAATCATGCCAAGTCGAGGTGCTCCAACAGGTGGATGCCCATTTTCCATATCTGTTCATCTTCACCCCGCCCCGCCTTGGTGGGGGGGATGAAGTGCCGGATGCGCTCGTTCAGGCCGCCTACCTACTTCCCGTTCAGGCTTTCCAGGTCGATCGCGCGAAGGTGAACTTGCTGAGGATATCCCGGGAGCACCTTGCGACTTTTTTGGCTAGTGAGGACTGGGAGATGGCGGAGCTTCTGGGCCATCCTTGGGCGAACGTGCTCTCCAACAACTCTCTGCCTGAGAATGCCCGGATGAGGCCGGTCCTGGCTTTGCGCGGATTACGGCATCTGCTGAAGGCAGATGCGTTGCCGGAAGCTCTGAGCTCGTAGGCAGATGCCACGAGCCGTGTTGTCTTAGGCCGTCTGAAACGAGTCCAGGCGAAAGGGTATGGACCATGTTTGCTAACCTGATGACGTTGCTGCGCGTGCTTGTGTTGGGCGTCGCTGTCGTTTTTCTGTATCAAGAAGCTCCTATCCTTCACTATATATCGGCCGGGTTGGTCCTCTTTGCGATCTTCACAGACTTCTTGGACGGCCTCATCGCCAGACGGCTGGATCAGACGACTTTGCTTGGCAGTGTGCTGGACATCGCTGCGGATCGCTCGGTCGAGTTCGTGATGTGGGTTGTCTTCGCACATCTTGGCTTGATATCGGTCGTAGTCCCCCTGATCGTGTTGGTGCGTGGGGTATTTGTAGACGCCTTGAGGTCGATGGCTCCCGCTCAGGGGCTGAAGCCCTTTGACCTTATGAGGTCTGACCTGGGACGCTTCCTCGTGAAATCTCCCTGGCTTCGCACCCCTTACGCTTTGGTCAAGGCGGCTGCCTTTTTCTTCCTGGCTGTCGAGCGAGGATTGAGCACTGCAGGCCATTCGCTCGCCTCGACGGCTTCGATCGTGGCGCAGATCCTGACGTGGATTGCCGTGGGCTTCTGTTTGGTGCGGGGCGTACCTGTGTTGATCGAGGGTTCCCGCACCCTGGCAGAGCAGGATCGGGAAGGCGAAAGCGTCTCGGAGGGTTAATGCCGCGACTTAGGAAACTCGAACTCCAGGGATTCAAGTCGTTTGCCGATCCCTCGACCTTCCTCTTCCCAACGGGCGTCACCGCGGTCGTCGGTCCTAACGGGAGCGGCAAGAGCAACATCGCCGACGCCATTCGATGGGTGTTAGGGGAACAGCGGCTGACATCGATCCGCGGCAAGACCGGCGAAGACATGATCTTCGCCGGGAGCAAACGCCGGGCGCGGGCGGGTATGGCCAGAGCCGCTATCACCTTTGACAACAGCGACAGCTGGTTGCCGGTCGAGTTCGCAGAGATCACGGTGGAGCGACGTACATATCGGGACGGCACGAGCGACTACATCCTCAACGGCAACAAAGTACGCTTGATGGATCTCCGCGACCTATTAAACAGGGGCGGCCTGGGACGGGATGCTTACCTGGTGATCGGCCAGGGGCTGGTCGATCAGGTGTTGTCACTCCGGCCCCAAGAGCGGTTGGCGCTCTTTGAGCAGGCGGCCGGGATCACACCGTACCGCAGTCGGCGTGAGGACGCGGTCGAGCGCCTGGAGGAGACCAAGCTAAACCTTCAGAGAATCTATGATATCGTCGGTGAGATCGAGCCGCGCTTGCGGAGGCTGCATCGACAGGCTGCGAAGGTCGAAGAGCACGACCGTCTACAGCAAGAGCTCAGCGGAACGTTGCGGATCTGGTACGGGTACCGGTGGGCCCGTAGTCTGGCGATGTTCGAGCAGGTCCGGCAGCGTGTCGCCTACCGGGAGGACAAGGCACTAGCCCTGTTGGAGCAGGTTGAGGCTCTGACTGCGAAAGCCGTAGATCAAAGACATCAGATCAACCAAAGACGCGAGCGATTGGCGGAGTTGCACCGTCTGAGCAGTGCGCAGCACACCGAGGCGGGAAACCGACAGCGGGAACTGGCTGTCGCCCAGGAGCGGCGGCGCCAACTTCAGGATCGGATTGAGGAGAGCGAGGCCAACCTAGGTCCGCTTCGATCTGCTTTCGCTTCCGCCCAAGAGGAAATGGAAGCGCTGAAGCGGAGAATAGCGGACAACGCGGAGCGTCTGGCGAAGACTCGGACGCATCTGGCGGAGGCCGAGTCGGCTCAAAAGGCCTTGGCACAACAACGCCATGAGGTGCTCCGACGCCAGACTGAGCGTGAGGGCCAAGCCTTGGAGCTACGCCACCGCCTCGCGGACCGACAGAGCCGCCTGGATCAGGCTCAGTCTCAGCTCGAAGAAGTCACCGATCAGATTCACCACCTAGAGGATGCCATTGCGTCGAACACCGAGGTTCGCAGGCAGCAACAGCGTGAGGTTGAGTTCGCCCGAAGGCGGTTGGACGCGGTGCAGGAGAGGCTTCAGGCCGCTCAACAGGAGGAAGAAGACGCGAATACAGCGCTGGAGGCTGCGCGCAGCGAGCTTGGCGAGCTAGAGCGGATGGTGGGGCGTAAGGAAGCGGATCACCAGCGCGTGTCCGCTCGCCTGGAAGCATTAGACCGCCTGCACGCTGAGGGTGCCGGCATGTATGCCGGTGTCCGCGCTGTGTTGCAGGCCGTCCAGGACGGTGAGCTTGAGGGGCTCCCCGGTCCGATCTCAACGCTGGTGCGGGTCCCAGAGCAGCTGGAGCGGGCTGTCGAGGCCGCGCTGGGGTCGCAGATACAGAACGTCGTGGCTGCGTCCTGGGAGGACGCCCAGGCAGCCATCCACTGGTTGAAGCGTAAGCGGGCCGGTCGTGCTACTTTCCTGCCACTTGACAGCCTCCGCCCACCCTCCCTGTTGAACCCGCCTTCGGTTCCCGGTATTGTCGGCGTGGCCTCCGAATTGATCAGTTATGACGATGTGTACCAACCTGCCGTACAGCTGCTCCTCGGGCGGACCGCCGTCGCCGAGAGTCTCGTCGCCGCTCGCCGGCTCTATGAGAAGCTCCACGGAGGCTTCCGGATCGTCACGCTTGAGGGTGAGATCGTGCGCTCGGGCGGATCTGTCACCGGGGGAGATGATCGAAACGGTCGGGGGGCGGGGCTTTTGGAGCGCGAACGCGAGCGGCGCGAACTTCGCCGTGAAGCCGGAGCGCTGCGTGAGGAAGTGCAGGCGTTCTCCCATCAGCGGTCTGAGCTCACGGCACGGGTGCAGTCGCTTGAGGTGCAACGCGTGGCGGCGCGGTCCCGACGACAGGAGGTGGTCGTGAAGCACCAAGACGCGGAGCGTGAGGTGGAGCAAGCGGTCCGTGAGCTCGAGCGCACGCTCCAGGAAGGGGAATGGCAGCAGAGCCGGCTGGAGGCCGCCGGTGAATCACGCCGGGGTCTTGGGGAGCTAATCGATCGATTGCACGATGAGGCGGTTGCAGCTCAACAGCGATTAACGACTCTGTCATCCCAGCTGTCTGAGCTGAAAACCGAACTGAACCGGCTAACGGATGATCAGAGCGCTCGTCTCGTCGCCGAACGGCGCACCGAGGTCGCGGTCTTGGCCCAGGAGCACGAAAGCCTCGAGGTGCTTCTTGAGAGTCAGCAGCGCGAGGCCACGCGGATCGAACGACAGGTCAAGGGACAGGAGCATCGCATCAGGTCGCTTACGGGCGAGCTCCGGGTGTTGGAGGAGGATCTCGAGGCGATGGCTAAGGCCTACGAGAAGGCTCAGGCTGAGGCCGAGGCGCTTTCGGGAGAAATACCGCCTCTGGAGGCTGAACTCGCGGAGATGGAGCAGAACCTGGATGATCTCGAGGCTCGAGAGCAAGAGGGACAGCGCGCGCTACGCGAGGCGGAGCAGCTTCTTTCACAGGCTGAGGTCGAGGCGGGGCGCCGCGAGGACCAGCTCCAGTCGCTGCGTCGCGAGATCGAGGAGACCCTGGGCATCGTCGTGGACAACATTCCCGACACGATATCGGTGCAGCAACCGCTGCCGCTGGAGGCGATCGTGGCTCCGTTGCCGACGGTGGTTGAGTTGCCTGAGGGCCTGGAGAGCCAGATCCGCGATCTGAGGACGCAGATTCGACGCCTTCAGCCCATCAATCCGGGTGCCAGGGAGGAATATGAGGAACTTGCCGAACGCCACGGGTTCCTGCGCGAGCAGATGGAGGACCTGGAGCGCGCCTCAACTCATCTGAGACAGATCATCAACGAGCTTGACGAGATGATGGACACGATGTTCAGCACGACCTTTGACTCCATCGCAGCGGAGTTCTCGCGCGTGTTCGACATGCTCTTCAATGGGGGAGCGGCGAGCCTGAATCTGGTGGAGGAGGAGGGAGATCGAATCGGCGTGGAGATCACGGCGCGGCCGCCGGGCAAACGCACGTCGGGACTGAGCATGTTGTCTGGTGGTGAGCGCAGTCTAACGGCAGTGGCGCTCCTCTTCGCGGTGATGCGGGTAAGTCCCACGCCATTCTGCGTGCTCGATGAGGTCGACGCCATGTTGGATGAGGCCAACGTCGGTCGCTTCCGTCGGATGCTCGTCGAGCTCTCACGCGAAACCCAATTCGTCATCATCACCCACAACCGCGGCACGGTGGATGTCGCAGACACCATCTATGGCATTTCAATGGGAGATGACGGTGTGTCCCAGAAGCTCTCGCTGAGCTTGGAGGATCTGCCGGCATCTGAGGCCGTCTGACCTTGGCAGCTCTTTCAAACTGGGAGCCCTGCCGCTGCTGTTCTGAGGTAGGTCTGCCGTGAGGCTCGAGAGACTGGGATGTGGCTATGCTGATCATCGACCTGCAGTGGTTCGTCTTCGGTTTGTTGATCACGTTGTTGGTCGCCTTCGGGGTGATCTCCTGGGTAGTCGGTCGCCGCACACGGCGTGTGCACCCTGAGTGCGCGGTGGCGGAGGATGAGTCAGCGCTGGTTCGCGTGTTGGGACAAGCCCCGTTTGGGGTGTTGATCCTGGAGGGTGAGTCGGTCAGTTACGTCAATGACAAGGCCCGACATCTGCTCAAGCTTTCGGGCGATGCAGGGACCATGCCGCACACCGATTGGGCGCAGCTGTTGCGGGAGGACCTGACGACCGTCAGGCAGGAGGGGGACGATGCCGGTCGCTACCGAAATGTGACCTTTGTCTCCGGTCGGACTGCGCGCTGGTGGGTCAGCACACTGGGGAATCGAGATGTGGTCATCCTATTGGACGTCAGCGCCCAGCAGCAGACTCGGCGCGCAGGCCAGATGCTGCTCAGCGATCTGGGTCATGAGCTGCGCACGCCGGTCGCCACATTGCTGACACACCTAGAGATTCTTGGTCTCGAGGACGTCGGCGAAGAGGTCCAGCAACAGTCGCTGCAGCTGGCGCGGCGGGAGGCTCAGCGGATGTCGCGCCTAATCAACGATATGCTGGAATTGGGGCGCCTGGAGATGACCGAGTCCCTTACCCGGCGCCCGGTCAATCTGCTGGCGCTGGTCGAGGACGTCACCATCCAGAGCGCGCCCCAGGCGGCCCGGCGTGGGATGACGATCGAGGTCGAGGCGTCCTCGGCGCTGCCCCTGGTGCCGATCAACGCCGACCGGATGCGCCAGGCCTTTCTTAACCTGGTTGACAATGCCCTTAAATACGGTGACGTCGGAACGCGCATCACGCTCTCACTCGAACGCACCGAGAGCGAGATCTCCTGCGCTGTCTGTGACACAGGCCCCGGGATTCCCGAAGAGCACCTATCCTTCGTCAAGCGGCGGTTCTACCGTGCAGCTGCCGACGACGTGGCGGGAAGCGGACTGGGCCTGGCGGTGGTGGAGGAGATTCTCCGACACCACGGCAGCGAGCTCGAGATCATGAGCCCGGTCTACGAGGGACGCGGCGTCTGCGCTCGATTCCGCCTGCCGCTGGAACCTGTGACCGAGGGTGGGCAGCGCGCGCGTCGCCCGGGCGATGTCGGTCGCTGAATCCGAAGGATGTTGAGCCAAGTGCGAGATTTATTGTCTGTGAGCAAGCCGTGGTGGCTGATCGTGCTCGTGGTTCTCCTGGGAGGCTACTGGCTACTTCCCATCTCCGGTACGGTCATGGTGATCCCTGGGGAGGATGATCGCCTCGCCTGGCCCCGCTATCAGCTTGATGGCATAGGCCAGCAACCAGGCACCGTGGCTACCGTTGAGGTCACGGACATTCAACCGTGGTCCTTCGTGGATCTCGTCGTGGATGGCGTGCCCGCAACTGCACAGGGGGAAGCCACGAAGCGCGCAGAGACGTGGACCTGGCACTGGACCTATCGCGTGCCCGACCAAGCGGGATATGAGCTCATCTTCTACCGGGATTGCCATACCGGATGTCGGGAGCGCGGTCGTGTTGTGGTGGGCGTTCCGCGCGATGATCGACCTACTCACCTGCCTACCAAGTTGGGCGTGGTGATGCCGCGGCTTGACCGAGATTGGCATGGACGGAGCGGGTGGGCCGTGGAGATCACTTACGCGCTACGTCCTGAAGAGACGTATTGGGGCGTCGACGACCTGGCGACTCGGGTCGCGACACATCAGAAGAAGGGCCTACGCGTGCTCGTGCGGGTCGATTACGAACAGGAGCAGAGCCTGCCACCCACGGGAGACTACGTGGCTTTGGCCGAGTATCTGACCTACGTTCGTCGTCTGGCGCGAGACGAGCGCCTTGAGCACGTCTACGGTTATATCATCGGCAGCGATTTCAACACCTCCGAGGCCTTGTCCGCGACCGACGATGCGATCACGCCGGCCTGGTACGCGCGGCTTTTCAATGGCTACGGTGAGGATCCGACTCACACCGATAACGCGGTTCAGGTCATACGGGGCGAGAATCCTAAAGCGCGTGTGATTGTCGGCCCTCTGCGACCTTGGACCGGCGATGACGCCGACTGGCAGACGTCGTGTTCTGAGCCGTATGCCATCGATGTGCCCTGGCTCAACTACATGGATTGCCTCGTCAGTCTGCTCGATGCGTCGGCTCTGGCGAAGTCCCGGGGAGGCGTCCCCTTGGGGGCGCCGGATGGGTTTGACATGCAGGCGCCCGGAAGTCCCGACGTGCCGGAGATGGCGGGGGCGTTGCGCGCCGACGAGCCGAGGACTGATCTGTCACGCGAGGCGTGGGGAGGTGCACAGGCGGGTTTCCGCGTCTACGAAGACTGGCTGGAGATCACTAACGCCTATCCGACCACCCGCGGCTTGCCCGTGTACATCGTATCGACCAACACCTACAATCGCGCCGCCGGCATACCACCGGCACAAAACTACCCCGCCGGGTGGCTCACGACGGCCCTTGACGTGGTCAACGGGGAGCCGCAGATCAAGGCTCTCTGCTGGTTTCTGGACGATTTCCCTCACAGCGATCAATGGGACTGGTTCAGCTTGACGGAGCATCCCGGACGCCTTGTTGACGCGGCGGAGGAGTTCGATGCGCTCCTGATGGAGGCGCGTGCCGGACCATGAATGACGGCGCTATGATCAGGGTTTTTCTTGCCGACGACCATCCTGCGCTGCGTTTTGGACTGCGCGTGCTTCTCGATCGCGAGCAGGATATTGTGGTCGTCGGTGAGGCTGATGATGGAGAATCGGCCCTCAACGAGATCACAGTCCTCGCACCGGACGTGGCCGTCCTGGACTGCCAACTCCCCGGCATGGAGGGAGGTGCTGTGGCGTCTCAGGTGCAGCGCCGCTGTCCGGATACGTCCGTCCTGGCGCTCTCCGCCTACGATGACGATCACTATATCGCCAGCATGGTACGAGCCGGCGCTGTTGGCTATCTGCTCAAGAATGAAGCTCCTGGTCAGATCGTGAGGGCCGTACAGGCGATCGCGGACGGTGACACGCTATGGACCGCTGACCAGTTGGCCCGCGCGGAGCGGTGGGAGGCCGAGGTGGCCCTCGTTCGAGATAGCCTGACGGATCGAGAGCTGGAGGTTTTGGCGCTCGTCGCCGAGGGCATGAGCAACAAGGAGATCGCTCAACGGCTTGTGGTGACCGTCAGAACGGTCGACTTCCACGTGAGCAATGTTCTGCGTAAGCTGAACGTTATCTCCCGGGTCGAGGCAGCGGTCTGGGCGCAGGCTCATCTCGACCTCTGACGTAGACAGATGCTCGTTCGTATGATCTGTTCGAGCATACCCGAGACTGGTAATCTTCACAGTAGCATTTATCTTATGAGACGCTTACACTGAGACTACGATCATCTGTTCAGCATGGGAGCGCTCTTTGGGTCTGTGCCCTATACCTAACACGGGGCCGTAGGTGCACGCCTGACCTTGGGCG